>JAEUJD010000145.1 GCA_016793015.1 Phycisphaerales bacterium
GCGTGCGCTTGGCGCTCGGCTTCGCACCTGATGCTGGAATGGGGCCCGCGTCCGGTGCGGGCCGCCTGCCTCTGAATACGCGAAACGGTCGGAGAGCGGCGCAGGGTCCGAATCTCACCCCTCGTTCACCCCGGCAGCGCGGTAACCAGACCCGCCCGGGCGTTTGAGAGCGCGGAGAGACTTTCGGCCCCGAACCCCAGCGTGGCGACCGAAACGGCGATGCGATGTCTCGGATTCGAGAGCGCCCGGCAAATCGTGGACTATCAGGAAGTGCCACGATTCCCGAGAGATACGCGCGGTGGGCGAAAGGCCCAGACCGTTAACGAGAAACGGCCTCTTTACGAGGCCTTTCTCAGAACTCCCCGACTAGGACTCGAACCTAGAACCTAGCGGTTAACAGCCGCTCGCTCTACCATTGAGCTATCGGGGAACGAGATTTCTCCGTTCGGTGGCGGCCGCCGAACGGGGGCACAAGGCTAGCGACGAAATACCATCGGTCAAGCGCCGGGGTCGGTGCGGTTTGACGAGGCTTGGATTCCGAATTTTCTGCTCGGCCCCGAAAACGCCCTCGCCCGATTGCTGGCGGCGGGTCGGGGATTCACCAGAAAGTCAGGGCTGCGGGGGGCCGGTGAGTGCCTGGCGGCCTATCATCTCGACCCGGGTCCGCCGGTTGGCTTTGGACCGGGCTCTGCCGCATTCCTGCCGAGGTTCGCCATGAAGAACGACATCCATCCCCGTTATTTCAACAACTGCAACGTCTACCACAACGGCCAGGTCGTCATGACCGTTGGCGCGACTGTGCCGGAGCTGCACGTCGAAGTGTGGTCGGGTTCGCACCCGTTCTTCACGGGAAAAAACGTGTTTGTTGACTCGGCGGGCCGCGTTGAAAAGTTCCAGAAGAAGTTCGCGACTGGCTATTTCAGCCAGAAGGAAAAGGCAGAGGCCGACCGCAAGGCTGCTATTGCCGCGGCCGAAAAGGCTGCTGCCGAAGAGCGTGCGTCGAACAAGGCTGCTCGCGCAGCTGCCGCGGCGAGCAAGCCCAAGAAGCCCGCTCCCAAGCCTGCTCCGGAAGTGGTTGCGGCCCCCGCTGCTGCGGCTCCGGAATCCAAGGCCGAGGGCGATTCGGCTGCCTCCGCCTGATCTTGAAAAGGTCAACAAACCACCGGCCCGGCACGATCGTGTCGGGCCGCTGTCTTTTTGGACTTCACCCGGCTTTCGACGCCGGAAACCTTGCAAGGCTGCCGATGCCAAGTCGGGGACCCGGCCGTGCCCCCCTACTCCCTCCCGGCCCACTTCATCCGTTGATCCGGATGAACGGATGGATATAGTCGGTGGCCGGCCCAGCCTCGGCTTGTTTGACTGCCAGTTACCGGAACCAAGGACCCGCAATGCCCAGCCGCTTTCTCCAGGAACTGTCCAAACGCGTCCTCGTCTTTGACGGCGGCATGGGGACGCAGATCTACTCGCGCAACCTGTCGGTCGAGACGGATTACTGCGGCTGTGAGAACTGCACCGACATCCTGGTCAAATCGCGGCCGGACGTCATTCAGGACATCCATGAGGACTACCTGAAGGCGGGAGCGGACGTTGTCGAGACCGACACGTTCGGCGCGAACAAACTGGTGCTGAGCGAGTTTGATCTCACGCCCCAGTGCTACGACCTGTCGAAGCGCGGCGCGGAAGTGGCGCGGGCGGCGTGCGACAAGCACAGCACAAGCGACAAGCCGCGGTTTGTCGCGGGATCGATGGGGCCGGGGACAAAGCTGATCACGCTGGGGAATACGCATTGGGCGGAGATGTTTGATTCGTATCGCGAGCAGTGCCGCGGGATGATCGCGGGCGGGATCGACTGCTTCATGATCGAGACGAGCCAGGATCTGCTGCAGGTGAAGTGCGCGATCGAGGCATGCCTGGCGGCGCTAGATGAGGTTGGGAAAACGGCGGCGGACATTCCGATCCTGTGCAGCGTGACGATCGAGACGACGGGGACGATGCTGCTCGGTTCGTCGATTGAGACGGCGGCGGCGGCGCTCGCGCAGTATCCGATTACCTCGCTGGGGCTGAACTGCGCCACGGGCCCGACGGAGATGGCGGAGCATGTGCACTGGCTTGGCAAGAACTGGGCGAACGTCCGCGGGCGCAAGACGCTGAATGGAGAAGAGCGGCGTGTGAGCGTGCTGCCGAATGCCGGGCTGCCCGTGCTGCACGAGGGCAAGACCGAGTATCCCCTGAAGCCTCAGCCGTTTGTCGAGGCGATGCTGAAGTTCGTGGAAGAAGCGGGCGTGAACATCGTCGGTGGCTGCTGCGGCACGACGCCAGCGCACATCAAGCTGCTGTCGGAGGCGGTGGGATCGCGCCCCGCGTACACGATCGCAAAGAACAGCCCGAAACCGGGCGCGACGAGTTTGTACAGCGTTACGGACTACCGGCAGGATAACTCATTCCTGATCGTCGGCGAGCGGATGAACGCGAGCGGCAGCCGCGCGTTCAAGACGCTGCTCGAGAAAGAAGCGTGGGACGACATCATCTCGCTGGCGCGTGAACAGGTGCGTGAGGGCGCGCACGTTCTGGACTTGAACGTCGATTACGCAGGTCGGGACAACGTGAGCGACATGGCCGAGATCGTGAAGCGGGTGGTGCGTCAGGTGGATGCGCCGCTGATGATCGACAGCACGCAGATCAAGACGATCGAGGCGGGGCTGAAGCACGCGGGCGGCAAGTGCATCGTGAACTCGGCGAACTTTGAGGATGGCGAGGAGAAGTTTGACCAGATCCTGGAGATGTGCCGCACGTACGGCGCGGCGATCCTGATCGGTTCGATCGATGAAGATAAACAGGCTTCGATGGCACGCACGGCGGAGCGGAAATACGCGATCGCCGAGCGTGGGTTCCGGCGCGCGACCGAGAAGTTCGGGATGGACCCGAGCGATGTGATGTTCGATCCGCTGGTGCTGCCGATTTCGACGGGCATGGAGAGCGACCGGCGGTCGGCGCTCGAGCTGATCGAGGGCATCAAGAGGATCAGTGCCGCGTTCCCGGAGAGCCAGACGATTGTCGGCCTTTCGAACGTGAGTTTCGGGTTGAATCCGGTCGCGCGCGTGGTGCTGAACTCGGCGTTTCTGCATGAGCTTCGCGAGGCGGGACTGACGGGCGCGATCGTGCACGCGAGCAAGATTCTGCCGAGCAACAAGATTGATCCCGCGCACTGGCAGGCGGCTCTCGACTTGATTTACGATCGGCGTTCCAAGGCGGCGGGAGGAACCGGCGTTCCGGAGGGAAAGCCGGAGAACTTCGATCCGCTCCAGGCGTTCATCGAGTTCTTCAAGGATGCGCAGACCGCGAAGGTGCAGAAGAAATCGCTCGCGGATCTGCCGGTAGAAGAGCGGATGCGCTCGCACATCATCGACGGCGAGAAACAGGGCCTCAAGGAGTGCCTGGATGCGGCGCTCTTGAAATACAAGCCGCTGGCGATCATCAATGACCATTTGCTGGAGGGCATGAAGACGGTCGGCGAGCTCTTTGGCTCCGGAAAGATGCAGTTACCGTTTGTGCTGCAGAGCGCCGAGGTCATGAAGATGGCGGTTGCGCAGCTCGAGCCGCTGATGGAGCGGGTGCAGGGCTCGGACAAGGGCAAGATCGTGCTGGCGACCGTGAAGGGCGACGTGCACGACATCGGCAAGAACCTCGTCGACATCATTCTCACGAACAACGGCTACAAGGTCTTCAACATTGGCATCAAGCAGCCGATCGGCGCGATTGTCGAGGCGTTCAAGCAGCACAAGGCCGATGCGATCGGGTTGTCGGGCCTGCTTGTGAAGAGCGTGAACGTGATGGAAGAGAACATCATCGAGATGAACGGCATCGGGCTGGATGTGCCGCTGATTCTGGGCGGTGCCGCGCTCACACGCCATTACTGCGAGAGCCATCTGCGTTCGCAGTACAAGGGCGAATGCTTCTACGGCAAGGATGCGTTCGAGGGACTGCGGACGATGGACATGATCATGTCCGGCAAGATGGAAACGCTGGCGACGGAGATCGAAGACCGGCTCGGCAAACGTTCCAAGGCCGAAGAAGCGATCAACCAGACCCGCATCGCCAAGCTCGCGGCGATCAACTCGGCGGACAAGGACGGCGGATTGCCTGCGGCGACGCAGGAATTCGTGCGCTCGTCGACCTCAACCACTGTCGCAATACCCAAGGCTCCGTTCTGGGGAACGCGCGTTGCCGACGGCCTGAACCTCGACCAGATATACCCATTCATCAACCCCGTCGCGCTCTTCCGCGGGCAGTGGCAGATGAAGAAGGGCGCGATGAGCGAAGCCGAGTACGACGCGCTCATCGAGGACAAAGTGCTTCCGGTGTTCGAGGCGCTCAAAGAGAAATGCAAGCGGGAGAAGATTCTCCAGCCCGCGGCGGTCTACGGCTATTTCCCCTGCAACGCCGACAGGAACGACCTTGTCATCTTCGATCCGCAGGACCACTCACGCGAGATCGAGCGGTTCAGCTTCCCGCGCCAGGCGGACAAGAAGCGGCTGTGCATCAGCGATTTCTTCCGCCCGATCGAATCCGGCGAGCGTGACGTGGTCGCGTTCCACTGCGTCACGATGGGAAAGAAAGCCAGCGAAGCCGCGCAGGAACTCTTCCAGAAGAACGATTACACGAACTATCTCTACCTGCACGGCATCGGCGTCGAAAGCGCCGAGGCGCTGGCCGAGATGTGGCACAAACGCATCCGTCAGGAACTGGGAATCGCAAACGACGACTCGCCCCGGGTGAAGGAGCTCTTCACGCAGCACTATCGAGGCAGCCGCTATTCCTTCGGCTATCCGGCGTGCCCGGAGATGAGCGACCAAGAGAAGCTGTTCCGGCTGCTGCGTCCGGATCGCATCGGGTGCGTGCTGACAGAGAACTGGCAAATCGATCCGGAGCAGAGCACGAGCGCCATTGTCGTGCATCATCCGGAAGCAAAGTACTTCAACGTGTGAGTGAGCGACGACAACAGTGGCTTCGCTTCGGACGAATCGCCTGAAGATGCGGTGCGTGTGGCGACAACACGTGCGACTTTCCTTCCCTGCGACCGGCCTGGTACGTCAGCGTCTCGCCAGTGACGAAGTTCATGTCGAGTGCGCTATGCCCGTGAAAACGCGTCGCGCCGCCTGAGCATCCAGATCAAAACCGGCCCGCCGATCAGCGCCGTCAGCACGCTGATGGGCAGCCGCCCAGACCCCAGATCGATCGCCCTTACGAGCGAATCAGCAAAGACCACCATCGCTCCGCCAAGCAGCGCTGCTCCGATGATGAGCGAGCGGTGTGCAGGACCGATCAGCAGTCTCACCAGGTGCGGGCAGACCAAGCCGACAAATGCCACCGGCCCCGCGATCGCAAACGTCACCGAGGTCAGCACGCCCGCCAGCACGAACAGCTCGATGCGCAGCGATGCCAGCCCGACTCCCAGCGAGCGTGCTTCATCATCCGAAAGCGACGCGACATCGAGGGCGGCCCCTCGCATCCACGCCCACCCAGCGCACAACAGCGTGATGCTTCCCGCAATTGCGATTCCGCCCCACTGCGCGTCGTCGTTGATCGACCCGAGAAGCAATCTCGACGCCGCCACGCCGCGATCGGGGAGCAACTGCTGCACCAGCGAGATCATTGCCGCCGCGATAATCCCGACCACCACTCCGGTCAGAATGAGCGTCACGGGCTCGACCATTCCCCGGCGTTGACTGAGCACATACGTCAGCGCAAGGGCACCCACGGCTCCGGGCAGCGCGATCCCAGCCCCGATGTTCGCCATTCCGGTCTGCGCGATTCCAAGCCCTGCGTGGTACGCGCCGAGTTGCCAAAGCATCACTGCGACGCCCGCGCCGCTGGACATCCCGAGCAGTTCCGGCGATGCAAGCGGATTCCTGAACAGGCACTGGAGCAGCACGCCCGCTGTCGCGAGACCGATCCCCACGACCATCCCTGCCGCGGCACGTTCCAGCCGAAACCGAAAGATCTCGCTCCAACCTGGCGTCAACGGCCCCCCCACCTTCAGCCGAAGCAAAAACGCCATGACCGCCAGTAACGCCAGGGCGAACAGGATGGGCCAGGTACGGGATCTCAAGTGGGGATTCTCAAGGGATACAGCCTACGCGAAAGCCTCGCCAAACGCAGCCCGGCGACGTACCATCCCCTCCCCCGATCGAAATGGGGGAATTGGAGACTCGCCTTGGCTTCGACCTTCCGCTGCCGTCTGGTCACCCCTGCCGCCCGCCTGTTTGATGAGCCGGTCTCGAGCGCGGTGGTTCCGATGTGGGACGGGCTGATGGGCTTCCTGCCGGGTCGCGCCCCCATCCTGGGCAAGCTCGGCATCGGCGAATTGAAGCTGGAGTTTGCCGGCAACACCAGCGTCTCGGGCAGCTACTTCATCGACGGCGGCGTGCTGCAGATGGCCGAGAACGAACTCACCATTCTGGCCGAGCGTGCGACCGCGATCGGCGACCTGAAAGCGGCGGAAGCGGAAGCCCAACTTTCCAAGTTTGAGAATGACCGTGTCGCGATGGACGATCCGAATCGCGAAGCGAAGAACAAGCGCCGCGAACGCGAGATCCGATCGGCGACCGAGAAGGTCCGCCTCGCCCGCGGCAAGAAGATCGGGTGATTCTTCAGATCAACCTGAGCGCTCGGACGAACGCCGTTTGCGGCGGTGTTATCGATTGGTCTTGCGCGTCATCGCGCGATCGATCTCGCGTTTGGCTTCGCGGTCCTTGATCGTGTCGCGCTTGTCGTGCTTGGCCTTGCCCTTCGCGACGCCGATGAGCAGCTTTGCGTAGCCGTTTTTGAAGAAGAGTTTCAGGGGCACGATGGTCATGCCCTTCACTTCGGATGCTGCCGCGAGCTTCAGGATCTCGCGTTTGTGGGCGAGCAGCGCGCGGACGCGGGTGGGCGTGTGCTGGCGGCCGTTGCCGATCGGCCCTGCCGGACCGTATTCGCCGATGTTCGCGCTGTGCAGAGTGAGTTCGAGCGGATTGGCGGTGGCACGGACGTATCCCTCGCCGAGCGAGACGTGGCCGGCTCGGACGCTTTTGATCTCGGTGCCGCGGAGAGCGATCCCGACCTCGTACGTCTCGCCAATGTGGTACTCGAAGCGGGCGCGCCGGTTCTCGATCGTGGGTTCGGCGGAATGTTCGGGGCTTTTGGCCATCGGGCGAGGGGATCATTCGCTCCGCCCGGGCGCTCCGCCGCCGGATGGGCCAAGTTCGCGCTACTTCGCCCGAAAAACAAAGCAGGTCTGCACCGGCGACGGGATGGTGGTATCGAATTCCAGGCCCGCTCGGATTCCCTGATCGATCACCCAATCGCGCTCGTAGCCGGTCGCCGCTTCCGGATATCGCTCACTCTCGACAAATGTCGCGCCCCAGCGGTGCTTGAACGACCAGCGTCGATCGGGGCCCGAATCAACATCTTCCATGCAGAATGTGCTGAACAGCACCCGCCCGCCCGGCCGGAGCACGCGACGAGTCTCCTGCACGTACTGGATGAAGTCTTTCTCGAGCAGATGCGAAAAGACCGAGATCGCGAACATGAAGTCGATCGAGCCGTCTTCCGCGACAAACACCCTCCCGGTCGCGCTCGCATCCGCGCTTTCGTTCGGGCTGTAAACCTTGCTGCGCTTGGCGACGTGGGCAAAGCGGAACCGCGTTGGATCCATGTTCGCGGCGCACCACGAGATCATCTCGCGATCGACATCGAGCCCGAGATACTTGCCCGTAAACGGCTGGCCTCCGATGCCGAAGCGGTCGATGGCGATCGCGCAGCGTCCGCAGCCGCAACCAAGATCGAGAATGGATGAATCCGGCCGAACGCGACCCGCGTCGAACTGCTGACCCCAGAAGTCGCGTCCGCTTCCAACCCAGTACGCGCCGTTTCCGAGCAGCCGATTGCCCACACCGGTGCGGATGCGCATGCGATTGGGAGGCAACCCGGCCAAGTCGCTCTGGCCTGCGCGAGCGAGGTAATCGATCGCGTCGAGGGGCGCCATGAGCACGCGATTCCGCGTGAGCGGCGGCAGCGACGGCACGAATCGACGGAATGTTGCATCAAGCAGGCCGCTCATGTTCTCGCTCCCGCCCCTTGCTTACTCAAATCGCACCGTGTTCTTCAGCACGCCCAAGTGGCCGACTTCGACTTCCACCACATCCCCCTGCTTCAGAAAAATCGGAGGCGTGCGTGCAAATCCGACGCCGCTGGGTGTGCCGGTCATGATCAGCGTTCCCGGCAGGATCGTCGTGCCGCGGCTGATCTCGTGAACGAGCGTGGCGACATCGAAAATCATGTCGTTGGTGTTGGCATCCTGAAGCAACGCGCCGTTGACCTTGGTGGTCAGGCGAAGATTCTGGGGGTCTTTCACTTCGGAGGCGGGGACGAGCGTCGGCCCGATCGGGCAGAACGTGTCGAAGCTCTTGCCGCGGCAGAACTGCCCGCCCGATCCATCCTTCTGCCACCAGCGTGCAGAGACGTCGTTGGCAGAGCAGTAGCCGAGCACGGCCTTGAGCGCGTCCGCCTTGGAGATGTCCTTGGTCTTCTCGCCGATCACCACGCCGAGTTCGACTTCAAAGTCCACTTGCGGCCGATCCTGGCAGACCTTCGGGACGACGATGTTGTCGCCGTGCAAGCATGCCGACATCGGGTTCTTGGTGAAGAGCATCGGGCGCTCGGGCACTCCCTTGCCCTGCTCTTCCGCGTGCTTGGCGTAGTTCATGCCGACGCCGATGATGTGGCGGATGGGAAGTTGCTTGCCGCCGGGCAGTTCAACGGAGACGCCGAATTCGGAGCGGATGAGATTCATGGGGGGAGAATACGGGGAAGGACGTAAATTGCCAAAGGGCCAAATGGACAAAGTGCCAAATAGAACGCAGTCACACCGCAAATTGAATCGCTACGCGAGATCGACTGTTCCGGCGTCGGGGCAGAGGCCGGCTTTGAAGCCCTCGGCAAAGAGATGCTGGAGAGCGTCGCGGCCCCGCTCACCCATATCGAGCGTTTCGGGCGTCACGTACATGCGGCAGTAGCGCTCGACGCGCTCGAGTGTCGGGGCTTCGCCGGTCTGGCCTCCCCTGGAGACGTTGGCCAGTGCGAAAGGGAGCGTGTAGCGGGTCGATTCGTCGCGGTGTTCCATCGAGTAGGCGACGCTCTGTTTCAAGAGTTTCGCAATCTCGCTCACTGCGCCAAGCCCATGCATGCGGTCGAGGTCGCGGCGAATTGCGTTCACGCCGAGGGGAGTAAGCAGCCCGGTCTTCGCCTTCCACCACGCGCCGACGTCGAGCATCATCCGCAGGCCCGCGTCGGCGAAGGTGAGTTGGCCTTCGTGAATCACGAGGCCGGCGTCCACTTCGCGGCGCGCAACCGCGCCGATGATTTTCTCGAAGGGCATCTCCACGAAGCGGTCACGCTGCTTGGCGATCTCGGGCCCGAGTACGAGGCCAAGCAGAAGAAAGGCCGTGGTTTGCAATCCCGGCACAGCGATGCGAACGCCGGGCTTGGCGAGGCAGTCTTCGCAGGAGAGCTTGATGGAGTCGGCGTTCTGATCAGTTCGGACGACGACTTTGGGCCCGTAGCCGTCGCCGAAAGAGCCACCACACGCCGTGATGATGTAGCGATCCTTCACATCCGCGTACGCGCGAGCGGAGAGGGCTGTGATTTCGAGATCGCCCGCTGCGGCCGCACGCTTGTTCAGCACATGAATGTCTGCGGGCAATGCTTTGAACTGAAAGCGACCGGTGTCGATGCAGGGCTTGCCGGCTTCGCCAGGCTGCTGCGAGCCGTCGGGGTTGATCCTGCCGGTGAGAGGCCACCACATGAAGGCATCGTCAGGGTCGGGAGAGTGGGCGAGGGTGAGGCAAATAGGAAGCGGCATTCTCGGATACTACGCCCGAGAACGAGCATTAGGCAGTGTGGCACAAATTGACACAGAGCACATTCAGAAGTACGCTTTCTCCATGGCATCGCGTAGAACCCTGAATGTCTCACTGACCGCCGAGCTCCAGCGCTTCGTGGACCGTCGCGTCGCCTCCGGTCGCTATCAGACCGCGAGCGAAGTCGTGCGCGATGGCCTCAGGCTACTTGAAGACCGCGAACGAGCAACCGAACGCGACATCGAAAGCATGAAGCGCAAAATCTCATCCGGGCTCAAGCAGGCACGCGCCGGCGAAGTGCTCGACGGCGACCAGGTGCTCGCGGCACTCCGTCGTCGGACCGCGGCGCGAAGGCGTAAGGCCGGATGAGTTCTCGATTCGTCCTCACGCTCGATGCGGCGGACGATCTTGGTGCGATCGTCAAGTACGTGCAGGTTGACAGCCCCGCAAACGCTGCTCGACTCATCGACGATTTTGAATCGACGTTTCGGTTGATTGCTCGACGACCGAGAATCGGCCATCGCCGAACCGACCTTGCGGACGAGGCGCTTCGCGTCTTTCCCGTCCATTCGTTCGTGGTCATCTACAGGCCTGAAACAAAGCCGCTGGAAATCATCAGGATTCTGCACGGTGCTCGTGACCTGCGGGCGTTGTTTTCGAATCGCGAGTGATTTTCCACGCCGCGCCGCACTCAGGACAAACGACGCACGTGTCCTGCGCCGGCTCGACGCTGGCGATGTCGTAGCGGCAACTCGCGCACTGACCGATCGAAAGCCAGTACCGCGCAACGGCAGGCATCCAGATGCGAGACGCCGAAAAGAAAAGCCCCAAGAGGATCAGCAGAATGATGATCAGCAGCGGCCCAAACAGCCCGAGCAACTGAATCGCGGTCTTCGCGATCGAAGAGCCCGGCGAAATGGTGGTGGCAAGTCGTGAGCCCGCATCCTGCATCGCGAACGTCGCGGTGACAACAAGAACGAGGAGCCCGATCGTCGAGACACTCATCGACAACTTCGGGAGGAAGCGGCTCGCGTTCGGTGCATGTGCCGCACGTTCCGTCCACGTTGCATTTGCGAGCGGACGCCGAGCGCCTCGGTGGTCGAGAATGGTGTAGCGCAGACCGATCGGGCCCGGCTTGACGGGGTCGGCCTGAAAGCCGGGGATCGGAGGTTGGGATTCACTCACGCTCACTTTCCTTCCGCAAGTCGGGCATTCAATTTCCAGGCGGCACCGCATTCGGGGCAGACGGTGCAGCCGTCTGAATCTGGATTGAGATCGGCGATGGGGTACTTGCAGGAGACGCACGCGCCGCGACGGAGTATCTCGCCTGCCCGCTCCGGGATCACCAGTTTTTGATACCACGCTGAGATGGCGATCCACGTTATCACCGCAGCCGCCAAATAGAAGGCAATCGAGATTGCGATGCGGGTCAAGAGAACTTCGGTGGCAGGAATGCCTTCACCAAAATACTGCGGCAGAAGCTGCTTTGCTCCGAAACTTGCGAACTTCGTGAAGGGATCAATCGCCGCGAGTCCCAAGATGGCCGGCGTGAAGAGCAATACGACCATTCGCAATTCGTGCTTCGACACCAATTCGTGTCGTTCCCGCCAACGCCAGAATGACTTTGGCTTTGGACAGTTCGATGAATCGTTATTGTGCTGTGCTTTCCACGGCACTTGGCGGCCGCGATGATCGAGAATGTCCGTTCTCAACAGCTTGAAGGGGGCTGGTCGCACGGGGCTCGGCTTGGGAATCTGGGGCTCGCTCATTCGGAAGCTCTTTCCGAAAGCGGGGCGTTCAGTTTCCAGGCGGCACCGCATTCGGGGCAAACGGTGCAACCATCAAAGTCGCTTTCCAGCCGGCTCAAGTCATAGCGACAATGGATGCACAGCCGACTCAAGAGCCAAGATTCCACAATGTTCCTCGCCATGCTTCGGCGGAAAGCCCGGAGCGCCCATATCAGCGGCAACGCCGGGATCAGAATCAGCAACCATCGCCAGACTGACGAGCCCTTTGCAATCGCTGGAAGAACCAAGCCAAATGTGAAGGCAAATACGTACAGAACACACAGCAACGCGCTGACCGATTCAAAAAATCCCCAGCGTCGGACGGTCCAATACGAGTGCCACCACCACTCTCGCTTTCCCGCCTTTGATACCCAGACCTTGCTTCCCCTTGCATCGACGATCCAGTCATGGAGAATCGGGAATCCTCGCCCAATGACCTTGCGCTTGGCCTTTGGCTGATTCGATGACGGAAGCATCGTGAAAGGCAGTCTACCCAAAAATCTTCAACTGCTCCCCTTCGACAATCTCACCCGTCTCCGGATTCTCCGGATCGAGCCGGTAATCGCCGCTGTAGCAGGCCGTGCAGTAGTTCGGCGCGGGCCGCGACATGCAGGCGAGCAACCCTTCGAGCGAGAGATAGTGGAGCGAATCCACGCCGAGGAACTTTGCAACCTCATCCACGCTGCGGTTGTGCGCGATCAACTGATCGCGCGTCGCGAAATCGACGCCGAAGTAGCACGGGTGGCGGATCGGCGGGCAACTGATGCGAAGGTGGATCTCCTTCGCGCCTGCCTGACGGATTTGATCCATCTTGGCTTTGGTGGTTGTGCCTCGGACGACGGAGTCGTCCACCACCACTACCTTTTTCCCTCGCACGATCTCCGCGATCACGTTCAACTTCAGCCGAACCGCGGCAACCCGCTCCGCCTGCGATGGCTTGATGAACGTCCGTCCCACATACCGGTTGGGAACGATCCCCTCGCGATACGGCAATCCGCTCGCCTGCGCATAACCCGCGGCAGCGCTTCTGCCGGAATCCGGCATCGGCATCACAAAGTCAGCCAACACCGGCGCTTCCTTCGCCAGCCGCGCCCCGAGCGCCTCACGCGTGATCTGTACGTTCTGCCCGAAAATTACGCTCGCCGGGTTCGCGAAGTACACATGCTCGAAGACGCAGTGCGCCGGAGGCTGTGCCATCGCAGCGAAATTGCGGCTTTCAATTCCTCGATCCGAAATCGTCACGATCTCGCCCGGCTCCACTTCGCGAATGAGTTCCGCGCCCAGCACATCGAGCGCGACTGTCTCGCTCGCAGCGATGATGCCGCCACCCGGCAACTTGCCCATGACCAGCGGGCGCCAGCCCCACGGATCACGCGCGACCTCAATGCGATCCGGAAACAGGAAGACCAGGCTGAACGCGCCTTGCAAACGGCGGAGCGTCGCCGCGAGCGGGTCGGGCTGTTTCTGCTGCTGGGGTGATGCGAGCAGATGGATGATGACTTCGGTATCGCTGGTGGTCTGAAAGAGATGTCCGGCCCGCTCGAAATCCAGCCGCAGCGCATCGGCGTTGATCAGGTTGCCGTTGTGACCGAGCGCCACCTGCCCGCCGACATACGCCGTGAGCAGCGGCTGCGCGTTGCACAGCATCGAACCGCCCGCCGTGGAATACCGGTTGTGACCGATCGCACCGCGCGCAGTGTGTTTGCTCAGATCGTCAAGTACATCTGCGGGAAAGACCTCGGGGATCAGCCCCATCCCCGTGTGGCAATACAGCTTTTTGCCATCCGAAAGCGAGATGCCCGCCGACTCCTGGCCGCGATGCTGCTGGGCGTAGAGGGCGTAATAGGTCTTGCGGACGGCGTCGGAATCGCCCCAGACGGCGATGACCCCGCACTTTTCCTTTTTTTCGTAGTTTGCCTGCCGCGCATCCGCCTCTCGGGGCTGCGGTGAGGCAGAACCTCCAACAATCACCGGTAGAGACACGTTTCGCGGCATCGCGCGGGAGTCTAGCGGACGGATCGGGGCACTCCTCCGGCATGATTGTGAAGATTGACTCCCGCGGGCGATCGGCCTCTAATTACCCCCTGTCGCCGGACGGTTTCAGACCCGCTCGGCAGTTCCCGGATCGCCGGTCCCGAAGTCTCGGTTCCCCGGCTTGTTCAAGATCGCTGGCTTGGCTACCTCAAAGTTCCCACGACCAGCACCCCCTGCGGCGACGCCAAATAAATTTGGCTAGCAGGTGAGGACGGAGTTTCACGATGGCCCGCTATACCGGTCCCAAGCTCAAATTGTCTCGTCGCGTCGGCACCCCGATCGTCGATACCCCCAAGCACACGTCCAAGCGTCAGTTGCAGGCCAACGGCATGCACGGCTTCCGTGGCCGTCGCCTCCGTGACTACGGCATCCGCCTGAACGAAAAGCAGAAGGTCAAGTTCCACTACTGCGTGATGGAAGCTCAGTTCCGCCGCATTCTGGCCGAGGCCGGCCGTCGCCCGGGCAACACAGGCGATCTCCTCATGCAGTTGCTCGAGCGTCGGCTTGACAACGTCGTCCGTCGCGCGGGCCTGGCTCGCACGATCTGGGCGGCACGCCAGCTGGTCGTTCACGGTCACGTGCGCGTCAACGGCAAGAAGGTCGATCGTCCGTCGTACGTCGTCTCGGTGGGCGACGTGATCACGCTGAAGGACAAGGTGCAGAAGCTCGGCAAGGAAGCGATGGAGTCGCTCGCCGGTCTTGAAGTCGCCGGCTGGATCGAGTTCAACCCGTCGGAAATGACGATCAAGGTCGTCGCCCTGCCGACCACGGACCAGATCCCCTTCGACGTGAACACCAACCTCATCGTCGAGTTCTACCGCTAAAAACCGGACGCTCCGAGCGTCCACTCCTCCGGCTTTCTCCGCCCGGTCCGATGTTCACGGGCCGGGCGTTCTTCTTTCACGGGTTCTCTATCATTTCGTTTCCTGCTTTCGGCCTCTCGCGTTTCGTTCCCCGACGACAGGCCCGTCTCCCTTCCGGAATCATCATGCTCAAAGTCATCAACAAGTACCGGCAGTACATGCTCGTGGCCTTCGGCGTCGTGCTGATGATCGCGTTCATCGTGCCGCAGGCGAGCCACCTGTTCGTCGGCGATCAACTGACGCGGAAGGTGGCGACGATCAACGGCTCGAAGGTTTCAGCAGCGGACATGAGCCGGGCCCGGACCGAGTTTGATGTCGTCCGCAATCTGCTCGATCCGCTCGGGCTGCGGATCGATCTCGCGAAAGAACTCTTCGGAGCGGAGAACGAGCGGCACTGGCTGCTGCTCTCGCACGCGGCACAGGACGGCGGCTTCATGGGCACGGTGGCCGATGGAAAGCAGTTCGAAAAGGAAATCCGCGACGGCGTGCTTGTGCCGCAGCTTGCGCGTGGTGCCGCCGTGCAGGCGAACCCGTTCCTGCGCCAGGCTCCACAGTACATCGACATGCTCGCGAGCCAGGAGCTTGCGAATCCGGAGAAGCGCAAGGCCATGGAAGAAGAAGCCGGGAAGCGGCTCGATCAGGCCGTCGCGCTCGCCGCACGAAATGCGCACGCGTCGCCCAGCGATGTGCAATTGGCATTCGCCAAGGCCAACGCCATCGGACGCATGCAGTCGACGTGGCGGGAAACGCACCGCGTTTCCGACAAGCGGGCCACGCTTGAAGCCGACGAATCCGGCGATGTCGTCTATGTCGATCAGTCGCTCATGCTGGCCAAGGTCATCGCGCCGTTCGGTGCGGCCCCCTCTCCGGAACTCGTTCAAAAGCTCTTCAACGAGTTCCGGGATGTGAAGCGTGGCGACGGCGAACACGGCTTTGGGTATCGCCTGCCGGCCCGCATCAAGTTTGAATGGATGATGATCGATCGCGCCGCCATCGCCGCGAGCGTGCAGCTCGATCCGGTCGAGGTGAACAAGTTCTGGCGTCAGAATCGGGCGAGGTTCGCCGGAGACTTTGCCGCGGAACGCACCAAGGTGGAAGCCGAACTCCGCAACCAGCGGGTCGATGCCATTTTCTCCACGATCGATAAGGCGGTTCGGGCCGAAACGATCCGGCTGCTGGGCAAGGTGGAAACCAAGGGGGGTTATCGCGTGCTGCCGGCCGATTGGGCGTCCCGCATGCCCCGGATGGAACGGCTGGCACAGCTCACCGTCGCCGATGTGAAGGAGATCGGCGGGATCACGATCCCGCTGCCTCAGGTGGTCGTCCGCTCCGATCAGTTTCTGAACCGTGCCGAGGTTTCGGGTATCGCAGGCATCGGAGAGTCCGCAGTCCGTGTCGGAACCAAGGAATTTCAGCTTCCCGAACTGCTCTTCAAGGTGCGGGAGATCGCGGGCAACGACCCGGACGTCAACATCCAGATCGGCGTCCCCTTCGACAACTACGCCCAGGATCCGCAGGGCAACCGCTACTACTTCACGGTGCTTGAGGCCCGCAAGGACGAAGCGCCGACCAACATCGACGAAGTGCGCGCCCAGGTCGAACTCGATGCCAAGGCGCTCGACCAGTTCGAGAAGCTCTCCGCCCAGGCCGAGATCATGCGTGCCGTGGCCGTGAGTGATGGATTCGAGGGCCTCGCCAAGTACTTTGTCGATGCCTTCCCCGGTGCGTCGGCCCCGCTCCAGCGCCGCAAGCTCGCCGTCACGACCAACAACATCCAGGGTGCGGACTCCACGTTCAATCAGCCCGAATACCGGGAAGCGGTCATGAAAGCCGCCAAGGCCCTCGATCCGCTCAAGCCCGTCACCGATTACCCGGCCGATCAGCGGACCATCGCCGTGGTGATGTCCAAGCCTCTGACAGTCGCGATCGTCCAATTGATCGGCCGTTCGCCGGTCAGCATCGAACGCATGCGGAACGAGGGCGATTCGTTCGCTGGAAACTACGCCTCCCGCGAGTTGCCCAACAAATCGGTGCGTGAGGCGTTCGGCTTCGCGGCGCTCAAGGACCGGATGAAATTCGTCGATCTCGCCCGCAACTCGGAAGAATCTGAAACGGCACCCGCCTCATCCAAGCCTGCGGCTCCTGCGCCGGCTCCCGCCACGCCGAATTCGGCGGGCTGAAAACGCTTCCATTCGCCGAAACGCCGATTTCGCCACCACGGTCGGCAGTTTTTCCGATATCTTCATATTGCCGCATCCGACCTCGGGTGCGGAGGGGTGGTTCATGCATGTCGCGTCTCCTCAGCTGGTCGTAACCGGCGGGTGCGCTCTTCAACGGGCGGCACTTTCTGAGTGGCTCCACGCCCAGGGGTTCCGGGTCGCACCCTCCTCTGCCGAGGCTTCTACCGACGAGGCGCCAATCGACCTCCTGCTCTGCTCCGAGCACGATTCGGCCCAGGAACTCGCCAGCTTCGCGGCCTCCCCTTCATCCCGGCGCAAGATCGCCGTTCTTTCCTGCAGCTGCGATCGTGCACTCTCGGTCGCCCGTGCCCGAGGAATCGCGAATGTCTTCTGCGCGGACGATTCGCCGGATCGGCTCGCCGTTGCCATCCGCGCCGTGCATGCAGGTTTTCATTACCAATCACCGTCCTTCGAACAATTCATCGCGCGGGATCCGGCAGCCGACCACGCCGCCGGCCCGCAATGCCGCGTCCTGACGCCCCGCGAACTCGATGTCCTCCGCCTCCTCGCGCAGGGATTGTCGAAAAAGCGCATCGCCGAGACGCTCCACCTCAGCGTCAAAACCGTCGACAATCACAGCACTTCGATCATGAGCAAACTCGATATCCACAACCGGGTCGATCTCGCCCGCTACGCCATCCGCGAGGGCCTCGCGACCGCGTGATCGCGCTTCTAAAATGCCGCGTGCCCCGAATGGAACGCAACACCAAGCAGCGCGACGCGATCAAGTCCGTCATCTCCGAAGCGCACGGCCCCGTTTCCGCCCGCGAAGTCTTCGATCTCGCTCAGCGCCGCGTCCGCGGCATGGGCATGGCGACCGTGTATCGCACACTCAAGTCGCTCGTCGCCGACCGGGGAATCGTCCAGGTCGAAATGCCGGGCGAGCCGCCCCGTTACGAAATCTCCGGCAAAGCACACCACCACCACTTTTACTGCCGCTCCTGCGGCAAGATGTTCGAGGTCGAACAGTGCCCGGGCGACCTGTCGTATCTCGCGCCCAAAGGTTTCAAGCTCGAAAATCACGACCTGCTGCTGCTCGGCCTGTGCGCCGATTGCGTTTCGGGCGCTAAGCCCGCGAAGGCCGGAAGCAAGGCAAGACGCCCTCCCAAGCCGAAAACGCTCCCTGCGCACGATCATTCTCACAGTCACCCTCACACCCATCCCCACCCTCCCCACCGCCCGTAAACTCGGCCCGGACCGGCCCCGTGGCGAAATCGGCAGACGCAAGGGACTTAAAATCCCTTTTCCGGAAACGGGAGTGTGGGTTCAAGTCCCACCGGGGCCATTCGAGCAACTCGTCCGGAAGCGGCTTTCAGCCTAGAATCTTGGCCCGAGCCGGACTCTTGGAATTGGTTCCAAGGCGGCAAGGGAACATTTTGCATTGCCCCGTTGAATCCTGTGCTCTTTTGCACGGGGGTGCCGGGGGACTGGAGTTTCGATGGTTCGTCTTCGCTTTCAGCGTCTTGGTCGTCACAACCGCCCGTTTTACCGCCTCGCGGCAATCGATCAGCGCACCCGTCGTGACGGCGTCGTGATCGAGGCTCTCGGTTGGTTCAATCCGATCGAGAAGGACGTTGCCAAGCAGATTCAGATCAACGAAGAGCGCGTCAAGCACTGGATCGCCCAGGGCGCCCAGCCGACCGACACGGTGCGCGACTTCCTTGCCAAGCGCAAGCTCGTTGACGTTTCCCTCTGGGAAAAGGACCGCGAGCACGATCGCAAGCGCGTCGAGAAGAAAAAGGCCGCCGAAGCCGCGAAGGCCGCTGCCGGCGAGAAG
>JAEUJD010000017.1 GCA_016793015.1 Phycisphaerales bacterium
CGCACCGCCGAGGAAGGCGGCGAACTGGCTGTTCTGCCAGCTGCTGAACTGATTCCACTGGTTCCAGTCGCCGGCGAACTTGCCGTCGACGCGGAGGGTCACAGCGTAATCCGACTCGTTCGGATTGTTGTAATCCGTGTTCGCCGAACGCCAGCCGTCGCTGAACGCACCGAGGACGCGGAACACGTCGGCCGTGTAGCCGACCTGGATGCCCTGGCTACGCTGCTGACGGTAGACATCGGTGACGAACGAGCGGTCGATCGACTGCTGGTAACCGTCGCCGATGAGGTCTTCGGTCAGGATCGGAAGCTTGAACTGGCCGAAACGAACGTCCCAGTTGTTATCGAAGGCGTACTTGATGTACGCGTCTTCGAGAACGAAGCTGCCGTTGTTCGAGTTGTAACCGGTCGGATTCGCGGCAGACACCTGGTTGAAGGTGCCGTTCGTCGAAGTCGACGAGAAGTTACCCTGGATGTAGTAGGTCAGTTCCGGGGTACCCGCCATGCCGGCGAAGTAGATCTGGGTGCGGGGGAGGCTAAAGCCGATCGTGGCCTTGTCCTGTCCCGTCACGCCGCCGCCCGCCGCCGGGGTCGGGGTGGGGTTGCCCGGGTCCTGAGCGCCCGAACGGAAGTCAGCGGTGTAGCGGAACTGAATCAGTCCGCCGATCCGCATGCTGAAGTTGCCCGAACCATCGGTGATGGTGAGGCCGTTGCTCGCCTTGCCGGCAGCCAGGCTGGTGCGACCTGCAGCATCAGCCTGCAGTTCGTTGCCGTACGCCTTGCTGGTGTCCGAGGACTCAGCAGCCATCGCCGTGCCTGCAAGGCCCAGCGCTGCGCCAGCGATAAAGAACATCTTGCTCGTGTGACCCATCTCGTAAGACTCCTTGTACCCGGACGAGCCGTCTCAAAGCTCGTCCACTTTCAAGTCCGAACGAAAGAGAGGCCCCAAGGCCAGTCTTCCGGACCACGCTAACCGAACCGCGGACCGCCCACGATTCTTTTCGATCTGACCAGCGACCGTCCCGACCCATCCAAGGTCTTGAACCGCTCCGCGGTTCATTTCGACGTTCGCTTCCCACCTCCAACAAACTTCGTTCACGGGACTTCGTCCCAGGATCCGAACCGGGCGGGACTGGAACAGTACCCCCCGGATATTAGCAAGTCCAAACTCTCTTTGCAGTTTTTCGGTCGTACCACCCCCCTCTTCAACTGTTTTCGTGCCTCCAACCACACTTCTCCTGAATCTTTATACCAATCAAAATACGAACAAAAGCCCGGATCGGCATTCTTCGCGCAGTCTCAACATTCGTTTCCGCCTAGTTCGCCCCACTCCGGGTTACGCTTGGCCGCCATTTTTCCCCGTTCGCAGGCTGTTGGTAGCAGGTGCCCGCATGATGGCCGACCGACCCCACATCCTCATCGTCGAAGACGAACGCGATCTCACCGACCTCCTCGTCTACAACCTCAAACGCGCCGGTTATTCGACGGCCACTGCCGCCGCAGGGCGTGCGGCACTCGATGCCGTCGCCAAGCACGCCCCGGATCTCATCCTCCTTGATGTGATGATCCCCGAATTGCCGGGGACCGAAGTCGCCGCTCGCCTCCGCGCCGAGCCTGCTTCAGCCTCCATTCCGATCATCATGCTCACGGCCAAAGGTGAAGAGACCGACCAGGTTGTCGGCCTCAAGCTCGGCGCCGACGACTACGTCACCAAGCCTTTTTCCATGAAGGTTCTGCTTGCCCGCATCGAGGCATTGCTCCGTCGCAGCGGGCGATTCTCCGGCGAACGCGGCATCATGAAACTCGGCCCGATCGAGATCAACACCGACACCCACCAAGCGGCGTTGCACGATCAGCCCATCAAGCTCACGCTCACCGAGTTCCGCATTCTCGCCTCGCTTGTACAGGCGGGCGGGCGTGTGCTCTCCCGCAACGCGCTCATGACCCGCGCGATGGGGCCCGGCGTCACCGTCACCGAACGCACGATCGACGTCCATGTCACCAGCATCCGCAAAAAGCTGGCCGATTCGGCCCACATTGTCAAGACCGTGCGGGGCGTTGGGTATCGGGTCTCCCTGAGCGTCGAGGATGAATCCTCTTCCGATGCCGACGCGATCGCCTCCTGAACTGCCCCACGTTTTTTCATAGGATGCGTCATGCAAGCGCTCGCCCCGGGCTCGGGGTCGATCCGAAATATCGCTGTCCTCTGCGCCGGAGCCGTCGCGACCGGCGCGACGGCCGCGTCCGCGCTGCCTTCGTCGGTTCCCATCGCACTCGGCCTTCTCACGGTTGCTTACACCTCGATCGCGCTGCGCGCCAGGCACGCGGGGCACGGCCCGGTCGAATCCGCGATGGGCGGGGCAACCCCTTCGACGACGCCCCTTTCCGGGCTTCATTCTGCCGCGAACGAAAGCGACGATCTCCTGCTCGTCTTTTCCCCCGACGGGCCGATCGACTCGGCGAATACCTCGGCGAGCGAGTTTTTCGGTGCGGGGGGGATCGGCGTCGTCGGGCGCTTGATCGAAGATCTGCTGCCACAGGCCGAGATCCACGAGCTTTATGAGGCGGCCCGTGCGGGTCAGCGCCGCGAATGCGAAGTGGCGATCACCGGTCGCGATGCACGCCGGATTTTCCGGGCGATCTGCGCCCCCCTGCCGGCCAGCGACCGTCCGCCGGCGGTCGTGCTCTTGCTACGCGATGTCACGGCGTATCAGTCCGCGCTCCGGCTCGGCGGCGAGTTCGTCGCGAGCGTGAGCCATGAAATGCGGACACCGCTCGCATCCATCAAGGCGGCGCTCGAGACACTCGAGCACGCCGTCCACGACGACCCGCAGATGACGCACAAGCTGCTGACGATGATCGACACCAACGTCGATCGCCTGGAAGCGCTGACCGCCGACGTTCTGCGGCTTTCTCAGCTCGAATCCGCCGGTCAGTCGCCCGAACTGAGCGAGCTGGAAGTGAAACCGGCATTCGATTCGATCGGCGTGCTGCTCGATCCTCTCTTCTCCGAACGCAAGCTCCGCCTCGAAGTCGAGATCGCGCCACAACTCGAGACGATCCGCACCGATCCGCGGCTCTTCGAGCTGGTTTTCAAGAACCTGATCGAGAACGCCGGGAAGTTTGCGTTCGAGGGCACGCCGATCCGCGTCGAGGCACTGCCCGGCGACACCCCCGACTCGTCGCGCTGGAGGGTGACCGATCGTGGCGTCGGCATCCCCATCCATCATCAGCCCCGGATCTTCGACCGCTTCTATCAAGTAGATACAGCGCGAACCGGCTCATCCAAAAGACGCGGCACCGGACTTGGACTTGCCATCGTTCAGAACGCCGTCCGCGCACTCGGGGGCACGATCCGGGTCGAATCGGTCTGGCAACAGGGGACGACGATGATCGTCGAGCTGCCAAACACCCGCGTGATCAATTCCCCCAGCCGCCCCAGCTCGCAGGAAGCGGCTTCGTCGTAAACGAACCGACAAGGTCGCCCAGGCGGGTACGGATGTCGTCGATCAATTCCTGCTCCCGCTTCGAATCCCCGAAGCGGCCGACCTTGACCTCGATGTTCAGGGCGATCGGACCTTCCTGGCTCATCCGAACCGATTGATCGGCGAGGCTCTTGCGGGTCACGATGACGGTCACGGGCTCGCTACGCACCGTGAGAAGATTGAACTCGAGCGTCTTGGGGTCGGGCTGCGATTCGGTTTCGACGACCATCTCGCGATGCTGTGCCGCAGCAAGCACCGCGGCATTCACGTCGGCCCAATCACCGGTCGCGAGCGATGACGTCCCTTGAATTGTGAACAGGCCACTTCCGCCACTGCCGGATGAAGAACATCCCGTCACTGTGGGCAGGAATAGTCCGATAACGAAAGATCCGAGAACGAGGCTTGAACTGATTCCGCGCATGGCGTGTTCCGATGGAGAGAGAGCGGGCGAAGAGGGGGTGAACCCGGGTTCACACGGGGGATGGCCTCCTGCCCTTAGACTTTACCCGACCGCACTGAGCCAAGGCACAGAAGATTCACCCGCTTCCTCCCCTGCCCCTCCTCCGTTTCGCACGCCGCAGCGACCGTTCGCTGCCTTTGGATTGACCAAGACTTGCCGCAGTCCGACCGAATCGAAATTTCAGTCCGCGTACCCGCCGGTGCCCGCCGCGTGGGTGTGGTCGGGTCGTCGGAACGCAACCTCAAGATGATCCGGGAAGCGCTCGGGGTGAACATCACTTCGCGTGATTCGACGGTCTATCTGAGGGGCGACCGGTCGCCGGTCACGATCGCCAAGCGCGTACTGGAACGCCTGGGCGAAGCGACGGACGAGAACACGGCGCTCAGCCGGCAGCAGGTTCTGAACCTGATCTCGGACGAAACGGTGGCGGAGGACAAGCGGAACCGGACAAGCGAAGCCCTGGACGACCCGGCGCTGCCGGGAGCCTCACTCGAAGAGTGGGACGGCCGGCTGGCGGTTTTTTCCGCGGGGCGCCCGGTCAAGCCCAAGACGGGGAATCAGCAGGCGTACATCGAGTCGATCCGGGATCACGATCTGGTGTTCTGTGTCGGCCCCGCGGGTACGGGCAAGACTTATCTCGCCGTTGCGGCGGCGGTGCACCTGCTCAAGACCGATCGCTGCCGCAAGCTGATTCTGGTGAGACCGGCGGTGGAAGCGGGCGAGAAACTCGGGTATCTGCCCGGCGACTTGCAGGCGAAGGTGAATCCCTATCTCCGCCCGCTGCTGGATGCGCTGCACGACATGATGGACTTCGGCACGATCCAACGCTTCATGGCGAGCGATGTGATCGAGGTTGTGCCTCTGGCGTACATGCGAGGCCGGACGCTGAACAACGCGGTCATCATTTTGGATGAAGCGCAGAACACGACCAAGGGCCAGATGAAGATGTTCCTGACGCGCCTGGGGCACGGGAGCAAGATGATTGTGACCGGCGACACCACGCAGATCGATCTGCCGGATCCGAAGGAGAGCGGGCTGATCGACGCGACCAGGCGGCTGATGCAGACTTCGGGCATCGGGTTCTCGCAGCTCACAACGCTGGACGTGGTGCGCCATCCGATCGTGCAGAAGATCATCGAGGCGTACGGCGAAGACGACGCCCGCAACAGAGCGCAGACGAACGGAGAGAGTGCCTGATGGCGCAGGACTCCGGCAAGCCGGCATCGCGCGCGGAGTTGATCCGCCAGCGCCATCGCTCTTCGTCGAGGTGGCTCGACGCGATCGGCGCGACTCTTTCGCCGCTCTTTGCGACGCCTCGGATCACGCATGCGATCCTGGTCGCGATCTGCTTTGTGCTGGTCGCGACGGCGCTGGCGGTCTGGGCTCGGCGGCAGCCGATGGTCGCGGTCGGCCGCGTGATGACCGATACTCGGCTTGTGCGTGTGCCGCTCGCGCTCGAGGATCTGGAAGCGACCAAGACGGCAAAGGAAGCGGCACGGCAGCGGACGCCCCGGATTTTCGCGGCCGATAGCACGGCGCTGCAGGAATTGAAAGGCTCGCTCGAAAATCTGCCCCGCACGCTGGCCCGGGTGCAATCGCTCGATCAGGTCGAAGCGGGCATCCGTGAGCAGTTTGGGCTGAACGCCGAATCGCTGGCGGCGGTGAAAGCCGAATCCACGAACGGCGAACCGTCGACGCAGTGGATGTCGATGGTGAGTGAGTTCATGAACGGCCTGCGGGCGATGCCCCTGCTCGACGCGGGAACGTGGCAGCGGGCGACACAGGAAGGCCTGCACACGCAGATCACGCTCACGTTTGAGGAGCCCGGCTCGAAGAGCCCGGCGATGGTCGAAGGGATCTCAAGGCGCGAGGTTATGAACCTCGGCGACCAGCCGCACCTGCGGCAGACGATGGCGTCTCTGGCACGCGAAGCCGGGTTCTCGGCGGTACTCCGCCCGGTGATCGTCGAACGAGTCACACGCTTCACGAAGCCGACGTTCCGGTTTGACGCGAACGCCACGGCGCTCGCGCAGGATGCCGCGGCGAACGCGATCAAGCCGGTCTTCACGGAAAGTCCGATCGGGCAGGTGATCTTCCGGCGGGGCGAGCAGTTGAAGGATTCGGATCTGGCGCTGTATCAGGCCGAGATGGACGCGTTCCAGCGCGACACCGATAAATGGCGGGTCTGGCTCCGCGACGGCTCGATCGCGACCATCATCACCGGCATCACGCTGGCGATGATCGCCTACACGGCGCTCTTCGCCCAGAGGCTCCGCCGGAGCAGCGGCCGGATCATGGGCGTGTGCGTGCTGCTCGCGGGCGCGATGGCAACAGCGGTCATTGGTACGGCCCTGAAGCCCGAGCTCGCTTCGACTCTGACCGTGCTGCCGACGTTGCTCGTCGTCATCGTCCTGTGCATCGCGTACGACCAGCGGATCGCGCTGGCGTTCGGCGTGCTCCACGGCTTGCTGGTGTGCCTGGCGCTCAGCCAGAGCAGCGGGTCCTACGCCGTGATCATGCTCGGCGTGTGCTGCGCCGTGTTCATGCTGAAGGACTTGCGAGATCGGGCGACGGTCATCCGCATGTCGCTCGTGACGGGGCTTGCGGTCGGCGCCGCGACGGCGCTCATCGGCTTCATCGAGCGTCCGCTCAACCCGACGATTGCGATCTGGCAGGTCGTGTGGGATGCGATCATCGCGGGAGGCGGCACGGTCGCTCTGGGCGGTTCGCTCCTCTTCTTCCTCCCCACCATCGAGCGCGCGTTCGACATCACCACGGGCATGACGCTCATCGAACTGCGCGACCCGAAGCACCCGCTCCTGCGCGACATGCAGATGCGGGCGCCCGGCACGTACAACCACAGCCTCGCGGTCGCCAACATCGCCGAATCCGCGGCGGACGCGATCGGCGCAAACGGTCTGCTCACGTACGTCGGCTGCCTGTATCACGACATCGGGAAGATGAATAAGCCCGAGTACTTTGTCGAGAACCAGGGCGGCGGCGCGAACAAGCACGACAAACTCACGCCCGCGATGAGCCTGCTCGTCGTCGTCGGCCACGTGAAAGACGGCATGGAGATGGCGCGGGCTTTCCGCATCCCGCGAACGATCCAGCACTTCATCGAGAGCCACCACGGCACGACGCTGGTCGAGTTCTTCTATCACCGCGCCCGCAAGCGTGCTCTCGAACAGGCGAATCGCGAAGGTGCCGACGAGCAGGATGTGCACGTTCCCGACGAGATCGAGTACCGCTACCCGGGCCCAAAGCCCCAGACGCGCGAAGCCGCGATCCTGATGATCTGCGACGCCGTCGAGAGCGCCGCACGCGCCCTCTCCGACCCCACGCCCGCCCGCCTCGAAGCGCTCGTCAACACGATCGTGAACAAGCGGCTGCTGGATGGGCAATTCGAGGATTGCGAGATCACGCTGCGCGATCTTTCACGGATTGCAGAGAGTGTGGCGCGAACGCTGGCGGGTGTGCATCACAGCCGCATTGATTACCCGGAGGCGACGGAAGTGGAGCCGAAGACCGGCGTGACCAAAGCGGTTTAGGTTCGGCGTTGAGACTCGCGACATTCATTTCGGGAGAGCGGGAGGTTCAAAGAGTGGCACAAGCTGACCATCGGCTTGCAATCCTTGAACGTCGCGCAAAAAACGCTGCGTGAAGACCATGCGACGGCGGCGCATCTCTTCAAGTTCTTTCCTCGCATCGCGCATGGCCTGTTCCGCAGCCTCTGGTGTCTGATTTACCTGTTCCCTCATCAAAACCGTCTCGATGTAAACGGGATGCGTCAGCAGCCAAAAAGCTTCGTCTTGCAGTTCCTTCGGCATCTTGGCGCTGTTTGAGAACTGACCGCACACCACGAGCCAGTCGAGAATCTTTCCCCAGCGCAGTTCTTCCTTGCATTGCCAAAGGATCGCCGACCGCTGGAGGGGGATTTCCGGAGGCATCGCCACGTCCGATGCCGGTGCCTTTGCGGCTGGTGGTTCGGCAACCGACCGCAGGGCGGCCGTACAAATCGTCAGAACCGCCAATCCGAGTATCAATCGACCGGCGCTTTGCTTCTCAATCATTGGAATTGAACTCCTCGATCCACCCATCGGCACAGGCTGTGGCGAGTTGCGCCTTACTCGACTTGCGATGCTCGTCGCACTGCATGGCAGGTTGTTCCACCGATCTCGTCAATCCGGCTTTGCCTGTTCCTTCACTCCGTTCGATTCAGTTCGAGCAAAGATCTCGATCGGCAGCGGACGCACGACGTAACCGGTCCACCCAGCACTCTGCCAGCGGCCGAGGTAAAGGCCGACTACGCGCCATCCGGTCCCATCATCGTCAGGAATCACCACAGGACCTCCCGACATTCCGGAAAGATCCGGCGAACCTTCTACGCGAAGGTACACAATACCTGACTCCGTTGGCACCCAGAATGGAGGACGCTGCACCTCCGCGTGAACCAGAGATGGCCCTGACGAGGAACCAACGGCGCTCGCGAAACCGCTAAGGAAGACCAACGAACCGTCGCGAAATGCGTAATCTTCAACGAGTGCGTCCGGCTCAGGAAGCGGAGTGTCGTTCACTTGCAGAACAACCCAATCTCCTGCCGAGACCTCCGCGCCCAACCCATTCTCAAGCGAATCGACGCCGGTGAGCTTTCCGTCGACACGGACAACCGGCTGTCGAAGAAGATGGCGCGCGGTCACCGCCCGCTGGTCTCCAATGGGAATGAGAGATCCCGCGATCTGTGGACTCTGCAGCCGACAGACCGCGGGATACTTGGCGGGCGTCGCAAACGCCGAACGATCTGATTCAATCGAATCGTTCGCGCAGCCTCCTGCGACCAAAAACGCGAGGATTGAAAACAGCGCTCTCATCAATCGATAAGGCTAGTGGGTCCACACTGTTGTGCCGTTCCATTTTATCGTGTTGCTTTCAGCACCGAAGCTGATCGCGAACTGGCCGTAATCGGTGGCGATCTGACCGTGGAATGATCCGATGTTGACGGCGGCATCGGCCACCGCATCCCATGGCCCTGACACACGAATTGCGACAGCGTCGCGGATGTTGTCCGTGAGATCACCACCAAGGAAATAGTACTCCACTGTGACTCCGTTGCTGTATGTCCCCGGCGAAGGCGCACTTGCGCCCCATGCCGTGATGTAAGTGAAGTCGACCGTCTCCGCGTCCGAGTCGAATGAGTTGACCGAGAACACCGTACTGTGCAGCGCGCCGGGCTGCCAATCATCTAAGCCGAGAGATTCGGAAACTTCGGCGGCATTGAGCCCGTTGGTCAACGCGTTGACGCTCCAAAGCATGGTCGCGCTTGGCGCAAGCTCACTGAGATCCGGTGGCTCGCCATGTGGTGGGTTCGACTCGCCACCACCATCACCGATGTTGAGCATGTTTTGCAGAGCAGCCAGCCCCGTTCCTGCCATCGCTTGCGGCTCGGTCCAAGGCGTGTCGCCCAAGACGCGGCGCACATCCTCGCACGGCAGCGCCTTGCCACCACCACAAGGAATGCAGTAGTTTCCATTGGACAGGTAACACCTTCCCCCGATGTTCACCCGGGTGTAAACGCCATCCGTCGCAGGATTCGTTGACTCACGCACCTCAATCGTCCCGTCGGGCTTGCGCGTGACCGTGCATGCCGTGAGAGAGGCGATGGCGGTGGCCAAGCCTGCACCAAACACTATTCGAGCGATCGCTTTCATGTGGCGGCCTCCAGATTAGATCGAACACGCCTCGCCCTCGCATCTCGATCGCTCAGCCGAAAACACTTCGGCCGTGCGAGGGCGCAGGCAGATCCGAACACAACCATCGCAATTTACTACACTGGATTAACGTTGCAGGGACACTTGCGCAGACAATCACGCCCCGATCTACGCATTGCCTGAATTTACATCGACTTGCATTCGTTTTTAAGTTTGCGAGAAGGAAAATTGGAACGCGGCTGGCTCGTCTAACGCAGCGCAACCTCACAATCCACAGATTTGTGGAAAGCACTTACCGATAATGAGCGTCGAGCACTCGGTTCCAGTCTGCCATGTCCTTCACCGCGATCATCTTCAGTCTCACCGCTTCCGCGCCAGGATGATGCGCACTGAATCGCACGCCAAACTTCCGCATCAGTTTCGCGGCGTGCTTTTCGCTCCAAGTCGGCGCGCCATCGGCTGAAATCTTGGGCAAACCCGGACGCATCGATCCGTTCACAGCAACCAGCAACTTGAAGTGTTCATCCAGCACGGCCCTCTGCTCCGCGATTGTCGGCGGACGCGATGGTTCGCCCCGCATGAGCGCCCTCGCCTGCGTGAAGATCCAGGGGTTGCCTATGCAGCCCCGCGCGACGCTCGCTCCGCTCACGCCCCCGTACTTCATCATCAGGAAAATGTCTTCGGCGCGCCACACATCCCCCGAGCCGAAAAACACCTTGTCCGGGTGCTTTGCTCGCAGTTCTCGGAAGAACGTCCAGCGGCTCGGGCCCACATACCGCTGCTCCACCGTGCGGGCGTGGACCGTGGCCCACGCGTACCCGATGTCGTATGCCGCGGCAAAGATTCGCTCGAAGTTCTCCGCCATCTCCGGCGTGTCGTCGAATGCACGGCGCAGCTTCACCGCGCAAGGAATCTCTGGCGGCACGGCTTCTCGTACCGCTTCGAGAATGCGGATCGCGCCTTCAGGCTCGGCGAGCCAGTGGCCTCCCCGGGCCTTGCTCTTGATCTTCTTGACCGGGCAGGCAAGGTTGACGTCGATCACTTCAAAGGAACGCTGGCCGTGGGCCCCGCCGGCTGAGGGATCGCGGCGGCCGACATGCACGCCTTCGGGAAGCTGCTGGTGCTGCTCCGGATCGGCGAACTTCCCGTCCTCGTACGCCATCTCCCGATACGCGCGATCGCTCCGCTTACCCTGCTCGATCATTTTGATCGCGGAGGCCGCCATCTCACGCGGGTCGCTTCCCATAATCTGGCCCGCCAGCGGATGATCTTCTTCGCCTCCGGGCACATTGTCGGCGATCTCGCCGAGATCGGCCTTGATAAAGCCACGCCCGCCCGCGAGGAGCGTGCGATCGAGCAGCGCTTCGGTGACGCAGAAGGGGCAGCCGTGCCGGCGCGCGATGATGCGCATCGCGGCGTCGCTGTAACCAGCAAGACCGGCCTGAAAGAACGGCGCATCGAAGCCCGGAACGAGTGCGGGAATACGCGGGTCGATGCCTTTGCCGTTGTGCGAGTTGGCGATCTCGACTGCCGCGGCGCGGGCGTCGATTGATTCGATACCCGGCGCGATCGCGGGCGAAGGCCCGGTCGCGTTGCCGCCACCTTCGCACGAGACGAGCGATTCCTCGCCACCTTCACAGGAGACATCGTCTTCTTGGGGCGAGTTGCTCAGCGAGCCGCTCACTCCGCGCTCTCGATCGCCAGCGTTTCGCCGGTCGTGATGGTGCCTTCTTGGCGCACCCGCGCATACAGACGCGAATGCCCCGGGTGCAGATCCTGCTTCACGCGGTTGAACTCAAGGCCTTTGAACGAATCCCGGATGTTCGAGCAGGGGTTGCAATAGGAAACAATCTCGAGCTGCACGCCGCCGGCAAAGCGCAGGCGCACGCCCGGACCGAGATTCGCCCACTCATCCGGCGCGACACCGCCCAGCGTGAGATTCTCGCCGATGGTGCCCGGCGCGATGGGGTGGCCTTCGGCTTTGAGAAGTTCGATCAGCGAGAGCGGAAACAGGCAAACGGCGCGATCCGGGCCGCCGTGGTGCTTGCGGTCGTTCTGCCAATCGCCTTCGAGGCCCTCAAGTGAAACCCTGGCCACACGGACGGGCAGCTTCGGAACGCCTCCGTTGGAAACACTGATCTGGTGAACGGTCGCGGGCATGCCGCATTCTTCGCGCTCCCGAACGAACCAGTTGATCCGCACTTTCGCTCCGTACCCAGAGCGGGTACTCTCTGGCCTCGGTATGACTCTTCGCCCGCTGCCAATCTTCTCGCGTCGCCTCCGAATGCTCGGGGCAGCCCTGCTGCTCGCCCCGCTCGGCGCGTGTACGTCGGTCCCGCCGGTGGACTACGCCCGCCCATATCCAAAGGAACTTCCGGCGGGTCAGACCGTCGATGTCCAAGTTTTCCGGCGTTCGAAAACGCTGGACTTCACCAATACAACCGCCAGCCCGCTTGGTCCGGGAACCATCTGGCTGAACCGGCGGTTTAGCCGGCCCCTGACGCAGCCGATCGGCGTCGGCCAGTCGGTCGCCCTGCCCTTGCGTGAGTTCCGCGACGAGTTCGGCGACCCATTCCGCGAAGGCGGCTTCTGGGCCTCCGACATTCCCGACGCCCTTGTGCTCTGTCAGGTCGAACAGCCGATTTCGGGCGGGGGCGAAGATTCCAAGCCGGTCATCATCGGGTTGGTCACGGTCCAGAGCTTTGCGGACGAGTAGGGCTGATCCGGCGGTTGGGGCTAGATTGGGGGGGATCGGAAACTCCAAAGGTCGTTCTCCGAACATTCTCCTAGAATGTGTCGCTGAATCGGTTCGATGCAGAAACGCAGAGGGTGGATCGACCGTAGAACCCATGGGTACCGTGGGCAGCGGTCGGGAAGGGCGAGCCATGAACTCAATCAAGGGCGCGGTCCGGGCGGCATCCATCCGGCTGTTCATCGTCGGGTTTCTCGCGCGATTCGCGACGCTCCTGACGCTGGCCATTATCGCGCTCTTCATTGCCACATTGCTCGAACGCCTGCTGGGCGTTGCAATCAACTGGAAATTGTCGCTCGGTGTCGCGTCCGGCGCCGCATTTGTCATCGCGCTCGGCTGGTCATTCGTCCGGCGGCATCGAGAACTCGGCGCCGCCCGCGTGCTCGATGAGCGTGCAGGCCTGCGTGAGTCGCTCTCGACCGCGCTCTGCGTTCAAAAAAGCGAAGACTCGTGGGCCAAGGCCGTGGTGCTGAGCGCCGAAGAAAAGGCCCGCGGCCTGCGCGTGGCCAATGCCATCCCGATCGAGGCTCCGCAGCGCTGGTACGTGCCCGTCTTCGCGGCACTCTGTGTCGGCATCTTCTGGATGAGCCTCCCCCGCTACGACCTCCTGGGCTACTTCGCCAAGCGCCAGGAAACGCAGGACCACGCGAAGGAAATCGTGCAGGTCAAGGCCGAGGTGAAGGCCAAGGAAGACAAGCTCGCCGAGATGCTCGCGAAGGCTGGCGTGGAAGTGAAGAAAGAAGAACAGGACGACGCGAGCGCCGGCAAGCCCGCGGGCGAGATCAATCCGGACGAGATCCGCCGTGCGGCGGTCAAAAAACTGACCGATGTGAACGACCGTCTGAATCAGTTGCAAACCGGCGAGCGTCAGCAGCAGCTTCAGAGTTTGCAGGACCAACTCAAACAACTCAAGCAGCCCGGCCCCGGCCCGCTTCAGGAACTCTCACGCAACCTTGCGAAAGGCGACTTCGCCAAGGCCCAGCAGGCGCTCGCCGAACTCCAGAAGAAACTGGAGGAGTCGTCGCTCTCGCCCCAGGAGAAGGAGCAACTCAAAGCCCAACTCGACGGACTTGCGAAGCAACTGGCAGACAAATCCGCCAAGCAGGAAGACCTGAAGAACATGCTTCAGAAGGCCGGCCTCGACAAGAAGGCCGCGGAAGAACTCGCCAAGCAGGCCGCGAAGAACCCCGAGGCGGTGAAGAAGGCGCTCGAGCAGCTCAAGAACATGTCGCCCGAGCAGCAGAAGCAGATGATGGAATCGGCGATGGCGATGGCCAAGTCGATGAACCAGTCGGAAAGCATGAGCCAGTCGATGAACCAGATGGCTCAGAGCATGTCCAAGGAAGGCATGAGCAAAGAGGGCCAGCAGGCCATGCAGCAGCTCAGCCAGCAGATGAGCGAGATGGAGCAGATGTCGCAGGAATCTCAGTCGCTCGCGGCTGCCGCGAGCGAGGCCAAGCAGCAATTGAAAGAAATGGGCGGCCAGTGCGACAAAGAGGGCGAGTGCGAAGGCTGCAAGAACGGCGGCAAGTGCAAGGGCGGCAATTGCAAGAACGGCGGCAACGGCATGTGGCGCGCCGGTGATTCGAGCAATCCATCATCGGGTGAGGGAAAGGGCGGTGGCCCGGGCCAAGGCAACGGCAAGAACAGCCCCGAGCAGATGGCGGCCGACTACCGCACCGAGAAGCGCAAGGCCAATAGCCAGACCCAGGGCGGCCCGATCATCGGAACAAGGCTGGTGTACGGCGAGCAGGTTCGGGGCGAATCTGCCGCGGAGTTTGCGTCGGCGGTTGAGACCGCGAAGGGCTCTGCCGCAGAAGCGCTCGAAGCGATGCGCGTTCCGCGCGAGTATCAGGATGCCGTAAAGAAGTACTTCGGCACGCTCGAGAAGAAAGCGGATGACGCCGCTGCAAAGCCCGCCTCCGATGCGACGCAGGCCAAGCCGGAATCCAAGCCCGCGGGTACTTGAGAGCGTGCGTACGAATAAGACATGCCCGTATTCGCTGCGCCCCGTTTGAGTTCGCCCTTGTCCGGCTTTGTCGGGCGGTTGCTCGTTGGGGTGCTCGTTGGGGTGCTGAGTGGCATGTTCGCCCTGGGCCTGGCCGCGTGCGATTCCAAATCCGAAAGTTCCATCGATCGGGTTCCGAACGGTTCGATCGTGCTGTACGTCTCCGCCGATGATGCGCTCTTCCGTCCGGTGATCAAGTCGTTCGAAGAGAAGACGGGCACCAAGGTGCAGATCGTCGGCGATACGGAAGCGACCAAGACCTTCGGCCTCGTCCGTCGCCTGCTCGACGAGAGGGACAAGCCCAAGGCCGATCTGTTCTGGTGCAGCGAGCCGATCGGTGTGATCCGGCTGGCGGACACGGGCGTCCTGCGGCAGGTACCCGCGTCGCTCGATCCGACCAAACCGCTCTGGCTTCCGCTTGCGTACCGCGCCCGCGTGATCGCCTTTCACACCGGTCGCTTGAGTGCGGATGCCGAACCACGCCGGCTCGGCGACCTGCTCAAGCCCGAACTCAAAGGCAAGGTCGGCCTCGCCCGGCCTCAGTTCGGCACCACGCGAACGCACATGGCGGCACTGCTCACCGAGTTCGGTGAGCAGAGGTTCGAGGCGTTTGTCCGCGCCCTCAAGGCGAACGGCGCTCGCGTGTACGACGGCAACTCGATGGTGGTGCAGGCGATCGCGCAAGGCGAGATCAGCGCGGGGCTCACTGATTCAGACGATGTCGAAGCCGGCAAAGCAGAAAAGTGGCCGGTCGGCTCTCGGGGCGGAACCGCCGATCTCGAAACGAGCCAACCCGGACAACCCGATGGCGCCATGCTCATCATGCCCCACGTGCTTGGGTTTGTCGCGCACCCCGGCGATGCTGACGCTGCCCGCGACGCCCGGGTGGACGAATTTGCAGCGTTTCTTCTGTCCGACGACGTGCAGCAACTGTTTATTTCGAGCGGTGCCGCGATACGGGGGCGTCACCCCGGCGTGGCCACCGCAGCCACAACACCCCAGAGGCCCGAAACCAGCCCGGATTACCGCGCCGGCGCCGAAAACGAGGCAAAGGCTGTTGCCCTGTTTGAGCGAATCTGGTCGCAACCCTGATCGCGAATCCGTGTGAAATGCCCCTTTCGCCGGGTATCCGCCTTTTTCCGACCTTGCCCTCGGAAATCGCGGCCACCTAAACCGGTGGTTTTTGTTGCCTTTACACCCATGTTTCCGGTAACTTGGAACGACACCAGAGACCGGCCGCGAAGTGCGGGGTCGGTGCGACCAAGGCGGGGAGGTACGGCGCAAACAGGGCCGAACCGAAAACAGGAGTCATCTCATGAAGCGCGCGTGTGTGATTGCGGTCCTTGTTTCGTTCGCGGGTACGGCATTGGCCGCAGTTCCAGGCGGCCTCGTGAATTATCAGGGCCGCTTGTCGGATGGAGGCGGCAACGCAAACGGCACATACAACATGACTTTCCGGCTGTTCGACTCGTCCGCCGCGGGCAGCGAGATCATGAATGAAGTCAAGAGCGGCGCGAACGCCGTCAACGTCTCCGGTGGAGTCTTCACAACAACGCTCGGAACGAACGGAGTCATCTCCGACGGCGCCGGCGCCGGAACCTACACCAACTACACCAACGTGTTCAAGGACTTCAGTCAGGTCTGGGTGCAGGTGGACGTCAACGGCGTCGCACAGTTGCCCCGACAGCGGATCACCGCGGCCCCGTTCGCGATCAACGCCAATCGTGCGAACAACCTGGAAAATGTGAGCATCGACAGCGGCAGCACCTGGACCATCGGGAGCAGTCCCGCAACGCTCACCATCGACGGCGCCAACATGCAACTCAACCTCGGCGGTTCCACCGCCGACGTCGTGAATACCGCGGGAGCTCTGAATGTTGCAACGACTTTGAATGTTGCCGGACAGGCGAACGTGGTCGATGATGTCACGGTCGGCAACCGAATCTTCGTGCGTTACGGTGCGGCAGCCGATGGCGATGGCGTTATCTACTTCAACGAAGGCGGCTCGAACACGGGTGAATATTTCTTCTGGGACAACTCTGCCGGACGATTCTCGCTCTCGGACGATCTCATACTCGGACAAACAGGCATTCTCGAACTCTCTTCGGCTGCTTCCGGAGCAACCGACGGTGTCGGCGAGGTCAAGAGCGTCGGAGGCGTCTCCATACGCATCGACACCGACAACGACGAATCCGGCCCCAACGCCGGCGTCTTTGCCATCACCGCGAACAGCCTCGTCCCTCTGCTCCGCCTTCAGAGCACCGATGAAGCCAATCTTGAACTCGACAACGGTGTCACCACCGATGCGTTCGACTTTGCCGAAGCATTCCGCCCCGTCGCCGGACAGGACGCGATGGAAGAGGGCGACGTCGTTGCTCTGGCCGTGGGCGGCGACAACAAGGAACACGTGGAACTCAGCACGCAGGCCGGCCAGGCCATGCTTCTCGGCGTCGTTTCGACCAAACCCGCGTTCACCTGCGGCATGGGCATCAGCGCCGTGCAGGAATCCGACCCGGCCCTTGCCTCACTGCAGCAGCAATTGCTCATGGACGGAGACCATGCCGGCGTTGCGACGGTCGGGGAAATGTTGCAGACGCGCATGAAGCAGGAATGGCGCCCGATCGCCATGCTCGGGCGCGTGCCGTGCAAGGTCGATACCAAATACGGCACGATCCGCGCGGGCGACCGGCTGACCAGCAGCCCAACTCCCGGACACGCCATGAAGCAGATCGGCCCCGGCATGTCGCTCGGTATCGCGATGGAAGATGCCGCTCAGCCGGGCAAGATCCTGATCCTGGTCCGCCCGATGTGGTACGGCGGCTCGGCCGGTGAATTCGGCGATGTACTCGGCAACGCATCGCCCCGCGCGAACGTCATCAACGCCTCGCACACGCCCGCACAAACGAGCACGGATTCCCCCCGCGTCGCGGAACTCGAAGCCGAGACCCGCGATCTCAAAGCACGTCTCGCCGATCTCGAGCGCCTCGTGACTTCGCAGATGCAGGGAAACAAGGTGCTGACCGCCCGCTAAGCCGCCGCTCGTTCACACGCTCGCTCCGCCAACCCCCGGCACATGCCGGGGGTTTTTCATTGCCCGTTCCCGACATCGCTCTCCCACTCTTCGATGGTGCGGGGCCAATCGTCCTTCAGGAGCCGCGAGAGTGAACGATCGGCGAGCACCTTGCCTCCGGTCTGGCATGTTGCGCAATAGTTGGTTTCGTTCTCTGCCTGCACGATGCGTTGAACCGGGCTTCCGCAGTCCGGGCAAGGCTTGCCGTACTTGCCGTGGACCGCGAACTCCGGACGGAATGCCGTGATCTCGCCGACACCCGGAAAATGATCTTTGAACTCCGCCCGGAGGCGATCGATCCACTCCGTCAGCACTCGCACCGTGCCTTGATGCAGCCGAGCGATCTCGTCGGACTTGAGCGACCCGGTCAGCTTGATCGGGCTCAGTCGTGCCGCGTGCAGGATCTCATCGCTGTACGCGTTGCCGATGCCGCTGAACGCACGCGGATCGGTCAGACGGCGTTTGAGCGTCCTGTTCTCGTTTGTCAAAGCACGGCTGAATTCTGCGAGCGGGCAAGCAAGCACATCGATCCCGCCCCGATCGTGCATTGCGAGCGCTTCGCGCCCGCGGATCACATGCAGGGATGCACGTTTCTTCGGGCTTGCTTCCGTCAGAACCAGAACGCCGAATTCGCCGAAGTCGAAACTCGCGAGATCGATTTTGCCCTTCGGCTTGGTGCCTGCCGGCTTCCAGAGGAGCCGCCCCGCGATCATCAGGTGGATGACGAGGAAGAGATCCCCTTCCAGCCCGAGCACAATCCGCTTCCCCAGCCGCTCGACGGAAACAACCCGCTTCCCTTCCGCGCTCTCCACCGCCGGCTCGAACGTGCGGAGCAGAAACGGCCCCTTGATGACGATACGTGAAAGCGCCCGCCCCGCCACGCGTGGCGCCAGCGCACCCAGATACGCCTCGATATCAGGAAGTTCCGGCACGCCCCCAGCCTATCGCGCCGCTCAATGCCCGCGCCTGCGCCGCAATTCTTCCATTCTTCCATTCTTCCGCTGCTCTGCCGCTCTCTACTGCACTTTCCCCTCACCCGCGTTCACCAGCGTTCGGTCCGCCACGATGCTGATCGGGATCACCGTCTCGCTCACGCCCCCGCCGACGCGATCGCGCACGATCACCTTCATGCTGTACGGCCCCACCGTCAGCGTCCGGGGCAGTTCGATCATCTGCGTAATGAAGAAGTCGCGCCGCTTGTTCCGCGACTTCTCGATCACCGTCTCCTCGGGCCTCCGCCACGCCAGCATGCTGCCGTCGGCGTTGTAGAGCCTCAGTTCCTGCGAGAGCTCGACCGACCAGCGATCGCCGCTGCCCCCAGCCGAAACCGACGAAGCATCGCCCAGCAAATCCCGGTACGCGTACTTGTCCACTTCCGTGTACACAATCACGCGGTTCGATTGCCCCGCCAGGAACTGCGTCCCCTCAAAGGGTTTGAACCGCCCGAACGCCTCCACCTTGCTGCACAGTTCCGCCCGGGCGATCCGGACATTCTGCGCTCCCGACAACGCATCCATGCTCCGCGCAAACAACTCCGCTACCTTCTGCGGATCGCCCGCCGCTCCCGGATCTCTCGCCAGCGCCTCGAGCAGTTCCCGCACCGAGTTCACCGCCTGCTTTTCCTTATCCGTCAACTTGTCGAGCGACGGCAGCGCGAGCGAATCGACATTGATCCCCTGCTCGCTCGCCGAAAGCATCTCGAGCATCGCGAGCGCCAGGTACCTTGGCATCGCTCCCTCGGGGTCGTCCGCCTTCTCCGCGATCGCCTTCCGCAGTTCCGCCGCGAGGGCCTTCACCCGATCCTGCGTCGTCGCATCCGCCTTGCGCGACTCGGCATTCAACGCAAGACTCGGGGGCGTGACAGCCGCCGGTTCTTCCTTGGACGTTGCCGCCACCTCCGGCTCCGGAGCCGCCGGTGTTTCAGGCAAGTCCGCCTGCGCCAGCTTCGCCTGCGCCAGCCGGCGCTGACGCTCAAGCTGCGCCTGCTTCAACTCTTCCATATCCACAGCCGACTGTTCGATGAACCTCTGGAGTTCTTCCTGCGTCGGCTGCTCGCCCCGCGACAGCGCGTTCAATCCCGCGTTCACGTCGCTCGGCTTGTTCGCCTGCGCCTTGGCATCGCCCCCCACACCCCCGCTGCTCCCGCAGCCGCCGATCCACATCGCCGCGCCGATCGCTCCGCCAGCCAGCCAGACTTTCAATTTCGCTTCTCGCACGCGCACGCACTCCGCCGAGGCTCCGCCCCGTTTGCCGCCCGATGGAACATCGCCACGCTCAATCGCGCGGCATCCCCATCAGGCGTCGAGTCCACTTATCGGCTGTTTCTGCGCACCACGTTCAGCGGATTGGGGCCAGTTTCAAACCACCCTTACCCGATCAGCACCGGCTCGTCCTGGATGCAACTCGTCACCTCCGGCCCCTTGGCCGGATCCACATACATATTGATCTCGTTCCGCACCCCGAAACTCGGCGTCCCCGGTCCGCACACCTTTTCCGCCGCCTCCCGAGGCAAGTACAGCCCCGGTTCGATCGTGAACCCCGTATCCGCCAGCATCTCCCGGGTGTCGTGCGTCTCGAAATTGTCCAGGTTCATCCCCATCCCGTGCACCATCGGCCCCGGGCTCAGGCTGTGGCCGGTCCGATGCTTCACAAACGTCAGGAACCCATCCCGCTCAAACACCCCCCGCGCCGCATCGTCGAGTTGCCACCCCTGAATCGCCTTGCCAGCCTTCCACGATTCCTGCGCCAGCTTCACCGAGGCGTCGCGGGCGTTCCGGACCGAATCAAACACCTTTTTCATCCCCGCAGGTACTTCCTTCCCCACATAGCCCGTCCAAGTGATGTCCGTGTAGACGTTCTCCTCCCCGTCCCTCTCACCCTTCACCCGCGCCCACATGTCGATCAGCACCCAATCCCCCCGGTTGATCTTCGTCGGCGTCCGCTCCGTCGGTTCATAGTGCGGGTCCGCGGCATGCCCGTTCACGCTCACAATCGGCCCGTCCGGCCATTCCAATCCCCTGCTCTTGAACTGCGCGCGAACCCATTCGGCCACTTCCAACTCGAAGACTTCCTTCCCCGCCCGAATCCGCTCAGAGATGTACGCGAACGCCCCCGGCATGACTTCGCCCGAGTGCTTACTGGCAACCGCGTGCTTCTGGCGTGCATCGCTCCCCCACCGCGCCACCGACACCTGCACCAGATTCGCGCTCGAAACAACTTCGACACCGAGCGCGCGAATCAACTCAACAACACCGCCTGGCGCGATGTCCATCACCGGCAAACTGTCGCCCGGCGAATAGTCCATCGCGACGCGCCCGAAACCGCCGACCTCTTTCGCAAGCGTCGCGTGCAGGTCCTTCCAGCCCGAATACACCACCCGCGGCAGCGCCTTGGTGCTCTCACCAACCGCGAACGCGCCCTCGTCGAGACCCTGCGTGATCAGTTTCGCTTCCCCCTTCGCCGGGATGATCGCGAACGACCGCCGCGTCACATGGCGCTTGCCGGGAAAGAGCCTCAGGAACACGGCATTGGTGTTCCGAAAATCGTGCAACAGCCACGCATCGATGCCGCGGGTCTGCATAAAGGCCTTCAGCGCGTCCAGATCCATGTTCCGCTCCTGCCGTCGTCGATCCCGCACCCTGGTCCGAGAACTTCGCTCCCGGAAAGTGGGAGTTCTCCCTTGCGTTCGAAGGGCGCGCCCGACAGAATAGCGAGACGGGTTCGCCGTCAGGAATTGGGGTTCTCAGGGAGTCCAACATGAATCGCTTTGTTGCCTGCTGCGTTGCAGCGTCGGTTGGCCATGTCGCATCCGCGCAATTTGTCAATCCCGATTTCGGAGGCTGTTACGCCATCCGCAATTTGGGACTGGTTCCCGGGGTGCCCATCAACTACGGCGGCATCACCTTCAAGCATGATGATCCGGATGTCTTGCTCATCGGCGGACACGCCAACAACACCGACGCCGCGATCTACGCGGCCCGCGTCACGCGCGACGCCGACGGCTTCATCAACGGCTTCGATGGAGACGCCGTGATTTTCGCGAGCGCGCCGCAGATCGATGGCGGCCTCACGTATGGCCCGAACAGCGTGCTCTTCTTCGCGACCTACAACAGCAACAACATCGGTCAGATCAAGCCGAGCTCAACCACTCCCGACAAGACGACAAATATGGATGGTGTTGTCAATCCCTCTCTCGGCACGCTTCAGTTCGTGCCGCCGGGATTCCCGGGCGCAGGGCGTTTGAAAATCGCGTCGTATTCGACCAGCGAGTGGGCGGATGTTTCGTTCGCGGCTGATGGGCTTGGAACATTCACTCTCGGGAATACCCCCAACAGCCTGATTTTGCTTACCGACGAGGTGGGACAGACCGGCCCCGAAGGGATCGTGTACGTCCAGCCGGGCAACCCCGGAATTACCAAGTACTCGGTGCTGATCTCCGAATACGGACGGGGCGCAGTCGCCTGCTACGAAGTGGACTCGGTCGGCGATCCGATCTTCTCCACTCGGCGCGAACTCGTGAAAGGCCTCAGCGGCGCCGAAGGCGGCACCCGCGACCCGCGCACCGGCCACTTCCTGTTTTCCACGTACGGCGGCAACAACAGCGTTGTCCTCATCACCGGCTTCAACAAGAATTGCCGGGCGAATATCAACGGCGACTGCTACACGGACGACGCCGATTTCTCGCTCTTCGCGCCGATGTACAACATTCTCGACTGCGCCGATCCGGGCATGCCCGAAGGCTGTGCTGCCGATCTCAACGACGACGGCTTCGTGGATGACGCGGACTTTGTGATCTTTGTCGCCGCGTACGACCGGCTGATCTGCGTGTAAAAAAGCTAGTAGCACTGCAGAACAAGCCAAGCCTTGTCAAATCGCTGCTGCTCGAGCTGGTCGCTCCGGATCCAGAAATAGAGCATGCCACTGTCTCCCCACATCCACCCCGGTCCTTGCTCGTCGGAATCCAACTGAAGCAAGAGCTTCCAATCACCTGCATGATCGAGCAAGCCCCGCTCGATCGCAATTTCGTAACCTTCGGGATTTCCCATATTGCAACCGACGGAAGCCCCCGCACATTCCAGTTCCATTGAATCGTTCTGGACTGGGTGTGGCCAACCAAGTAGATGATGTCCCCAACGCTGTAGGACGGACTTTGTATTGCCGTCTTTCAACAGATCATCGAGTTGCTGCTCCTCCGACTCGGTTATTTCAACCGGGAAGCCTCGTTCGGAAAATGACGATGGAATCGTGAGCGAAGGTGAGAACTCGATCGAGCATGCGTCGAAAGTTGCCGAACCTCGATCGGCACCTCGCTGAATCGCCAGATCGCTGAACGTCACATCCGAATGCAACACCGCCCAGCCGCCACGGTCATTTGGATCAAATCCCCAAGGACTCGCTTCGTTGTCATAGAAAAACCATAAATAGCCAGAACTGGAGATGGACGCTTCGGCGCCGTGTGCAGCAACTTCCGCGAGCGCGATCTGCGCCAAGAAATCAAGTGGCCGACCGTCCTTTGACGGCCATTCCAATCCGCTGGGCAAGTCCGGAACACCGCCAAACCTAGAGCGTCCCATCATGGATTCGGACGCTGCTTTTCGTGTCAAGATTCGCGCAGCCGGACGAGCCGTTGCCAAAATCGCATCCGCAACTCGGCTAAGCCCAGCATCGATCAGCTCCTGTCGCGCTCGTTTTTTCAGCATTGGGGGAGATTACCAACCCGTTACTTGCCGTGGCTTTGCGACCACTGCCCTCCTCGCATCTCAGCCCGCACCGCCGCTCTGCGTTCCCTCGGGATTTTCCTCTTCCAGACCGAACTTGCGCGTTCAATACGCATAACATTTCCCGTCGCGTCACCCCCGCGGCAAACACACATCTCACACCGGCCAGGGGGGCTTGGCCAGAATCCGGCGAATCACGCCGAAGGGTTCTCATCATGGCAAAGTCCCCGAAGTCGACCTGGACCAAAAAGCAGCTCCTCTCCCGCCCCATCGAGCACATCGACATCACCGGCTTCGATGCCCGCGTGATCATCGACTCCTACCGCGACATGGCCTACACCAGCCGCACGCTCGCCAACGCGGCCGACATCTACTCGATGATGCTCAAGGACAAAGAGTGCGCCGTCATCCTGACGCTCGCGGGCTCGCTCATCAGCGCCGGCCTCAAGAAGGCCATCATCACGCTGCTCGAGAACAACATGGTCGATGCCATCGTCTCGACCGGCGCGAACATCGTCGATCAGGACTTCTTCGAAGGCCTGGGCTTCAAGCACTACATCGCCCCCGGCTCGCCCGAAGCGCCGCCCGTGGATGACATGACCCTCCGCAACTGGATGATCGACCGCATCTACGACACCTACATCAACGAGGACGATCTCCGCGACTGCGACGATGCAACTTACGAGATCTTCAACAAATTCGAGCCCGGCGCGTACAGCAGCCGCGAGTTCATCGAGGCGATGGGCAAGTACCTCGTCGAGAAGCACCCGAAGAACGAATCGCTCGTCAAGACCGCCTACCAGAAGCGCGTCCCGATCTTCTGCCCCGCCTTCAGCGACTGCTCCGCCGGCTTCGGCATCGTGCTGCAGCAGACCGAAGCGATCGAACAGGGCCGCGGTCAGGTCGCCTTCGACAGCGGCAAGGACTTCCGCGAACTGACCGACATCAAGCTCGCGTGCAAGGACACCGGCCTCCTCATGCTCGGCGGCGGCGTCCCCAAGAACTTCGCACAGGACATCGTCGTCGCCGCCGAACTCCTCAGCGAGCGCAAAGGCGGCAAAGCCCGGGGCGACATCGGCATGCACAAGTACGCCATCCAGATGACCGTCGCCGACAGCCGCGACGGCGCACTCTCCGGCTCCACCCTCCGCGAAGCCTGCTCCTGGGGCAAGGTCGATGTCGTCCACGAGCAGATGGTCTTTGGCGAACTTACCGCCCTCTTCCCCATCCTCGCCAGCGATGCCTACCACCGCGCCGAATGGAAAAAGCGCAAGGCCTTCAAGTTTTCCGATCTCTTCGAGAAGCAGGCCGCCGAGCGTCTCCTCACCGAGATCAAGACCAGCCGCGTGAAAAAGTCACTCGGCAAGGTCAGCGCCAAGCAAACCGCCGGCCGCTAACCCTCCGGAGCCCCTTCCCTGAGGGAAGGGGTTGGGGAAGGGTTGCTTTGACTATCCAAACTCACACAAGCCCCGCCATCGCGCGGGGCTTTTTCATGCCGCACTTTGATTCGAGCTTTCTTGCTCCCACGCTCCGCGCTCCGAGTTCCGACCTCGGCGTCCCAATCGCTTACTGCGTGATTCCCAACTGCCCCAGCATCCACGCATACCGGAACGCATCTTCCTTCATCCGAGCATACCGCCCGCTCGAGCCGCCGTGCGCTGCCTCCATATTGATCTTGAGCAGGACAATGTTGTTGTCGGTCTTCATCGCGCGCAGCTTCTGCACCCACTTCGCCGGTTCCCAATACGAGACCTGCGAGTCGTACAACCCCGTCGTCGCGAGAATCGCCGGGTACGCCTTCTTCGCTACGTTGTCGTACGGCGAATAGGTGATCATGTAGTCGTACGCCGCCTTCTCGTTTGGGTTGCCCCACTGCTCGTACTCGGCGACCGTCAGAGGCAGATCCTTGTCGAGCATCGTGTTGATCACATCGACAAACGGAACGTCCGCGATCACAGCCTTGAAGAGATCCGGTCGCATGTTGACGACCGCGCCCATGAGCAGGCCACCAGCGGAGCCCCCCCGGATCGCCAGTTTTTCAGGCTTCGTGTAGCCCTGAGCCACCAACGCCTCCGCCGCGGCAATGAAATCCGTGAACGTGTTCTTCTTGTTCATCATCCGGCCGTCTTCGTACCACTGCCGCCCCTTGTCGCTCCCGCCCCGGATCTGCGCGATGGCGTAGACCATGCCCCGATCGAGCAGCGAGAGAATGGAACTGGAGAACGAGACTTCGGTGTTGATGCCGTACGACCCGTACGAGTAGAGCAACGTCGGGTTGCTGCCGTCGAGCTTCAGGTCCTTGCGGTGCACAACCGTGACGGGCACTTCCGCGCCGTCCGGCGCTTTCGCATAAAACCGCTTGCTGACGTACTTCGTTCGGTCGTAACCGCCCAGCACCGGCGTTTCCTTCAGCAGCGTGAGCGAGCGCGTGTTCATGTCGTAGTCAAACACACTGACCGGCGTAATGAACGAGGCGTAGCTCAGCCTTAGTGTCGAGGTGTCGTACTCGGCGTTTGAACGCGGGAAAACCGAATACGCCGTTTCCGGGAACTTGACGACGTGGTCCGTGCCGTCGCTGAACTTGCGGATGCGGATCGTGCCGAGCCCGCCCTCGCGTGCCTGGATCACCAGAAAATCCTTGAACGCGGTGACGCCGGTGAGATACGAGTCCTTGCTATGCGGAATGACCGTCTTCCAGTTCGCACGCCCCGGCGACGCGATCGGCGCTTCTACCAATGTAAAGTTGATCGCGCCGTCGTTGTGCCGGATCAGAAACTTGTCGCCATGATCGACGACGGAATACTCGACACCCTGACGCCGGGGCTCGATCACCTGAAACGTTCCGGTCGGATTGTCCGTCGCGAGGAACCAGTACTCGCCCGTCTTCATGCTCGTCGAGTGCATCAGGATGAACCTGCGGCTGAGAGTCGGGCTCACACCGACATCAAACCGCTCGTCCGTCTCATCGAGCAGCAATTCCGCCTTCGAGTGGTCCTTTCCGAGTGCGGAACGGAACACCTTTGCCGCGCGAAGCGCATGGTCCTGCGTGACAAAGGCAAAGGTCTTGCTGTCGCCGAACCACGCCATGTCGCCCGCCGTCCCGGGGATCGAATCCGGCAGCAGCTCGCCCGTCTTCAGATTCTTGAACCGGATCGTCACGATGCGCCCGCCCGTTGGATCCTCTCCAAACGCGAGGATCGTGTTGTCCGGGCTCACCCCGAGCGGACTGATGAACAGCGTCGGCTTCCCCTCCGCCATCTTGTTCACGTCGAGCATGATCTCTTCGGGTGCATCCAGCGAGCCCTTCTTGCGGCAGTGGATCGGATACGCCTTCCCCTCTTCCGTTCGCGAGTAGTAGAAATATCCGTTCTCGCGGTAGGGCACCGAGAGGTCCGTCTGCTTGATGCGACCGAGCATCTCGTCGTAGAGCTTGGTCTCAAGCCCCTTCAGGTTCGCCGTCATCGCGTCGGTGTACGCATTCTCGGCCTTGAGGTGCGCGATCACTTCCGGGTTCTCGCGCTCGCGGAGCCAGAAATAATCATCAGACCGCTGCTGGCCGTGCACCTCCGCGATATGCGGCTTCCTTGCCGCGGCAGGGGGCGTGGGCAAATCGGCCGCCAGCACCGGGCCAAGCGCCGAACCTAGCACTGAACAAAGGGCCATCGCAACGCTCCCGAAAAATGCAGTCCGCATCCTGTTCCTCCAATGCCCGGGTCAATCACAGACAAACCATACCCGATGTCGGGGCAGAGGTTGCGATTGGCACGGGCCACCCCGCTTGTGGGTGGACGAGCAACGACCGCCGCCTCCCTGCTCAAAGTGCGTCCTCGACACGCTGATCGCGGCACTCCGAGAAAGCGGAGAAGCAGCCGAAGCCGACAAGCTCGCAGGCGCCAGGCAGAACCAGTCCATTCGTGGACCCGCCACAATCGGCTCGGCCTCCGTGAAAATACAACCGCCCACTCCGCACCGTTTCCGGCGAGAAGTGGGCGATCGGCGCACCCGCGAAGCAGGCCTCCAGGCCCTGAGTGCAGTCGTGTTTCCTAGTTCCGACGCCGACGCGCCATCGCCAGGCCGCCAAGCCCGAGCAGGGCCGTCGCGCCCGGCGCGGGCACAGCATCCGTGATCACGCGAATTTGCGCAACCTCACCGATCGAAGCGATCGCGGCAAGATTGAACGTGATCGTGTTCGCGTTGATCGAGAAGAACGAAGGGATCGAGGTGTTCGTGCCGCGAAGCGGGTAGCCCGTCGGATACGACGTGCCGAACGCCCCGCATGTGACATCCGAGTTATCCAGCGTCAGCGGCTTGACGATCACGCCGACGATGTTCGTCGCAAACGTCACCGTGCCCTGAGCACTGATCACGCCCGGGATTCCCTCGAAGTGGATGAAGTGGCTGTCGTAAGTGCCGCCGAGCAGCCCCGGAATCATGAACGCGCTCGTGCCCGGGTTGTTGGTCATGTCCACCGCAAGCGTCGCGAGCGTGATGTTCTGCTGCTCATCCCACGCGTACGCGTTGAAACCGGTCAGGGCGCCCGGCCAGCACGAGACCGGAGGCGATCCCAGCCAGGTCGTCTGGCCGCTCACCGAGGTGATCGCGCCGTTCGCGGCAGAAATCAAGGCCGTCATTCCCAAGGCAGCAACCGAAAATTTCGAGAAGACTTTCATGACTGGAGGTCCTTTTCAAAGAGTGTTTTCGCGGGCTTCGTTCAGAGAAATGAGAAAGAGAGACAGTGACGAGAGAGACAGCGTTCAGGAGCGACGCCGACGTGCGGCAATCAGCCCGCCCATGCCAAGCATCGCCATCGCGCCCGGTGCCGGAACCACATGCTCCGTCAGCACACGCAATTGCAGAATGTCCAGCGTCGGAATCGGGCCATCAAAGTGGAACGTCAGAACGTTGTTGTTGATCGAGAAGAACGACGATGCGTTCAACCCCCGCCAGCCGTAGCCGGTCGGATAGATCGTGGCGGGCGAGCCGAGAGGGATGTCCGTGATATCGAGCGTGTTCTGCCGGAACATCACGCCCCGGATCTTGCCCGCAAAGGTCACCTGGCCGTTCACAAGGGTCGCCGCCGTGTTCTGCTCGAAGTGGATGAAGTGACTGTCCACCGTACCGCTGACCAGACCGAACACCGGCGCGCCGCTGTTGCCCGGGTTGTTGACAAGGTCGCACATCACATTGGCGACAATCTGGTTCTGCTTCTCATCCCACGCAAACGCGTTCGGGCCGAACAACTGACCGGGACCGCACGCGAGCGGAGGTGCCCCGAGCCATGTCGTCTGCCCCGCCACGCCCGTGATCGCACCAGGCGAGACCGTCGCGCCAATCGTGCCCACCGCCATCACCACGCCGCCGATCAGAGTCTTCATCGAGTTCATTTGTCAGCCCCTTTGTGTTTGTTTGAGTCTGTAGAGAGTTCACGCTCGCGCTCAAAACCTTGCACCGCGCCGACGACGAACCGAAACAATTCCGCCCAGCCCGAGCAGCGACATCGCCCCCGGCGTCGGCACCGGATGTGTCAGCACGCGGAGCTCGATGATGTCCTTGCTCGGCGCCAGCGTTGCAAACTGGTATGTGAGCACGTTCGCGTTGATCGAGAAGCTCGAGAACAGGTTCAACCCGCGCCCCGGATCGCCCGTCGGATACACCGTGCCGAACGAGCCGAACGTCGCGTCCGTGTTGTCGAGGCTCAGCCCGACGAACATCACGCCGATGATCTGGCCGCTGAACGTCACCGAGCCGCCCGCGCCGCCCCCGGTCGGCAACTGAAAGTGGATCATGTGGCTGTCGAACGCACCGATGATCGTGCCCGGAACCGGGGAGCCGCTGTTGCCCGGATTGTTCAGCATGTCGCAGTACACGCCCGTCGTGAACACATTCTGCTGTTCATTCCACGCGTAGGCCTGCGG
>JAEUJD010000064.1 GCA_016793015.1 Phycisphaerales bacterium
TTGCCCCTAAGCAGCCGGAAACAGAAGCCGGATTCTGTTCGATCGCCCGGCCCCGCGCCGGACGGTTTGCTTTCGCCTTTGCTTGAACCAGCCCGTTGCCTCGGAACAGTCATCCTCGGCGGCACCCCGGCGGCATTGGGAGTCGGGGAAGTTTCCCGATTTTGCACAAGAAAAATCCGCACGGGCGGTACTCTGGGAATTGAGGTTGAGACCTGCGTGGTGGGCCGGGTGGCGCACCGCGGGCTCTGACTCTTTGGCGAGGGGCTTATTCCATGTCGTCGATTCAGTTCTCCTGGAAGAAGGTTTTCTGTGGATTCGCGGCCCGAGCCGCGTCGGTCTGGCTCGTTGTCGCGCTTGTGGCGATCGGGGTATCCGGTCCGTCCGCGTACGCGGGCGCGAAGCGCAAGCCGTCGGTTCTCGTCATGCACGCAGAACTGAACGCGGCCTGGGTTGCCGACGTGCAATCCAAGGTTTCATCGTCCGGTCAATTTGCAGCCGTGGATGCGTTCAACGCCAACAGCGCCACTCCAACGCTGGCGCAAATGCTCCCGTACGACGCGGTCTTGCTTTTTAGCGATTTCAGCTTTGCCAACTCCACTGCGCTGGGCAACAACCTGGCGGACTACGTCGATGCCGGCGGCGGCGTTGTCAACATGGTGTTCTCTCTCGCGCTCACGTCTCCTCCCGGCGGACGCTGGAACCCCGATTATCTGAGCATGGCGGCCGGCGCTCCGTTCGTGTCGGGCTCTCCGGCGACACTCGAACCGCTTTCTATCACCGACCAGAACCACGCGATCATGATCGGAGTGACCTCCTTCAGCGGCGGCTCGAATTCCTATCGCGCGAGTCAGAACAACGTCGTTGGCGGCGCGACCGTCGTCGCACGCTGGACCGGCGGCAACGTGCTCGTCTCGGCGGGGCCGCTTCCCGGGCGCGCCGACCTCAATTTTTTCCCGCCTTCCAGTGCGGTGCGGAGCGATCTCTGGGACCAGTCGACCGACGGCGTCAAGTTGATGGTCAACGCGCTGCTCTACACCATGCGTCCGCGGGTGCTCGTCGCCGGTGCCGAAGCCGATCCGGCGTGGATTGCCGACGTCCGGACCAAAGTCCGCGGCACGGGGCTGGTCGGCATCACCGATACGTTCAACACAAGCCTCGGCACGCCAACGCTCGCTCAGCTCCGGTCGTACGACGCCGTGCTCACCTGGACCGATGCATCTCCTCAGAACTCGGCCGCGCTCGGAAACGTGCTAGCCGACTATGTCGACGCCGGCGGCGGTGTTGTCGCCGCGACGTTTGCGCAGAGCATCAGCTGGCGCATCACCGGACGCTGGGAAAACACGTACGAACTCATTAGCGCTTTCGGAACGTCGACCTCGGGTATTTCTTCGCTCGCTTCAGTCACCTATCCCTCCCACCCGGCGATGAGCGGCGTGACATCGTTCAATGGCGGCTCTTCATCGTTCCGTCCTGCGGGCTCCACACTCCGAGTGAACGCGTTCAATATCGCACAGTGGTCCGATGGCAAGCCGCTCGTCGTTGCTTCCACCCGCCTGCCGAATCGCATGGATCTCGGTTTCTTCCCGCCGTCGAGCACCGTGCGTTCGGATTTCTGGAACGCCTCCACCGACGGCGCCAAACTCATGGCCAACGCGCTGCTCTACACCGTCAAGCCCTACATCGCCGTCGCTCCGGCCGATAGCGGGTCGTTTGTCTCCGACGTGGTCAACAAATTGAACGCCACGCGGCGATTCAGCGGCATCGGTACGTTCAATTTGAATCTCGCGAACCCGGGTTCGGCACCCCTTCTGCCCTTCGGCGCCCTTGTGACGTGGACCAATTTCGGATACATCGATTCGAACGCGATCGGAAACGCGCTCGCCGACTACGTCGATACCGGCGGCGGCGTTGTCGTGAGTCTGCTGGCGAACGTCTCCGGTTCGACCAACAGCAATCCGCTCGGACGCTGGTCGAGCCAGGGCTACGACATCTGCCCGACCGCGACCCTGCCCGGGCGCACGCTCAGCGGGCCGCTGGCCGGCCTCGGAAGCATCATCGAACCGACGCACCCGATCGCGAGCTTCGTCCGGCGATTCGATGGCGGCACCGCGAGTTATCGCGCAACCAGCAACCCGCTGCTGCGCGGCCGCGCGATCATGAATTGGTCCGACGGCATCGTGCTCGCTTCCGCGCACAACTTCCGCAAGCGGGCCGACCTTGGATACTTCCCCGCTTCCAGCGGCTCATCGCTCGGCGCCTCCGCCTGGAATCAGCGTACCGACGGAACGTGGATGATGGCGAACGCGCTCGAGTTCGTCGTGCGAGCGAAACCCTGTCCCGGCGACTTCAATGGCGACGGGGTCGTCGAAGACACCGATTTCGTTCTGTTCGCCGGCTACTACGACGCACTCGTCGATCCGCGGGGCGACCTCAACGGCGACGGCCTCACCGAGGATGTCGATTTCGTGATCTTCGCCGGTGGTTACGACGCGCTCGTGTGTCCCTAAGCCCCGCTTCGGCCCCGGTTTGTCGAAACATCATCCCGTTTGCCCCAAGGCCCGGCCGTTGCCGGGCCTTTTCTTTGATTCTGGGCGCGGAATCGCGGCTTGTTCTCGGACACGCCGGGCCAAGGCTTTCGCACGAACAGCCACGCGGGAATGTTTCCCGGTTTTTCGCACCACGATCCGACACCGGTTCGGTAGTCTTTGGTTGCAGGCCGTCGCCCGCGGCATGCTGCTGGGCGGGGAGTTGGGAGAGTCGGAGAGCGGGTCGGGCGATCAAGCATCGCCATCAAGTGGGGTGTTGCCGATGTTGTTGAATCGTATCGTTCGCGCCAGCAGTGTCGTGACATTTCTCGAGCGTTCCGCGGTCAGATTGCTCATCGGGGCGATCATCGCGATTGGGCTGATTGGCCCGTTGGCGCACGCCGGCGCGAAGCGCAAGCCGTCCGTCCTGATTGTCCACGCCGAAGCCAATCCGACGTGGTTAGCGGATGTGCAATCGAAGCTTGAATCGTCCACGCAGTTTACGGCCGTCGCGTCCTTCGATGCGCGGCCCGTCACCCCGACGCTCGCCGAGATGCTGCCATTCGACGCCGTTCTCCTGTTCAACGATTCCGGTTTCGCAAACACAGTCACGCTCGGCAACAACCTCGCGGATTACGTCGATGCCGGCGGCGGTGTCGTCTGCATGGCCTTCACGGCCACGACCGTTTCGCCACCCGCCGGCCGGTGGAATCCGGGTTATCTGAGCATGGCGGCCGGATCGGGCTTTGTGCAGTCGGCCGCAGCGCTCGACCCCCTCTCCATCATCGACCAAAATCACCCCATCCTCATCGGCGTGGCATCGTTCAGCGGCGGTTCAAGTTCCTATCGCGCGAGCCAGAACAACGTCGTTGGCGGCGCGTCGGTTGTCGCTCGTTGGACCGACGGCAATGTGCTCGTTTCGGTTGGTCAGCGACTCGGCCGCGCCGACCTCAACTTTTTTCCGCCGTCCAATGCCGCCCGCCCCGACTTGTGGGATCAATCGACCGACGGCATCAAGTTGATGGTCAATGCGCTGCTCTACACGATGCGCCCGCGTGTGCTCATCGCCGGCGCCGAAGCCGATCCGTCGTGGATCGCGGACGTCCGCAACAAGGTTCGCCAGAGCGAGCTCATCGGCATCGTCGACACGATGAACACTGTCGCCGTTACGCCGACGCTTTCGCAATTGCAGGGCTACGACGCGGTGCTTGCGTGGACCAATTCCCAGCCTCTGAATTCCGTCGCCCTCGGCAATGTTCTCGCCGATTATGTGGACTCCGGTGGCGGCGTTGTTACTGCACCCTTCGCTCACACCACCAACTGGCGCATCGCCGGCCGCTGGGAGGGTGGCTACGCATTGATGACGCCAAATCCGGGCATTACGACCGGCTTGGCATTCCTCGGTTCCGCAGCCTACGGAACCCACCCGGCCATGGCAGATGTGGAATCCTTCAACGGCGGCGATTCCTCGTACCGGTCCGCATCGACGTCGCTCAGCAGCCAGGCGTTTGTCATCGCATCCTGGAGCGACGGAAAGCCGCTTGTTGTTGCGTCCACTCGATTCCCCAACCGCGTGGATCTCGGCTTCTATCCGCCCTCGAGTACCGTTCGCGCCGACCTCTGGAACGCCGGAGGCAATGGCGGCACACTGATGGCCAACGCCCTCAACTACACGATCAAGCCGTACATCGCGCTCGCTCCGGCCGACTCGGGGGGTTATATCTCCGATGTGTACGGAAAACTGGTCGCCACCCGTCGCTTCAGCGGCATCTCGCAGTACAACCTCAATGTCGAGAATCCGTCGCTGACAACCCTCCGGCCCTTCGGAGCCGTCGTCACGTGGTCGAATTTCGGATACATCAACCAGACCCTGACCGGCGATACTTTCTCCGACTACGTTGATGCCGGCGGCGGCGTCGTCGTGAGTCTGCTGGCAAACGTCGCCGGTCCCGGCAGTACCGTGCCGCTCGGACGCTGGCCGAGCCAGGGTTACGACATCTGCCCAACCGCAACCCTGCCCGGCCGCACACTCGGCGGCCCGCAGGCCGGGCTCGGAACGGTGATCGAACCGGCGCACCCGATCGCAAATTTCGTTCGCCGATTCGATGGCGGCGTCGGAAGTTACCGCGCAACGAGCAACCCGCTGCTGCGAGGCCGCCCGATCATGAACTGGTCCGACGGCATTGTGCTCGCATCTGCGCACAACTTCCGCAAACGCGCCGACCTGGGCTACTTCCCCGTCTCGAACGGTTCGACCCTTGGAAACTTCGCCTGGAATCAGCGCACGGACGGAACGTGGATCATGGCCAACGCGCTCGAGTTCGTTGTCCGCGCCAAGCCCTGCCCCGGCGATTTCAACGGCGACGGCCAGGTGGACGACGCCGATTTCGTGCTCTTCGCGGCCTACTACGACGCGCTCGTCGATCCG
>JAEUJD010000091.1 GCA_016793015.1 Phycisphaerales bacterium
GTACGTGACCGGCACGCTCTGGCCCGATTTCGACGCGGCCTGCCTGCATTCCGCTATCCGCGATTACGCCGGGCGCTCACGCCGCTTCGGCGGCCTTGATGAGTCCGACGCCTCCAACCCCCTTTCCTCGGGGGACGTCAGTGCGTGATCGCCTGCTGCTCGGCCCACTCCTGATCGCGCTGCTGCTCGCGCTCCTGTGGCTCGACGGCTTTCTCGATCAACTCCCTTGCCCGGCGTGGTTCACCAACCTCGGTTATCCGCACCCGACGCTCCCGCCCGGAATCGTTCTCTTCGTCGTGATGGTTGGCCTGAGCATCATGGCCGCGCGCGAACTGGCGGACATCCTGCACGACAAGGCGATCGATGCATCGAGACGCATCACCACGATGGCCGCGTTCTTCGGGCTCTGCGTCTCGACGTTCATCCCTCGCAACTTCAACCCCACCGCAACGACACTCGGCCCGAGCTGGGATCCGGCGACGGGCGGATTGATCGTCAGCTCTTCTGCGGTCCTCGTGCTGATCGTCTCGCTTCGGTTTTATTCGCGCCACAAGAACACCGAGGGCGTCATCGCTGCGGCCGGCGGGACAATGCTTGCCTTTGTCTACCTCGGACTCATGTTCGGGTTCATTCTGGCCATGCGACGCGAGCACCCGGTTTGGACCGTCGCGTGGGTCTTGCTCATGATCAAGGCCTGCGACACCGGAGCCTACTTCACCGGGCGGGCATTCGGTAAGCGGAAACTGATCCTCTGGCTGAGCCCCGGCAAGACCTGGGAGGGTTTGGTTGGGGGCGTGATCGCATCCATGATCGTTGGCGTCGTGGGCGTGATGATGATCGAATGGAAAGACCGCCCCGGCCACCTGGTTTTGGTTGGGGCACTCACCGGCCTTCTGTTCGGGCTGATCGGCCAGGCCGGCGATCTGATGATGAGCCTGCTCAAGCGGGACGCAGGAATTAAGGACTCGGGAAAAACCCTACCCGGATTCGGCGGCATCCTCGATGTGCTTGATTCCCCGCTTCTGGTCGCACCGTTCGCGTACTGGTGGCTCCGATTGATGCTCCCGCTTCACGGATAAACCGCAAAAAGAGCGACCCGTGCCGGGAGCGCGACTACAGTAAGGCTGTTGGCGGAGTGCACATGAACGTCACGTCGAAGCTCCTCAGCGTTTTTAAAGTTGACAAGCAGTACCGGGGTCTTCGCTCACGCCTGAGCGCTGCGGAGAAGTACCTCGCCGAGCAGACTCGGCTGATCACCGACATCGACGCCAAGAGAGCGTCGATCGATGCTCAGCTCCGCCAGCTCACGGCGACCGGCTCCAACTTCGAGGGCGAGGTCAAACGCCTCGACGCCCGGATGGCCACCATCCGCGACCAGATGAACTCGGCGCAGACCAACAAGGAATACAAGGCCTTCCTCACCGAGGTCAACACGATCAAGGCCGATCGCGACCGCCAGGAAACGTCCGCCCTCGAGCAGATGTCCAAGGCCGAGGAACTCCGCCGTCAGGTCGAGGAACTCCAGAAGAACCGCGCCGAGCGCGAACGCATCCAGGCCAAGGCCATCAGCGACCGCGACCAGCGAGCCGCCGAGATCAAGGACAAACTTGCCGACCTCCAGAAAGAGCGCGACACCCTCGCCAAGGAACTCTCCAAGGAAACGCTCACTGTCTTCGAGCGACTCGTCCAGACCCGCGGCGACGAGGCCATGGCCCACATCGAAGAGGCCGATCGCCGCCGCCACGAATACCACTGCGGCTCGTGCATGATGGCGATCCCCGTGGAAGCCGTCAACGGGCTGCTCGTTTCCGGCAAGCTCACCCGCTGCGCTTCCTGCCAGTGCATCCTCTACATCGAGGAAGAACTGGCCAAGTCCATGCGTGAGCCCGCCGGCAAGCGTTGAATCACGCCGTCGGATCGAACAAATTGTCATTGCCGCGCCACGCGATCCCCAGGTGATCGCACGCCGCCTTTGTCAATTGCCGACCGCGCCGCGTCCGCGCCAGAAAACCGATCTGCAGCAGGAACGGCTCGACCACATCTTCGAGCGTCCCCGAATCTTCGTTCATCGTCGCCGCGACAGCCTCGAGCCCCACAGGTCCGCCCGCATAGGTGGTGGCGATCACCCGCAGATATCCTCGGTCGAGTTCATCCAGCCCAAGGTCATCGACGCCCTCGAGTTTCAGCGCGAGGGCCACAGTCGCGGGCCGAATCACCCCGTCGCTCTTCACGCTCGAGTAATCGCGGATCCGCCTTAGGAGCCGGTTCGCGATGCGGGGCGTCCCGCGAGAACGGGCCGCGATGCTCGCGAGGCACATCTCGCTCTCAACCGAAACTTCCAGCAGGGTGCAGCTCCGCTTGAGAATCCGCACCAACTCCGCTTCGGAGTAGTACCGCAGATGGTGCGTGATCCCGAATCGCGAGCGCAGCGGGCTCGAAATGAGCCCCGCCCGCGTGGTCGCCGCGATCAGCGTGAACGGCTTGCACCGGATCTGCACCGTCCGCGCCGACAGCCCGCTATCCACCGGCACATCGATCCGGTAGTCCTCCATCGCCGGATACACAAACTCTTCCACCGACGCCGGCAGGCGATGCACCTCATCGATGAACAGGACATCCCTCTCGCGGAGCGACGTCAACGCCGCCACCAGGTCCGTCCCTTTGCTCAGGACCGGCCCGCTCGTGACATGCACCGCGGAGCCCATCTCCGTCGCGATCAGGTGCGCCAGCGTCGTCTTCCCCAACCCCGGCGGGCCATGAAACAGCCCGTGCTCGCACGGCTCGTTCCGCTTTTTCGCGGCACCGATCGCGATCCGCAGCCGCTCGATCAGGTCTTCCTGGCCGACATACTCATCGATATTCGTCGGGCGCAGCGCCCAGTTCCGCTGCTCTTCACGCGGGTCCGCGCTCGCCCCAGCGCCAATAAGACGATCCGTCGCCATGCACACAAAGTAGCAGGAGGACCCGACGCTTGCAGAGATTCTCCGAAAGCTTTCCGCAAGAACTACACCAGGTTTCGATTGCAGCGGCACGATTCCCGCCGCTTCCGTCCGCGTCCTTTGTCGGAAAGCCGACCGCTGATTGCTCTCCGCTTTCGGCTTCTTCAGTCGAGCGGCAGCCCCTTCTCTTTCCACATCTTCACCAGCCGGTCCAGCGTCGTCGGCTCCACCTTCACGCCCCCCGGAAGGTCGGCAAACAGCAAGTCGCCGTTTTCGCGGCACATCGCCACCTGCGCCGGCGAACCGTTGCTCATGCGGGTCGTCACGCGATAGAACTTCGGCTTATCCGGAGGCTGCTCCACCATCTCGCGCCGGATCTCGATCATGTCCGACTCCGACGAGTACGTGTTGAATCCAAACTCGGTCGTCAGGCGCGCCCCGATCAGCATCCTCTGCACAAGGAACGATTCCACCCGCGACAGATACGCCCGTTCCGGCACGATCAGTGTCGTCGCCGGTCGATCCGTCCGCTTCACCGTCAACTGATTTCCTTTGCGCGTTCCCAGCTCCGTGCTGGTGCGATCGTTCTTGCCCTGGCGCACGCGTGTGCTCAGGCTCCACATCTCGTCCTTGCGATCAAACTTCTGAAAAAAGATGCCCTGCGAATCCGTGAGCGCATCGTTCGTCTCGCCCAGAACGCCCCGGAAATCCACCTGCACCAGGATTCCCTCATCAAGATCCGCGCCCGTGAACTTCTTCGGATCGCGCGATGGATCCACCTGACCCCGCATCCCGATCGAGGTGCGGATCCTGCGGTACCCGACTTCTTTCGCGTCGCTGTCGGCGCCGGTCTTTGCCGGCACGTACAGGCGCCACCATGTTTCCTTGGCTTCGAGCGCCGCCGACCGCAGAGCCGATTCATCCAGCCCTTTGAGAAACTGATCGCCCGCATCGAGCAGCGCACGCCTTGAGCTCTCGAGGCTCGCGGAATCGATGAAACTCGCCGTCGCGATCATCGCTTCCATCTCGGGCTTCGCGCGATCAAGATCGGCTTCGCCGCAGCTTGATTCAAAGCACGCGAATCTGCCCGCCGCAAGCTTGATGAAGGTCACGCCATAGATCAGCCGGGGCCGACCCGCGTGCTTCGGATCTGTTTCCTTCGGCCCGAGCACATAAAAGCGTTCCGCCGGCAGCGTGCCGATCACCAGATTCTGCGATCGCTCGATCAGCTGCGCGCCCGACGGCCCTTCCATGCCCACCATCACGGTGTCCGCGCCCAACTGCGTCTTGAGATTGGTGTCGGCCACCTGCTGCAGTGTGAGATTCAGATCGCTGCTCTCCAGCACCCGGGCCCCCGACATCCACTTGCTGTCCGGACCGGTCACCTGCACCGCCGCCTGATTGCCGATTGCGGTCGAGCTCGCGCTCGCGCCCGTTGGCAGCGACATCGTCAGGCCCATGGTCTCGACGCGCAGCGGCTTCTCGTTGAATCGCACGGCGCCGATCGTGGGGGCGCTCCCCGGGCTTGACGGGGCAGCCGAAGCAGGCGCGCCGTTCTTGGGCATCTTCCCGCTGTTCTGCGCAAACGCAGCGCCCGGACCACCAAGCAGGCACATCACTCCAGCCAACGCCGCAATCTGGTTCCATCCGCGCACGATCTTCATCCGTGGTTCCTTCCACGCTCGGGTTCTTCTTTTCCGCCTTGCCGCTCGGTCTCGATCCGGGCACTTCAGCACCATTATCATCGGCAATTCCCGCCGATCCCGACGGATTCGGAGCGATTGGCAACAAACATCCGCCCACTTCCGCTCCCCGGTTGCGAAAGACCCGCCGACTCTGCTCTACAAGATGACCTCCTCGCCTCCTTGCCAAGTTGACCCGTCCGGGCCGGGGCCTATGCTTCTCGGCTACGCACCAGTCGAAAACCTGCTGCGGGAGCGCGACCGATCGCACTCCCCCGATCGCAGTATCGAGGTTTTCCACCCGCGTCGCACGGACCCGACCACCTCATTCTTTGAAACGGAGCGATTTCGCGATGACCGGCGGCAAGATTCGAATTCGGATGGAGGCCTACGACCATATCGCCCTCGACGCTTCCGCCAAGGAAATCGTCGAACACGCCAAGCGCACGAACGCGAAGGTCGCTGGCCCCGTGCCGCTTCCCACCCGCATCGAGCGATACACCGTTCTCCGCTCGCCCTTCATCGATAAAAAGAGCCGCGAGCAGTTCGAAATCCGCACCCACAAGCGCATCATCGACATCATCGAGCCCAACGCTCGCACCGTCGAAGCTCTGAACCGCCTCGTGGTTCCCGCCGGCGTGTTCATCAAGATCAAGGCGTAAGTTCGCTCAATCGGGGCCTGTTTTCAGGCCCTTTTTCGTTGTCTGAAAAATCGCGGCACGATGCTCCACAATGGAGGAGCCTCTCGTGGAAAGCCGCACCCCGCAAGGGTTCGCAAGGAAAGGTTTCCATGGCACTCTCACTGCTCGGTCGCAAAGTCGGCATGACCCGCGTCTTCAATGAAGCCGGCGTCAACGTTCCCGTCACCGTCCTCCAGCTCGGCCCCTGCGTCGTCACGCAGGTTCGCTCGATGGAAAAGGACGGTTACACTGCCGTTCAGATCGGTTTCGAAGAAATCAAGGCCCGTCGCTCGACGATCCCCGTCATCGGCCACGACGCCAAGGCCGGCGTCGGCCCCCAGCGCGTCCACCGCGAATTCCGCGTTTCCGACAAAGACGTCGCCAACTACTCGGTTGGCCAGACGCTCTCGGTCAAGGATCTCGCCAGCACCCTGTTCATCGACGTCATCGGCACCAGCAAGGGCAAAGGCTTCCAGGGCACCATGAAGCGGTGGCACTTCAAAGGCCAGCCCGCTTCGCACGGTACCGAACGCAAGCACCGCTCCCCGGGTTCGATCGGTTCGCTCTGCTCCAACCGCGGCTTCGGCGGCGGTCTGGCCAAGGGCAAGAAGATGGCCGGTCATATGGGCGCCGTTCGCCGCACCTGCCGCTCGCTCGATATCGTCCGGATTGATGAAGGCAACAACCTTCTCTTGGTCAAGGGCTCGGTTCCCGGTGCGAATACCGGCATCATCGAGGTCCGGCCGGCCATCCGCCTCTACCGCGGCAAGGCCAAGAAGGTCGCCGACGCCGCCAAGAAGTAAGCCCGCAAAATGAAAATACCGTCGAGAAGGCAGGATTCCGTCCACTTCCCGACCAAAGAAACTTGTCTAGGCCTCGGGCACGGACAATAATCGCGACCCCCCATTTCACATTTCGGGGGCTCAGTTTGGAAAGTCGCCGCCGGTCTCTCAAAGGCAGAGGTCGGTGGGCTCGAGAGGTCTAAGGGGTTCGCCCCACAAGAAACCGCCGAGCGACGACAAATGAAGGGCTTGAATGGGTTCGCAGCCCACAAGCCTGGACGGCCGAGTCGATTCCGAGCCGACCCCCGCGAGTGCAAACTCGTGCTCCCTTGGAGGGAATAGGAGGCGGACGGATAGGCGAGTAAGTGCCGGCACCAGCGATGCTCGTTCGAGCCCGCTGGACCGGTGAGGCGTCAGGACGAGAAACAGACAGATGGATGTCACCGTCTTCAATATGCAGGGTCAGTCGGTCGGGAAACTGACCATTGACGAGAAAGCCCTCGGAGGCGAGATTAACGCCAGCCTGATCAAACAGGCGTACGTGCGTTATCACTCGAATCTTCGCCAGGGTTCTTCCCGCACCAAGAACCGTCACGAGGTCGAAGGCTCGACCCGCAAAATCTACAAGCAGAAGGGCACCGGTAACGCCCGTCACGGCGACCGCAAAGCCAACCTCTTCAAAGGTGGCGGCCACGGCCACTCCAAGAAGAAGACGCGCGAGGACTTCCGCCTCGACATGCCCAAGAAGATGCGGCGCAAGGCCAATCGCAACGCCTTCCTCGCCAAGCTCATGGACAACGAGGTCAAGATCGTTGATTCGATCTCGCTGAAAGAGCCCCGCACCAAGGACTTCAGCGCGTTCCTCGAAGCGATCAAGGTCGATTCGTCGGCGCTCGTTGCCCTGGGCAGCGATGCGAACCAGACGAAGAACGCCCGCCTCTCGGCCCGCAACATCGAAGGCGTCTCGCTCGTTCACGCCACCGACATCAACGCGTTCAACATGCTGAATCACCGCTACCTGGTGATCACCAAGGCCGAACTCGAAGCCTGGCTCACCGGCCCGTCTTCGCAGACCGGCAAGGACGCGAAGGTTGAGCCCAAGGGTGCAGGCGCTGCCGCCGGCAACGTCGAAAAAGCCCCCAAGGCCGCCAAGCCCAAGGCTGAAAAGCCCGCCAAGAAGGCGCCCGCAACCAAGACGAAGGAGGCCCGCTAAATGCCAGCCAACGTCGCCGCTCACCACATCATCAAGAAGCCCCTCGTCACCGAGAAGGGCACCTTCGCGATGAACGAGCTCACCAAGTACACGTTCCTCGTTGACCCCCGCGCGACCAAGACCGAAATCAAAGACGCGGTCCAGTCGCTCTACAAGGTCAACGTCACCGGCGTGAACACCGTTATCAGCAAGGGCAAGTACAAGCCCACGCGTTTCGGTCTTCGCGTTGAACCCACCGTCAAAAAAGCAATCGTCACGCTCAAGAAGGGCGAGACCATCGAACTGTTCTGATCCGTCGCTCCGGAGCACACCCATGCCGATTCGCATCTACAAGAAGACCAGTGCCGGGCGCCGCTTCGCTTCGGTGAACATGCACGCCGAGGTCACCAAGAAGAACCCCGAGAAGTCGCTGCTCGCCCCCATCAAGAAGTCGGGCGGCCGCAACAACCAAGGCGTGATCACTTCCCGCGGCATCGGCGGCGGTGCGAAGAAGAACTATCGCCTGATCGACTTCAAGCGCAAGGACCGTCACGGGATCGAAGGCAAGATCATCGGTATCGAGTATGATCCCAACCGCACCTGCCACATCGCCCTTATCCAGTACACCGACGGCGTGAAGCGCTACATCCCGGCTCCGGCCGGCATCAAGGACGGCCAGACCGTTCAGACGTCGATCGACTCGGCCGTTGAGCCCGAAGTCGGCAACGCCATGCCGCTCGCGTTCATCCCGACCGGCCTCGAAGTCCACTGCGTGGAACTGCAGCCCGGTCGCGGCGCTCAGATGTGCCGCGGCGCCGGCACGTTCGCCCGCCTCTCCAACAAAGAAGGCGAATACGCCACGCTCGTTCTGCCCTCGGGCGAAGTGCGTCGCGTTCCCCAGACCTGCATGGCCACGATCGGCGCGGTCGGCAACGGCGATAATCGCCTCCGCCGCCTGGGCAAGGCCGGTATCAACCGCCTGCTCGGCCGCCGTCCCATCACCCGAGGCGTTGCCAAGAGCCACCATGCCCACCCGCTCGGCGGCGGTTCGGGTCGCTCCAAGGGCAACCGTCCTCCCTGCGGACCCACCGGCGTTCACGCCAAGGGCGGCCGCACGCGGAATCGCAAGAAGCACTCGACCAAGCTCATCATCCGTCGTCGCGTCACCAAGCGGCACGGCCAGCTCAAGTAATTTTCCGTTCAGAGTTCACAAGTCGAATTTCAAGTCCAGTTACCAGATCAGTCAGTACACCGAGGAAACGAGACCATGGGTCGCAGCCTGAAAAAGGGTCCGTACGTCGACGAGAAGATCTTTCGCAAGATCGAGAATCTCAACGCGCAGCGGAAGAAGGATCCCATCAAGACCTGGGCTCGTCGCTGCACCATCGTTCCCGAGTTCGTCGGACACACGTTCAAGGTCCACAACGGCCGCGTCTTCATCGACGTGTTCGTGACCGAGGACATGGTCGGCCACAAGCTCGGCGAGTTCAGCAACACCCGCACCTTCCGAGGCCACACGAACAAGAAGGAAGGCGTCGATGACGCTGGTCCGTCGAAGGGCTAAGCAGGTGGGCAGTGGGGGGCGTTCAGAAGATTGATCGGGTGGGACAGGTTGGATAGCAAGCGGATCGTTCGGAGGTTTTTCACGTGAGAATCAGAGCCGACAAAATCAAACAGCTCGCCGGCACCCGCAAGGTGACGCGCGCTCAGCTCGCGCAGGCCATCGAGCGCGACGGACTCAAGGGTGAGTCCGCCAAGTCCGCACTCGCCAACTGGCTCCGCGGCCGCAACCACCCGCGTGCTCGCAAGGGCGACATCGAAAAGCTCGCCGGCGCCCTGGGCGTCTCGGGCAAGGACATCGCCAAATTCACCAGCGAAGTCCGCTTCCACCGTGGCTCGCCCCGCAAGGCCGACCTCCTGGTCGATCTCGTCCGCGGCAAGCCGGTTGATGAGGCCCTCAACCTCCTCACCTTCACCACGAAGCGCGCCGCCGTCAACGTCAAGAAGTGCCTCGCCGCGGCCATCGCCGACGCCGAGCAGAACGAAGCCGACGTGACGAACCTCATCGTCTCCGAAGCCCGCATCGACGACGCCCCGCGCATCAAGCGGTTCAATCAGAAGGACCGCGGCCGGGCTCACCAGATTCTCAAACGACTCACGCACATCACCGTCAGCGTTCAGGAGCGCGCGTAAGCGCATTTTCCATGGGACAAAAGACCAACCCATTCGGTTTCCGGCTCGGCATCACCGAGGCTCACAAGAGCCGCTGGTACGCCCCCAAGGCCCTCTACGGCGAGCTGCTTGTTGAAGACGCGAAGATCCGCGGCTACCTCGACAAGCGCCTCAACCGCAAGCCCCCGTACGCCGCTGTGAGCGATATCCACATCGAGCGGACGCGCGAAGAGCTCAAGGTCATCATCAAGACCGCCCGCCCTGGTCTGGTGATCGGCCCCAAGGGTGCCGAAGTCGAGCGCATGACCGAAGAGCTTCAGTACATGACGGGCCGCAAGGTCGCGATCTCGATCCTCGAGATCCGCAACCCGGACCTCGAAGCCAAGCTCATCGCCGAAGCCGTCGCCGAGCAGCTCGTGAAGCGCGCGTCCTATCGCCGCGTCATCAAGATGCGTTGCGATGCCGCGATGCAGGCCGGCGCCAAGGGCGTCCGCATCCAGGTCGGTGGCCGACTGGGCGGTGCCGAAATCAGCCGCGTCATGGCGATGCGTCTGGGTTCGCTCCCGCTCTCGACGCTCCAGGCTCACATCGACTACGGCACCGCCGAAGCGATGACGACCTACGGCGTGATCGGCGTGAAATGCTGGGTCTACAAGGGCCTCTACACGACCGAGCGTACCGAAGAAGAATCTGATGCAGCCGGTGGTCGCGCCCGCGCCCGCGGCCGTCGCTGATCGAATCCGTTCTCTGATCCTTTCCGTTTCCTGTTCCCCGCTTTTCGGTTTCTGGAGTTTCGACCATGGCCTTGATGCCAAAAAGAGTGAAGTACCGCAAGGAGCAGCGCCGCGTGCGTCCGCGCAAGGCGACCAAGGGCAACTACGTCGCGTACGGCGACTACGGCCTTCAGTCGCTCGACGGCGCCTGGCTCCCGGGCAACGTGATCGAAGCCGGTCGCGTCGCCGCACAGCACTTCCTCAAGCGTGAAGGCAAGCTGTTCATCCGCGTCTTCCCGGACAAGCCGATCAGCAAAAAGCCGCTCGAAACGCGAATGGGTACCGGTAAGGCCGAAGTCGAGTACTGGGCCGCCCGCATCAAGCCCGGGACGGTGCTCTTCGAGATCGCCGGCGTGCCGGAAGCGACCGCCAAGCTCGCCTTCGTCCGCGTCGCGATGAAGATGCCCGTCAAGACCCGTTTCGTCGGACGCCGCGTCCGCGTGTAAGTCCGGTTTGCAGTTCCTGGAATGAAGTTGAGTTGCTGGAGAATGTCATGAAGTCCGAAACCCTCGATGTCAAGAAATTCCAGGATCAGCAGCTCAAGGACGAGCTCGCGAGCCTTCAGAAGAAGCTCTTCGATCTCCGCTCGCAGACCGTGACCGAAAAGGTCAAGGACACGAGCCAGTTCCCCAAGACCCGTCGCAATATCGCCCGCCTCAACACCGAGCTCCGCGCCCGCCAGCTCGCCAGCAAGAAGTAAACAAGTCCACTCGATTCCACTCCCACTTTGGGAAAGACACGAATGCCCACCAGCACAGCCAAAGCCGCAAAGCCCGCCGCCAAGAACGACTCGAAGTCCGAGGCGACTCAGCCCAAGGGCACGAAGATCGGTGTCGTCGAATCCGACAAGCGAGACAAGACGCGCAAGGTCGTGATCGCGTACCAGTCGATGCACCCCAAGTACGGCAAGTACATCCGTCAGCGCACCGTGCTGCACATCCACGACGAGAACAACGAGAGCAAGCTCGGTGACGTCGTCGAAGTGGCGCAGTGCCGCCCGATGAGCAAGACCAAGTTCTGGCGCCTCGTCCGCGTGGTGGAGCGCCGCAGCGCCGCCGCAACGGCCCTCGCCAGCGCGAAGGAAATCGTCTGATCAAGTCCGTCACGACCACATCGACCCACTGAAGAAGACCACACCATGCTCCAGCAAGAAACACGATGCGAAGTCGCGGACAACTCGGGCGCCAAAATCGCCTACGTGATCCGCGTCTACGGCGGCTCGACCGCCACCGGCAAGTTCACCCGCCGCATCGCCAACGTCGGCGACCGCGTGTTCGTCTCCATCAAGCGGGCCCTCGCGGGTTCCGACGTGAAGGAGGGCGACAAGTCCAAGGCCGTCGTGGTTCGCACCACCAAGGCCACCCGTCGCGCCGATGGCTCGTACGTCAAGTTTGATTCGAACGCCGTGGTCCTCATCCAGGACGACGGTAATCCCAAGGGCACCCGAATCTTCGGACCAGTCGCCCGTGAACTCCGCGAGAAGAACTACATGAAGATCGTTGCGCTCGCGACGGAGGTGGTCTGATATGCCAGCGCACGTTCGCAAAGGTGACACCGTTTTCGTCCGCTCCGGCTCCGCAAAGGGCCAGACCGGCGAAGTCGTCCGCGTCGATGTCAAGCACAGCCGTGTCTACATCAAGGGCGTCAATCTCCGCGTCAAGCACATGAAGCCCACTCAGGCAGCGCCTCAGGGCGGCCTCGTGCAGCGCGAAGCCCCCATCCACATGTCCAACGTCAGCCCCGTTGCCGACGGCAAGCCCAGCCGCGTCCGCTTCGTCACGAAGCCCGACGGAACCAAAGTCCGCGTCGCCGTCAAGGGCGGCGCCGAACTCTCGGTCCTGCACAAGGCCGGACGCACCAAGACCAAGAAGCCGCACTGATCGTTCCAGATAGATCCTGATCACGAGAACACCCATGGCCAGCGAACAAGATAAACAGCAGAAGCAGGGCAAGCCGCAGGGCGGTCGTCCTGCAGGCTCCAAGCCCAAGGACGGCGCGCCCAAGAAGGGCAAGTACGACGACGCCCCGGCCGAAACCGGCCCCAAGACGCCGCCGCGCCTCAAGGTCAAGTTCGATTCCGAAGTTCGCGCGAAGGTCGCCGAAAAGTTCGGGATCAAGAACCCCATGGCGATGCCCAAGCTCGAGAAGATCGTGCTGAACGTCAACATGGGCCGCCACATCGAGGGCACCAAGATCCCGCCGCACATCAAGGCGCAAGTCCTCGAAACGCTCGTCAAGGTCACGG
>JAEUJD010000166.1 GCA_016793015.1 Phycisphaerales bacterium
ATCCGGTTCTTCCGGAACCTCGGGGATAGTGCCGCGGCCGGTGAAACGAAGATCGCGGGCCCGTGGACAGCGGCGGTGATCGCGCTGTTACCGGGCGCGAAGCAGGCGGCGGCTGGTGGAAACTCGTGGGTTGTGCCGCTGCCGGTGCTCGAACTCGAATCGAAGCAGACGTACCACCTGTGGATGAACGTGACGTTTTCGTCGCCGATGCCCAAGCCCGAGGATTGGCCGGGGGCGACGACGTGGCCTCGGTAAGCGGCTGAATGTTGGATCAAGTTGTGAAGCACGGGGCGTTGGGGGTGGAGGGGTAACGCGGAGGCCTGAACAGCAGGGATGCTGAAGAAGTTTTCTCAATGGATCGGCGGCCTGGCGACCGGAACGGAAGGGAGCGGGGAGCCGCGCGCGCAGCTGTGCCTGTTTGGAAAGCATCCCGGCTGGGACGACCACATGCAGGACATGGGGTTGAATACCGAGCGGCTGGTGGAGGTGAGGCGGACGCTGTACACGGAAGGGATCGCGGGGAATATTGATGTCGGCGCCTGGGAGAAACTCGGCGCGGGCGCGCTGCCTCTGTTCGAGCATGTGTTTGTGTGGCGGTTCAGGGGCGATGAGTTTGTGTTCGGTCGGCTGTGGTCGAGCAGCGATGCGCGGGGGCGGAAGAAGTATCCGATGGTTGCGTGCGTGCATGCGCGCGGGTACGAGTTGACGCGGATGGCTGCGCTCGCATCGGAATCTGTGACGCGCGTAATGGAAGCGTGCAGGCACGAGACGGATGCGCAGGCGGTGAGATCGGTTTTTCTGCGCGAGAGCGAAGGGCTGATGGCGCGGGCGTCGGGGATTGGTGGGGGTGGGGGCGGATTTGAGCGATTTGATGGGGGCTGCAAGAGCACGCTGGCGGCGGATCATTCGTTGAACGCGGACGGCGCGGTTGCGCTGGTGCGGGCGGCGTATGCGCTTCATCGCGAGGCGGAACCTGCGATGAAGCGCGGGCTGGCGCAGTCGTCGCGCGGTGTGCACCTGCGATTGCCGGGCGTGCGGGGTATGGGACCGGGCGGGAGCGCGTGGGCGTGGACGGCGGCGGTGCTCGATCTCTTGAATATGCCGGGCGGCATCGCGGATGGGCTGATGGCGATCGAAGCGGTTGGGGGCACGGCGACGGGAGGAGCAGGGGGTGGGGTGTGGGTGGATGCGCTGATCGGGAAAGTGACAACGCAGGAACTCGTTTGTCTTCGCGCATCGACTTCGGCGATTCCGCTTACGACGGATGTGCCGTTCCACATTGATGCGGCGTTTGGGGACCGGGTGCGATCGAAGGCGGCGATGTGGCGCGGCGGCGCGGCGCAGGAACGGGCAGGGATGCACGGCTGATGGCAGAGCGCGGCGGAACAACTCCGGCATGGAAGCGGGCACTGGCGCGGGGCGCGGTGCGGCTTGCGTTGCTGGTGATGTGCGCGGGCGGGCGGGCGCTGGCGGAGTTGCCTTCACAGCCTGCGGACGGGAAGACGAGCCGATTGCCTCTCGATGAGAAGCCGGCACCGGTGCAGATGACGCCGATCCCGCGGGTTCTTGCTCAGCCGATCGACGAGGACAATCTGCCTCCGGCGGTGCCGGGTCCGGGCGAGCGATCGTACAAGGTCAGGCGGTTTGACCTGTCGTACAAGAGAGAGCACCCGAACCTGCCTCCGATCAGCGAGCTGGAGCTGATCCCGGTTGAGCTTGGGCTGACGAAAGACGGCTACATGGCGCCGCGCGAGGGGTTGCCGACGGTGGTGATCCGGGTGGGAGATACGTTTGGCGGCGTGCAGACGAAGGGGGCGACGTTCTTCAACAGCGCGATCCAGTCGGTGAGCGCGGCGATCGTTGCGGAGCTGGCGCGGCGGCAATTGATCGGTCTGTTTGTGGTTCCGGACTCGCGGGATATTGATGAGGTGACGGCGGATGATCTGCGCTTTGAGGGAGATGATGAGCGGTTTGATCTTCGGCTTGTGATCTGGACGGGCGTGGTGAATCAGGTGCGGACGGTGGCGTCGGGCGACCGGGTGCGCGAGAACGAGCAGCGGATTGATAATCCGATGCATGCGCGGATCCGCAAGCACAGCCCGATCCAGAACGGCGATCTGATCCGGAAAGACAAACTGGACAACTACGCGCTCCGGCTGAATCGATTGCCGGCGCGGCGCGTGGATGTGGCGCTCGGACCGACGAAGGAACCGGGCGAGGTAGTGCTGGATTATCTGGTGAGCGAGTCGAAGCCGTGGACGCTGTATGGACAGGTCTCGAACACGGGCACGACGGAGACGAATGTCTGGCGCGAGCGCGTGGGCTTTGTGCACAGCCAGTTGTCGAACCATGACGACACCTTCCGGCTGGATTACATCACCAGTTCGCTGACGGATGTGAACGCGCTGAATGTGGGGTACGACCGGCCGCTGGGCGATAGCGGCGTGGTGCTGCGTGGCTACGGGGGCGTGAACGACTACACGGCTTCGGACGTGGGCCTTGCGGGTGAGGATTTCACGGGCAAGGGGTTCACCGTCGGGGGCGAAGTTTCGGTGTTGCTGGCGCAGCGGCGCGAGTGGTTTTTGGAGGCGAGCGCGGGCGGGCGGTTTGACAACATCCAGGTGAACAACGAGGCGGTGGATCAGAAGGGGTACGCGAATATTTTCTCGCCGTATGCGGCGCTGCGATTGACGCGGGAATCGGACTCGACGACGACCAAGGCGATGATCGGGATCGAGGGGCTCGCTCCGTTTGTGACGGGTGTGGAGCAGTCGCAGCTCGCGAACCTGGGGCGATTGAATCCGAGCAGCGCGTGGGCGTTTCTCAAGTGGGATGTGGAGCACACGTTCTATCTGGAGCCGCTGCTGAATGGGCACGCGGGCGCGATCGCGCCGGCGGACACAGCGCCGACGCGGGGAATGACGTTGGCGCACGAGATCGTGCTGATCACGCGCGGCCAGTTCACGATGGACAACCGGCGGCTGATCCCGAATATGGAGCAGGTGGCGGGCGGCGCTTACAGCGTGCGGGGCTACCCGGAGTCGGTTTCGGCGGGCGACACGGTTATTTTGGGTACGGCAGAATACCGATTTCACCTGCCGCGGACGTTTGCGGTACGCGATCCAACGTCGACTCCGTTCATGGGACAGCCGTTTCGGTGGGCTCCCCAGCAGCCGTATGGTCGAGCGGATTGGGACCTGATTTTCCGTGCGTTCGTCGATGTGGGGCGAACCGTCAATAACCAAAGAGAGCCCTACGAGGTCAACGGCACGCTGGTGGGAACGGGAGTCGGGCTCGAGTTCATGTTCAAGCAGAACCTGAGCGTGCGGGTGGATTGGGGCGTTGCGCTGTACAAATTGGATGGTCCGACTCCTGTGGAGCCGGGGTACAACAGGATCAACTTCATCCTGACCGTGCTTTATTGAGACGTTGCGTGGGGCGGGGCCTGCGGGTGTTTTCGGTGTGACCGTTACAGGCGGAATCGGCAGAAACTGCGTCGGAGGAGAAGAGAGGCGGCGGAGCGGCGGAGAAGGTAGATTGGAAGGTCGGAAAAGGGCTATTTCTCTCAGTGCCTGACGGTCGTTTTCGCTGAGTTCTCGGGCGGAAGGGCAGAAACCCGGCTTGTTGCCGGGCGTATGGGATTGGGAGAGGGGTCGCGACGGACCTGGGCGTGTTGTTCGGATCGATCGCTCGTTGCGTGATGAAACACAAGGTTCAAACCTCGAGGGTGCGTGCGCTGACCGGAATGGCGGGCGGCGTGGTTTCCTTGCGCCGTGTGCGGGGCGTTGGGTTTGGCTCGGCGTGGCTTGGATCGACTTTGGCGGCGTTGCTGATGCTCGCGTCGGCGCGTGCCGCGGGACCGGAGAATCCGGTTGTCACGCACGGCAGCGCCTCGTTCCAGAAGGTCGGGAACAACTGGGTCATCACGACCTCGAACCGCGCGATCATTCAGTATTCGAGCTTTGATATCGCGATGGGCCAGTGGGTTCGGTTCGTGCAGGCGGGCGGTGACGCCCGCGTCCTGAACCGGATCAACAGCTCGGTGCCGACGCGGATTGATGGCACGCTGATGGCCAACGGCAGCGTGTACTTCGTGAATCCGGCGGGCGTGATCTTCGGGCAGAACGCCGTGATCAACTGCGGCAGCTTCGCGGCGGTCGGCGGTCAGCTCAGCGACCAGGACTTCCTGGCGAAGCGCGACAACTTCACGAACCTGACGGGCGCGATCGTCAACCACGGCCAGATCAATGCCCAGCAGGGCGGCGTGATCACGCTGGTGGGCCAGCACGTTGCGAACTACGGCAAGATCGTTGCGCCGCAGGGCACGGTGATCATGGCGGCGGGCAAGGACGTCATGATCGGCGAGGCGGGGGGCCGGATCTTCGCACGCATCGAGGGTGATGGAATTGCACGGGCCGAGGGCGTGCGGAACGAGGGCACGATCGATGTGGCGCGCGGGCGCACGCTGATGGCGGCGGGCGACATCTACGGCATGGCCGTGATCAACACGGGGCGGGTGATTGCCCGCGATGTGAAGATCGATGGCGGCAAGCACGGCGAGGTGCGGGTCGCGGGGCAGATCGACGCCTCGAACCGCGATATGGGCGGCACGGGGGGCACGGTTGAGATCGCCGGCGAGAAGATCGCGCTGATGGGCGCGAGTATCGATGTTTCGGGCGACAGCGGGGGCGGCACGGCGCACATCGGCGGCGGGCGCGAAGGACACGGGCTCGACAACGCGGCGAATGCCTTGTACGCGGACAGCGCCACGACGATCAAAGCCGATGCGATCCGCGCCGGGAACGGCGGCGAGATCGTGCTGTTCTCGCGCGATTCCACGCGTTCGGGCGCGAAGCTGTTTGCGCGGGGCGGCGTGGAGTCGGGCAACGGCGGATTCATTGAGACTTCGGGCGGATGGCTGTCGCTCTCGGGCGCGCCGGATACTTCGGCGCGCTCGGCGTTCGGCAAGGACGGCCAGTGGCTGATCGATCCCCTGGATCTGGACATCGTCGCGGGCTCATCGAGCAACGTGACGGGGCCACCGATCTTCTCGCCGACGGGCGGACCGGGGCAGCTGTTCGTGAACGATCTGATCTCGGCACTGACGCTGAACAGCGTGGTGACGGTGCAGACTGTCGGCACGTCGGGCGCGGGAACCGGGTTGATCCGATTCATGGCGGCGCTCGAACTGCCGGCGACGGGCGGCACCCGGACGCTGAACGTGCTGTCGGCGGGCGGGATCGAGATCAATCAGCGCATTCTCGACCTGAACACGTCGATCGGCGGCGGGCTGAACCTCAACCTGTCGGCGAACGGCGGCGTGCTGATCGCATCGGGCGCGGACATCCAGCTCAACACGGGTACGTTCACGAGCAGCGGCACGACGTTCACGAGCAACGCGATCATCCAGGCCGGTGCGGGCGGCGTGTGGCTGAATCACACGGGAGCGGTGATGCTCTCGAACGTGACGACGCAGGCTCCGACGCCCGGCTCGACGGGGCTGTGGGTGCGGGGTTCGAGCTTTTCGAGCACCGGCACGCTGCGGACGAACGGCGGCAAGATCGACATCATCGCGTCGAGCGGCGACGCCAGCTTCACCGGAGGCGGGGCGTTTGTCGATGCGGGCCCGGGCGATGTGGTCGTGCGTGCGAATGGAAATCTGACGTCGGCGGTTGCCGTGACTGGCGGGAACATCACATTCTTCTCCGGCGCCGATGCGACGGTGAACCGGAATGTCACGGCGAGCGGCGCGCTCGATATCCGCGCCGGGCAGAACGGGGCCGGAACGCTGACGTTCGCGGGTGGAGCGGGCACGACGGCGCTGCGCGGCACGACGATCACGCTGCTGGCGGGCAACGGGGTTTCGCCGGGGTCGGAGATCGTGTTCTCGCGATCGACCGATCTGATCAGCACGCTGGGGCCGGTAACGGTCAATTCGGGCGCCGGGACGATCCGCGTCGATTCGGGGTTGACGCTTCGCCAGACGAACGCGGGCGATCTTTCGTTGATCGCGAACACGATCGATCTGGACGGCTCGCTTGCGGGGTTTAGCACGGGCCGGCTGCGGATTCTGACCGGATCGAGTGCGCAGAATATCTCGCTGGGCGGCGCGGTGGCACCTTCGGGCGCGCTGCATCTTTCGGGGGCGGAGCTTTCACGCATCACAGGCTTCAGCTCGATGGACGTGCTGAAGTCGGGCCAGAGCGGCAACATCTCGATCGATGGTGCGACGGCGATGAGCCGTTCGATGAATTTCCTGCTTGGGTCGGGCGTGCTGCGCCTGAATGCGAACCTGTCGTTGACCGGCTCGTTCAGCAACAACGGGCGGACTCTGATCGGACCGGGAAATATTGCGTTGAACGCGTCTTCGGCGACGTTCAGCGGGTTGGTGGATGCGGCGGCCGCGGGGGCGAACTTCACGGTGACGAGTTCGGATCCGGGCGGGCTGGTGAACTTTGCCAACTCGATCGGATCGGGCCTGGCGCTGAGCAGCCTCACGGTGAATGGACCTGCGGAAACGCGGGTGCGCAATCTTGTTCGTGCGGGGAACGCGATCTTCAACTCGAAGACGACGATCCAGAGCAACACGACGTTCAACGGCGGGCCGGTTGTGTTCAATAGCTCGCTGGATTCGGGCTTTGGCGGACCGTACAGCGCGACGTTCCTGGGTGGTCCGGTGTCGTTCCTGGGCGGGGTCGGGCAGACCGGTGCGCTTTCGTCGCTGCTCACGGCATCGAACGCGATCGTTTCGGGCAACGTGCGGACGATTGGATCGCAGCTCTACGGCGGCAACCTGAACGTGACGGGTGCTTCGAACTTCCTGGCGAGCGGCGCGTGGAGCGTGCTGGGCGCGACGTCGCTGGGCGCGAACACGAGCATCGTGATGACGCCGACGGGTGCGATCCCGCAGCCGACCGTGTATTTCGCGGGCGGCGTCGATTCGCCGAGCGCGAGCGATCTGCTCGTGACGAGCGCGGGCGTGATCACCTTCGCGTCGGACATCGGCGCGGGCTCGGCACTGCGAAATCTGACGGTCAACGGTGGCGGGCTGACACGCATCGGCGGCATCACGCGGCTGACGAGCGGCGGGCTTGGCCAGTTCTTCAATCAGACGGAACTGCTGAGCGATCTGTCGCTTCAGGGCGGAAGTTTCGCGTTCAAGGATGTGCTCGATTCGGGCGCTGCCGGTCCGTTCTCGCTGACGGCGACCGGGCCGGGTACGGTTTCGTTCGAGCGGAACATCGGCATCGGGCGCGCGCTGCGGACGATTGATACGACGGGCATCGCACTGACGGAAGTCGGCGGGAACGTCGCGACGACGCAGGGGCAGCGGTATTCGCAAACGCGGCTGATCGGCGGCGCGGGCGAGCGCTCGTTCAGCGCTCTCTCGGGCGATATTTTCTACGCGGGCGCGGTTGCCGCGGCATCGAGCAATATCGGCATACTGGTGAACACGCCGGGATTGGTCACGTTCAATTCGACCGTGGGTTCGGGCGTTTCTGGTGCCGGCGCGGTCGCCGACATCCGGCGCACCGGTGGCGGGGCGACCATTCTGCGCGGGAACACGGATTCCATCGGCGAGCAGTCATTTGATGGGGATCTGCGGTTTGATACGGGCCTGACCGCGAACGCGGGCGGCGATTTCTCGGTGACCGGAAACTCCGTGCTGAACGGGGATGTGAATGTTCTGGCTTCCGGGGTGGAGTTCCGAGGCGCGGTCGATTCGACCGGCGGGTCTCGCAGCCTGCATGTGACGAGCCCGGGGCTGATTGAATTTGGCTCGGCAGTCGGCGCTGCCGGCCCGCTCGGAAGCTTGCTCGTCGATGGCGGCGGCCTGACGCGTGTGACGACGCTGGTTGATGCGATGGACACGCGCTTCGACAACGCCGTTGAGCTGACCGGCGATACGATCTTCCAGGGCGGCAGCGTGCGGTTTGCGCAGACGCTCGATTCGCAGGTTCCCGGCGCGTTCGGTGCCGAGTTCAAGGGCGCGGGCGGCAGCGGGCTTTTGACGCTGCTTGGTCCGGTGGGCAACAGCGGCGCGCTCGAGTATCTGATTTCGCGGACCGACGCAGATGTGCGGGGTGATATCCGCACGAGCAATCAGCAGCAGTTTGACCGGGCGCTCGCGATCACCGGCCCGGCGCTCTTCAATGCCGGAGGGTTCTTCTCTGTTGCCGGTCCGACCACGATCAACGGGCGAGCGAGGGTGAATGCGTCGCAGGTCACGTTCTCTGATTTCGTGGATTCGGCGCCGGGGTTCCCGACGGGCGAATTGTTCGTGCAGAGCGCGGGGCCGATCCTGTTCGCGCGGTCGATCGGGCAGAGCAACCGGTTGCTCACGCTCGACGTCTCGGGCGGCGGCCAGACCACCATCAACGACATTCTGGACGTGCAGGCGGCCGACCTGCGGAACGCCACGCTGCTCGGCTCGAACACGCACCTGCGTAGCGGCCAGTTCACGTTCCACCAGACGCTGGATTCGGGCACCGGCGGTCCGTACACGCTCGATACGCTTTCGGTTTCGACGCTCTCGCTGCTGGGCGCTGTGGGCGGCAACAGCCGACTGCAGAGCATCGACGGTCTGGGCGCGCTACAGACCGTGCTCGGCTCGAACGTCACGGCACAGGATTTCGTCCGCTTCGGCGCGACGCGGCTCGAGGGCGACAGCACGGTCAAGAGCTTCGCCGGTCCGATCGACTTCGGTGTGATCACGTCGCCGATCGCACGCAATCTGGGCGTGGATACGCCGGGCATCGCGACCTTCGGCGGCACGATCGGCACGCTCGCGAATCCGCTCGCCTCGATCAACCGGTTCGGTGGTGGGCAGAGCATCCTGAACGGCACGACGTTTACGCTGGGCCAGCAGTCGTTCGCGAACGATGTGCGGTTCAACAACGCGCTCGACGTCAACGCCGGCGGGCCTCTGTTCATCGGTGGGGCTTCGACGCTGGGCGGCGATGTGAACGTCTTCTCCAACGGGGCCTCGTTCCTTGGTGCGGTCGATTCGTTCGGCGGGGCACGCAACCTGCACGTCACGAGCGCGGGCGCGGTGCTCTTCGGCTCCGCGGTCGGCGGCGGAAGCGCACTCCAGAATCTCACGGTCGATGGCGGCGGCGTCACCACGATCAACACGCTTATTCACGTTCTCGGGGCGACCGAGTTTGCGAATAGCGCACTGCTCGGGTCGGATGTCGATCTCCAGGGCGGCACGTTCCGCTTCGGCAGCGCGCTCAATTCCGGCACGGGCGGCCCGCACGATCTTCGTTCGATCGGAACCGGAAGCATCGAATTTGCAGGAAACGTCGGAACGCTTGCCCGCCTCGGTGCGGTCGATACCGCGCTCGCGACCGACACCCGTCTGCATGGCGACCTGCTCGCGACCGACGCGATTCGCCTGAGCGAATTGCACCTGCTCGGCCCGGGCCTCAAGACCGTTTCGAGCCTGGGCGGGCAGATCGACTTCCTCGGTGCGGTCGCATCCGATTCGTTCGCGGCGCTCGATGTGTTGTCGCCCGCGCTCGTTGAGTTCCATTCGACGGTCGGCTCGGGGATCGCCGGGCTTGGCGCGCTCGGATCGATCAATCGCACCGGTGGCGGCCGCACAGTTCTGGATGGCGATACGGCCACATCCGGCCTTCAGTCGTTCGATGGCGATCTCGATCTGAACGGCGCTCTCACGCTCACCAGCGGCGGGCCTTTCAGTGTTGCCGGTGCAACGAAGATGTTCGGCAACACGATCCTGAATACCTCCGGCTTTGCATTCGGGGGCTCGGTGGATTCGGTGGGCGGCCCGCGGTCTCTGATTGTCACGAACTCGGGGATCGGCTCATTTGCGTCGGGCGTTGGAGGCGGTGCCGGCGGAGCCCTCAGCACGCTCACGATCGGCGGATCGGGCCTCACGCGGTTCGCGGGGAATGTGCGGCTGATTCCCGGCGGCGTGATGTCGATGAATCAGGCGACGGAAATCGCCGGACCTTCCGATTTCCGGGCGGGAACGATCAACTTCAACTCCACCGTGAATGCCTCGGCCGGGGCGGTGAATCCGACGCTGCTGTTGATCGCGGATGCCGCGAACTTCAACGCCGACGTTGGAACGACCCGCAACTTGGCTTCGCTCGACGCGAGCGGCGTCACGCTCTCGAAGGTTGCGGGCAATGTCAACTCGACGGGGCTGCAGAAGTGGGGCTCTCTGCTTCTGAATGGCCCTGCGGGCACCCGGAATTTCGTTGCCAGCGGAACGACGTTTGGCGCGATCGATGCCGCCAACACCTCGATCGGCATGTCCGTGCTCGCGCCGGGCGTGATGACGTTCGGCGGGCCGGTCGGCATGGGCACCGTCGGCGGCGGGAGCTCGCTCGCCTCGCTCGTGACAACGGGCGGAACGGCGGTTATGGCGGGCGACACACGCACCGTCGGCGCGACCTTCCATTCGGTGGCCAACCTGATTACCGTGGGAGCGCGAACAGCGAACGCTTCGAACTTTGTCGTCGGCGGGAACACGCTGATGGACAACGGCCTCACCGTGAACGGCACGAACGCGGTCTTCCTGGGTGCGGTCGACTCGCTCTCGGGTGTCTTTGCGACGTTGCTGATCAACGTGACGCACGAAGCGCGGCTCGAGGGGGGCGTGGGACAGAACGGATCGCTCGCGACCTTCCGCAGCAACGCCGACTCGACCTATCTGCGTGGCAGCATGCGGACGCTCGCTTCGGGTCAATCGTGGTTCGCCGGTGAATTGCGCGTCAACTCGAACCTGACGGGCGTGAGCACGATCGACACCGGGCAGATCTTCGTCGGTCGCGACCTGTACACCGATGTGCTCGCCGGAAGCGGCGCGAACCTGACGCTGATCGCGCGAGCGGCCCCGACGATCGAGGCTGCCCCGATCCGCATCGGGGGCAATCTCGGAGTGTCGACGGCGGCACCAGCATTGAGTCAGCGGCTCGGCAACCTCATCATCGGCACGGACGGCCCGACGCCTCAGACCGCGACGATCGTCCTGGCGCGAACGTTCGATTCGCTGGGCCGGATTGTGGCGGCAGGCGTTTCGCCGGGGGACCTCTACGCGATCGCGGCGAACAACATCTCCATGGCAGCGGGGCAGAAACTCACGGTGCTGGGCACGTTGTCGATGAGCGCGCTGTCGAGCGCCACCATCGCGGATATCACGACGCTGGGCAACATGAATATCACAGCGCCCTCGATCAATATCGTGAGCCGCGCGGCGTACAACGTGTACAACAACACCGGCGGCACGATCGCCGACATCGGCACCGATCTGGTTTCGGGCGGCGCGATCAACTTCAGCGTGACGCCGGTGCTCTTGCCCGGTGCGGGGCTGTTCAGCTATTCGGCGATCGCGGGGCCGTCGGCGAGCCTTGCAAACTTCACCTTCCGCCAGTTCCCTTCGACAATCACGGTCGCGAACTTCAAGGACCTGCGCGCGGGCAGCCCGCTGGGGCCCGACTTTATTCTTTCGCTCGACTTTGCTTCGCTCGGTCCGACATCGACCAACGTCGCGGATACGCAGGCGTTCCAGCCTCCGCGCCTGGGCGAGGTGCAGCGCGTGCGTCAGACGGTCGCGGTCGATCCGGCGGATCAGGAACTGCTGCGTCAGCTCGGCTTGTCGGTCGAATCGGCCACGCCCGAGCAGATCATCGCGGCGTTCATCGGCTACAGCTATTACCAGAACATCCCGAACAAGGCACGCCCGAGCGTCGAGGCGGGCGACTACGTGGTGACGGCAGATCGCCTGTGGATGAAGGCCGTCGTCGAGCTCGCCAAGTCGTTCAAGGCCGAGATGCAGCGGACCGTGCTGGATGAATCGGGCAAGTCGGTTGCGCAGCTCCGCGATGTCGAGCTGCGGCAGATCTTCGCCGAATCCTGGGATCGCTTTACAGCGCAGTCCGCCCCCGGTTCACCCGAAGAGGAGTTGGCGGCCTACCGCGATTTCCTGCTCGAGACGCCCGAAGAAGCCGGTACGCGTGAAGAACTCGCGCGCCTGGGCGCGGTCATCACCAAGCTGCAGGATCTGGGCTTGACGACGCTCGAGGCGGGCATCCCCGAAGAGCGATTGCTCGAGATGGTGCGTCCGCCCGCGCTGTCGACCGACGACCTGCGCCAGATGATCGCGGCGGTGAATGCGTCGGGAATCAAGGTTGTGCCGCGGGAAGTTGCTCCGGTCGCTCCTGCCAAGCCCGCGCCCGTTGCACCCGTCGCCGATCACGGGTCGGAATTGCTGAAGGTTTCGAAGCGCTGATCCGAGCCCAGCGGAGCGGATCGCCGTGGCGAGCGCTCCGCACAGATCACCCGGCGGCACAAGATCACCGGCCGGTTACGGACAACCAATTGCATCGTACTGCGAAGCGAAGACCGAGAAATCGGAGTCGTCGGTGACCCCGTCGCCGTTCATGTCGCCGGCATCGGTCATCAGCTCGTCGTAGGCGATTGCGAAGAGCGCGAAGTCGGCATCATCGACGATGCGGTCGCCCGAAAGATCGGCGAGGCAGGGCGCGATCGAGATGTACCACTTCTTTTCCTGCGTCATAAAGGTCGAACGCGTGGTCGGGTTGCGAACCCAGGGCGATTCGTCGATGACGCGGCAGCGCACCGTGCCCGCGCCCTTACGGAAGTTAAAGGTCGCGAGGTCGAACGAGGTTGCCGACTGACCGGCGACCACCTGCGTACCGACGAGCCACTCGACCTTGTGCGCACCGCCGACGAGCTGGATGAGCGTCGCATTGAGGACGGTCAGGCGATCGACAAAGGTGAGTTCGGCGGGCGTGACCGAATCGATCGGCTTCACGACCTTGTAGATCGAAGCGATGATCTGCTCGGCGCTCGGAAGGTTGAACGGGCGATAGAGGCTCCGCATCATCGAGTTGTTGGTGGGGCGGTAGATGCCATACAGCGAGTAGTCGGCGCCTTCGAACGTGTCGTGAAGCCCGTCAAAGGCGGGGTCGTTGACGCCCAGCCAGCGGAACCACTTCCGCGATTGCGACAGCATCTGGGCCTTGGAGTAGATCGAGACGTCGGCCGGTGCGGGCTCGCTGGCGGCGTGGGTGGCCGGGCCGCCGTAGTCGTACTCATCGGCCAGGTCGGCGAAGGAGTGGCCGAGTTCGTGCACGGCGACTTCGGGTGCGGCGGAGTTTGAGCCCGCATAGGTGCCGACGTCGAGCGACGGATAGCCGACGCCGCCATACTTGAAAGAGTTGGCGACGGCGAGCACCTGGTCGGGCGGGAAGGGCGCGTTGTTGGCGTATTGGCGGGCGCGAGTGGTGTTGACGCAGAGCGCACGCTCGGTTCCGCCGCACCAGAAGTTCATCTGGAGCGGGGTGGTGCGGTTGATGCCCTGGGTCGGATCGTTGGTGACGCCCGAAACCGTGCTGACGACATCGACGCGGAAGATGGCAAAGAAGTTCTGATAGGTCTTGAAGGGCTCGTATGCGAAGAGCCGTGCCGTGCCGGATTGCACATCGGCCGCGTATTGACCGAGCTGGGTCGAGAGATATCCGTCTCCGACAAACACAAGGTTGATGCGGTTGTTGGCGGCGCCCCGGTCGCGGAAGACCGGGTCGAGGGCTTCGACCGTTTCGCCCCGGATGTTGAGGCGGTAGACAGGGGCCGGGATCGGCGCGAGGTCGTCGAGCTCGCCACGGTCGATGAAGGCGGGCTCGATCATGATGCACGATTCATTGTGCTCGGCCGGATTGTGCGGTTTACCCGGCTCGGGAGGCAGCGCGAATGCGAGGGGGCTGGTCAGGGCGGCTGCAAATCCGACGGCGTAGCGCATGGGCAACTCCCTCTGTGGAATGCAGAATGATAAACGCCGGAACCAGCGCCGGGACAGGCTGCGGATGCGAGATTGAGGAACCGAATCCGCCGGACTACTTATCGGCCGCAGAAAGCGCAGGATGCTCGGCCTTGATCGCAGCAGCTTTGTCGCTGCCCGTGTACTTGCCCGCGATGGAGGATTGCTTCATCAACGCGTTCGCGCAGATCGCCAGCACCACGACGCCACCGGCCGAGATCAGGCCGGCGAAACGACGCGAGATGAAGGGATTGTCCACCGAAGCTTCGCCCCGGACGGCCGGGTCTTCGAGCAGCGGGAACGCCATCAAACGCAGGTAGTAGAACGCGGCAATGGCGGAATTGATCGCCAGGACGATGACGAGCGGGATCTCGCCCGCCGCGATACCGCTTGTAAAGAGCGGCAGCTTGCCGAAGAACCCGAGCAGCGGAGGCAAGCCGAGCAGGCTCAGCGAGCAGAGGACCATCGTCCAGCCCGCAGCAGGGTGCGTGCGGCAGAGGCCACGCAGATCTTCGAAGCTGTCGAGCTCACGCGGCTCGCTGCCATCGGCGGAGGGCTTCTCAACCGAGGCGAGCGCCGCGAAGGCGCCCATGTTGGTCACGCCATACGCGAGCAGATAAAAGAGCACAGCGGAGATGCCGCTGGTGGTGAACGAGCCGTCGCCCGGTCCGGCGATGACGCCGACGAGCATGTAGCCCGAGTGCGCGATCGAGGAATACGCCAGCGTGCGCTTCGCGCTCGATTGCAGAATCGCGAGCACGTTGCCGACGGTCATCGTGAGGGCCGCGATGACCCAGAGGAGCAGACGCATGGAATCCGGCAGCGATGCGCCGCTGGGGCCGTAATTCCAGCCGACGAGGCCGACGATGAGGAGGATCGCGAGAAAGCCCGCGGCCTTGGGCACGAAGGCGAGCATCGCGGCGACGCCAGACGAAGCGCCCTGATAGACATCGGCCGTGTAGAAGTGCATGGGTACGGCGGCGATCTTGAAACAAAGACCGAGCACGCTGAGCATGAGGCCCGCGAGCGCGAGCGTGGATGGGCCGCCAGCCGTGAGCGATGCGTGGATGACGTTGAGGTTGGTCGAGCCGGTTGCGCCGTAGAGGAGGGCGAATCCATACAGGAAAATCGCTGCGCCGAGCGCGCCGAGGAAGAAGTACTTCACGGCCGCTTCCTGCGAGCGGTGGCGCGAGGAACTGATCGCGACCATGACGTACGTGGGCAGGCTGGTGAGTTCGAGGGCCAGGAAGAGCCAGATCAGGTCATCGGCGTCGGCGACGAGCAAGAGGCCCGTGATCGAGAAGAGGAAGAAGGAATAGAACTCGGCGCGGTTGGAACGAAGGGGATTAAAACCGCCTTTGCCCGAGGCGACCCGCGCCTCTTCGAGTCGATCGACCGTGCCCGCCAGCAGTGGCAGCAGCATCAGGGCGACGATGCAGATGAGTGACTTGGCGAAGGGAACCATCAGCGGCAGGAAGAGCTGACCGTGTGCCGCGGCAGGGGCCGGAGCGCCGGGCGCGCCCGGCGTCGTGTGCGCCGAGAGCACGCCCGCGATGAGCAGGCCGATGCCGCAGACCCACGCGGATGATTTCCGCACGGAAAGATTGCGAGAGAGACCGAGCACCATGACGATGCACGTCGCGGCAAACAGGGCGATCTCGGGCCAGAGGAAGTCAAGACGTCCGATCATCGCGGGGCCTCCTCGGACCCTGTCAGAAGCGTGGGAAGACGAGATTCGGTGGCGCTTGCCGCGGCTCTCGCCGTGACCTCGGGCCGTCCGCCACCGGGCTGGAGCGGGTTGTCCCGCACCGTCTGCACATAAGCAACGGTCTCGTTGACCGGGCCTTTCAGGGCATCAAACAGCGGCATCGGATAGACGCCGAAGACGAGGCATGCAATCGCAAGCGGAACGAGGCAGGTGATCTCGCGAGCGGTCAGGTCGGCGGGGAGGTGCCCATGAGCGTCAGCGCCGTGCGAATCATGCGAGGCATGAGCATCGTGTCCGTGACCTGCTCCGTGTCCGGCGGGCTCGCGGAGCGGGCCGAAGACGACCTTGCCGGTCATGATGAGCAGGTACATCGCCGCGACGATCACGCCAAGTCCGGCGATGAGTGCGTACCACGGGCCGAGATTGCCCGGGGTTGCGCCGGGGACGGGGGCGTTGCTGCTGCCCCAGATCTGTTTGCCCCAGGAGTCGCTCGCCTGGAATGTGCCGAAGATGCAGAGGAACTCGCTGACGAAGCCGTTCAGGCCGGGCAGGCCGACCGAGGCCATGACGAAGAAGACCATGAAGGTCGCCCAGATCGGCATCTTGGCCGCGAGACCGCCGACATCCTTCATCGAGCGGGTGTGGTAGCGCTCGTAGACGAAGCCGACGCAGAGGAAGAGCGCGCCGGTCGAGAGGCCGTGGTTGATCATGTAGAGGATCGAACCCTGAATGCCCGCGACGTTGAGGGCGACCAAACCGAGGATGCAGAAACCAAGGTGCGCGACCGAGGAGTACGCGACCAGCTTCTTCATGTCGGTCTGCACCCAGCAGATCAAGCCGCCGTACAGGATGCCGATGATGCACAGGACCGCCATAAACGGCGCGTAGTGGATGAACGCATCCGTCGCGAAGGGGAGCGCGAAGCGGAAGATGCCGTAGGTGCCCAGCTTCAGCAGCACGCCCGCGAGGATGACCGAGCCGGCGGTTGGGGCCTCGGTATGCGCGAGGGGGAGCCACGTGTGAACCGGGAAGAGCGGCACCTTGACCGCGAAACCGGCCATCAGCGCGAGCAGCACCATCGACTGCTGCGAGAACGTCAGGTGGTTAATCGAGGCCTGCTGCAGCGTGGCGATGTCGAATGTCCAGGTGCCCGCACCGGGGAACGAATCGGTCGGAAGCCCGGCGTTGATCCACGCGACGTAGACCAGGCCCGCGAGGGCAATCATCGAGCCGGTGAAGGTGTACAGGAAGAACGTGGTCGCGGCACGCTTGCGGTTGGTCGAGCCGTAGAGGCTGATCAGGATGTACATCGGGATCAGCGTGAACTCGAAGCAGACGTAAAACAGGATCAGATCACGCGCGACGAACACGCCCACCATCGCGGTCTGGAGCACCAGCATCCACGCGAAATAGGTGCGGACGCGATTGGTGATCGCGGTCCACGAGGCCAGCACGCAGATGGGCCCAAGCAGGCCGGCAAGAGCGATGAGCAGAAGCGAAACCGAGTCGACACCCATCGAGACGGAAATGCCGAGCGAAGGCAGCCATTCGATCTTGTTCGGAAACTGGAACGCCGCACCGTTCGCCCAGTTGAACTGGAAGAGCGAGACGACCGTGAGCGCCAGCGCGACCAGCGTGCCGATGAGCGACGTTGCGCGGGCGTGCTTCTCGGGGAGAAACGCGACGGCGAACGCGAACGCGAGCGGTACGACCACGAGCAGCGCGAGAATCCACGTGCTCAGGAAGCCCGGTGTCGTTGCGATTGCCAGGGCGGCGTCGGAAATTGGGGTTGCGGTGCTCTGCATGAAACTACGAGGCTCCGGGATTCCGATTCTGTCTCTGGACTCTGGCTCTAACTGGATCAGCGAAGGGTCAGGATGAAGACGATGAACAGCAGGAGAGCGACGCCCGCGGCCATGCCCGCGGCATAGCCGTGCAGCTCGCCCGATTGCGTGGGACGGATCGTGTTGCCGATCCAGCGCGGAATCGCGCCGAACAGACGCACCGTGCCGTCGATGATGAGCTTGTCGAAGAGATGGCAGATGTGCGCGAGGATCAAGAGCGGCACACGGATGGAAAGGTTGTAGAACTCATCCACGTACCACTTGTTCTGCGCCCACTTCGGAATCGGCCCGAGATAGGGGAGCAGCGCGTCGGCCTTTGCCGTCGCGGCCGTGGTGCGCCCGACGTAATGGAGCCAGAACGCGATGAAGATCCCGACAAAGCCGACCGCGCCCGAGACGTAGAACATCACAGCGTGCGGGTTCCAGCCCAGGAAGGTGCCGGCGTGCGCGTGCGGATCGCTCAGGCCGATGGATGTGGGGACGTACGAAGGCGGAGCATGAGCGACCGGAGTCTGCCCGTCCGGCCCTTCGTGCCCGCCCTCGCCGGTGCCATCGTGGGCTTCGTGATGCTCATAGGGCGAGGCGTATGCCGCGGAAGACTGCATCACCATCTCCGGCACGATGCCGCCTGCGGTCTGCGGCTGCCCGGGCAGATGCAGGAAGTTCAGACCGCTGGCGGCGAGCGAGAAGATGCTCAGCGTGAGCAGCACCGTGTTGATCGCCCAGCCCGGCGCGTGCGGATGGAAGTGTCCGCCGTGTCCGTGATCATGGTGGGCGTGGTCATCTTGAACGTGGTTGTGGTCGTCGTGCGCATCCCCGTGCTGGTCGCCGTGGTCATCGTGCGATGAGTGCAGTTCCTCGCCCGGTTCGTAATGGAGCGGGCCGACGATCACGCGGAAGAAGACTCGGAACGTGTAGTACGCCGTGAGGCCCGCTGTGAAGAGCAGGATCCAGCCGATCGGGCCTGTACCCGGAGTCATGTACTCCGACCCGATGATCATGTCCTTGCTGAAGAACCCGGACGTGAACGGGAAGCCCGAGAGGTTCAGGCAGCCGACCAACATGCCAAACGAGACGATGCCCCAGCCCTTCAGCCGGCGGATGCCGCTGAGCTTCCGCAGGTCGAGCTGACCCGCAAAGCCGTGCATGATCGCGCCGCAGGAGAGGAACAAGAGAGCCTTGAAGAACGCGTGCGTCACAACGTGGAACGCAGCGCCCGTGCTCGAAAGCCCGCCCAGACCGGCGAACATGTAGCCAAGCTGGCTGACCGTCGAGTACGCCATGATGCGTTTGATATCGAACTGCGCCATGCCGATCGTGGCGGCAACGAACGCGGTCAAAGCGCCCACCCACGCCACCAGCGGCAGCGCGTATTCGCTGAGCAGGAAGAGCGGGTACATGCGGGCGACGAGATACACGCCCGCCGTCACCATCGTCGCGGCGTGGATCAGCGCCGACACCGGCGTCGGGCCTTCCATCGCGTCGGGCAACCAGACATACAGAGGCAACTGCGCCGACTTGCCGAACGCGCCGATCGCAAGCAAGATCGGGATCAACTGCACCAGGAAGGGGATCTCGGAGTACCGACCCGCCTTCGCGGCATCGATGTACGGCTGTGCCGCGTGGAAGATCTCGCGGAACTCGATGCTGCCGAAGTGAACGAACGTCAGGCCGATGCCCATCAGCAGGCCAAGGTCGCCGATGCGGTTGAGGATGAAGGCCTTCTTCGCGGCCTCGACCGCCGCGGGCTTCTTGTAGTAGTAGCCGATGAGCAGGTACGAGCAGAGTCCCACGCCCTCCCAGCCCAGGAAGAGCAGGAGCAGATTGTCGCCCATGACCAGGGCGGTCATGCTGAAGACAAAGAGGTTGAACGCGGCAAAGAAGCGGCAGTAACCGGTGCCGAGGTCCGGGCTCATGTATTCACTGGCGTAGAGCGCGATGAGCGTGCCCAGGCCGGTGACAAAGAGCATCCAAAGAACGGTGAGCGAATCGATGTAGAGCGAGAAGTTCGCGACGAGCCGTTGTCCGTTACCTTCGCCCCACTCGAGGAAGAACCATTCAAAGCCGGAAGTGATGACCGGGGCGCCGGTCTGGTTCAGGAAGAGCCGCACGGCGATGGCGAAGCATCCGGCAAGGCAGGCGACGGTGAGGAACGCGGGCAGTTTGCTCTTCACCCGGAGGATGGCGCAGAGCGTGCAGAGCACGGTTCCGAGCAGGGGCAGCGCGAGCATGAGCAGCGCTTCGGCCGGTCCGGGAAGGATCGGGGAAAGCGCGGGCGTCACGGACGAGCCGTGGGCCGGTGCGGCGCTGGCGAGTGCAAGAGTGGATAGAAAAGTCGTCACGAGTGCTCCGCAAGAGGTGATTGCCGCCGGGCGATCAGAAAACCGTCCGCCGAATCAGCCCTTCAACTCCGACCATTCTTCCGCATCCAGGCTTTCCCGCTTGCGGAAGAGCAGCACCACGAGAGCGAGCGCGAGCGCCGCTTCCGCTGCTGCCACTGTCACAATGAAGATCACAAAGCTCTGTCCGGTCATGTCCATGTGGAAGCGGCTGAACGCGACGAGCGCGATCCCCGCGGCCTGGAACATGAGTTCCGTACAGAGGAACATGATGATGAGGTTGCGCCGCGTCAGGAACCCGATCAGCCCGATCGCAAACATCACCGCCGAGATGAACAGGTAGTGCGCGAGCGTGACGCTCTGGAACGCTGTCGGAAAGCCGTCTTGAGCGAGCGTGAGAGTGGTGCTCATGGGTTGGTCTCCACGCCCTGGGCGACTTCCGCCGCGAGGCTCCTGGAATGACGCTCCTTCGCGTCTTCATCGAGCTGCACCTGCTTGCGGCTCAGCACCACAGCGCCCAGCATCGCCATCAGCAGGATCACGCCCGCGATCTCGATCGAGCCCGGATGATCGCGGAGCAGGTTGAAGCCCACCATCTCGACGTTCGACACCGCAAGGTCCGGGGGCAACTTGGCCGAGCTCACCACGCCTGCGGCGTCGCGGATCTGCACGGTCCGGGCTGCAAAGTCCACGACCGCCTCGGCGTTCTCGTTGACGACGACCTTGCTCCCCGCCGGCAACTGCCCGCTGAACGTCAGCGCCGATTCAATCTTCCGGGGCATCTCCGCCAGCAGCGATTGACCGCCCGGGCTTTTCCGCGAGGGCATGTCGTTCACGCCCCGGAACAGCAGCGTGGTCAGCACCGCCAGCAGCACAAAACCCGCGGCAGTCGCCACGATCGGCTCCCGCGCCTGCGTGTCGTAATCCGCCAGCGCGTTTTCCAGTTCCTCGGTCGGCGCCTGCGTCGCGAGCATGATCACGAAGAGGTATGTAATAAGGATGGCGCCGGCGTACACGATCACCAGGGCAAACGCCATGAACTCGGCCGACAGGATCAGAAACAGCCCCGCCGTCGCGAGAATGCTCAGCACGAAGTAGAGGGCCGCATACACCGGGCGGGGGTGCGTGATCACGCGGAGCGAGGCTCCAAGAGCGACCCCGCCGAACACATAGAAGTAGATGCTGGGCGAATTACCAATCCCGAAGAAACCGCCCGCCTTGAGCCCCATCGCGATCAGCACGATCGCGCCGGCGATCGATGCCAGCATCGCGCCGATGATCTGCGGGTTCTTGCCTTCTTTCCGGGGCAGGGCAAATGCAACGCCGATCGCGCCCAGGCCGCACGCCGCGTAGAGAGCCAGTGGGTTGATGATTTGATCCAACGATTGGCCCCTTCGGGCGAGGCCCGTTTTGAGCCGAGGAGGCGACGCCCCTCGCTCGCCCGACCGGGCGACACATGCCGCCAAACAAACACCGCCGACCGGCGATGCCCCCCAAGGCCCCGGCTCTGCCGGGCGAAGGGCAGAGGATAGTGGGAACCAACTACCGGTTCAACTCAGGAAGGCGTTGTTGTCGTTTGTGAAGGGGAGTTTGCGGGGCACTTGGGAGACCGTTTTCAGGTGGCGGTGTGGGGGTGTGGGGGTGTGGGGGTTGGGGTGTGGGGGGTGAGGTTTGGGGTTTGCCGGATTTCATCCGATCGGGTACTAGCCGCTGGGTACGCTTGAGCGCGTGAACCCCGAACCCGGAATCGCACCCACTCGGCCCGCTTTGCACGTCCCCGTGCGTGCTGTCGGCTGGCGGGTTGCGGTCCCGAACATGCTCACGCTGGCGAGGCTGCTGCTTGCGGGCGGGCTTATCACGCTGCTTTCGCTGTGGCGGTATCCGAAGCTGGACGAGAACTTTTCCGCCCCGACAGCCCCGATGCTCTGGGCCTTTGTGCTCTTTGGCCTTGGCGCGCTGACCGACCTTTTGGACGGTCTGCTCGCCCGCCGGTGGGGGGTCATCAGCAAGTTCGGCCGCATCATGGACCCGTTTGCCGACAAGCTCCTGGTGGTCGGCGCATTCGCGATGATGGCCGGACCCGCATTTGATTGCCAACTCTCGAATGGCAAAGCACTTCAGGTGAGCGGCGTCATGCCCTGGATGGCCTTGGTCGTCCTTTCCCGCGAATTGCTTGTGACCACCATCCGGGCCGTCCTCGAATCCCGAGGGATCGATTTTTCGGCCTCGCTCAGCGGCAAGGCCAAAATGGGTGTCCAGTGCGGCTGCATCATGGCGATCTTCCTGATTCTGGCCTTCGCCAGCCCGATGCCCGGGATGCCCGCCCGCAAACTGATCGACGCGATGGTCTGGACCGCCGTCATCGTCACCGCCCTTTCGATTATCCCCTACGCGGTTCGAGCGGCACAGGCCAGTGCGTCGCCTCACTGAACCGATACAGGTCCATGGCCAACGCTTCCAAACTGCTCTGGATCACGACGTTCGGCCTCGGCCACATGCGTCCGGCGAGCGGGACTTGGGGGTCGATGCCCACCGTGGTTCTCGCGGCAGGGCTGATCTACTTCGGTTTCGGCCCGGCCCATTCACCCATCGTCTACAACGCCGCCCTGATCGCCTGGTGCATCCTTTTCTCGATCGGGTGCCTGGTGCAGGGCGAAGCGGCCGAGGCCAAATTCGGCAAAAAAGACCCCGGGCAGGCCGTCGCGGATGAGACGGCCGGTCAGGCGATCGCACTCCTGTTTTTGCCCGCCCACATCGAGGTCTCGCTCCAGACACTCATCCTCACGCTTGGGGGTGCGTTTGTAGCGTTCCGGGTCTTCGACATCCTGAAACTCTGGCCCGCCCGCGGCCTCCAGAAACTGCCGGGCGGCATGGGCATCCTGATCGACGACCTGATCGCCGGCGTGCAGGCCCTGCTGGTGGTGCAGTTGTTTGCGCGAATCCTGTTTCGGTGAATTCCGAAGGAGATTGCATGGGTTGCATTCTCGTTCTCTTCGCGATGTTCCTGCCCCGCGTGACGCTGTTCTGCCTGTGGCTCTTTGGCGATTATTTACAGCGGGCGTTCGCGGGCCAGTTCGTGTGGCCGATTCTCGGCTTCTTCTTCGCGCCATACACAACCCTGGCGTGGGCCTTCGCGAATCTGCACGGTGGCGTGCAGGGCGGTTATCTGATTCTGGTCATCATCGCGGCATTGCTCGATCTTGGCAGCCTCGGCGGTTCTTCACGCCACACACGCAAGCGTTCGATCGCGGCGTAGTCAATACGTCGAGAGAACGCGGAGATGCGGAGACTCGCGGAGGAAAGACAGAGAGCGGGTATTTGGAAGATGAGAGTTCGAGAGTCCGTGTGATTTCGGGGCGTGGATGGCGCTTGAATCAGAGCGATCTTTCCCCTCCGCGCAACGCCGCATCTCCGCGTTCTCTCGAGTCTTCGGCTTTCCCACGCCAGATCACACTTTGCGATCAAGCAGTCTGTACTGCACCGCTTCGCCGATGTGTTCCGACGTCACGATGTCCGACTCGGCCAGATCCGCAATCGTCCGCGCGATGCGCCGGATCTTGTCGAACGCCCGCGCCGAGAGCCCCATCTCGTTCATCGCCTGACCGAGCATGGTCAGCGCGTTTTCGTCGAGGTTCACCATCTCGTCGAGCTTCTTGCCGCTGAGGCGGGCATTGGGAATTTCGCCCTGTCTTGCGTGCTGCCGAGCCCTCGCCCGCGCCACCTGCTCGCGCATCTGCGCCGTCGTTGTGCCCGTGGCCTGCTCGTTGCGCCGCGAGAGTTCGCGGAACGGCACGGCCGGCGCCTCGATGTGGATATCGATGCGATCGAGCAAGGGGCCGCTGATCTTCGAGAGGTATCGTTCCATCTCGTTCCGACCGACCTCACCGGGCGCCACATCGCCCCGGGGCGTCGGGTTCATCGCGGCGACCAGCATGAAATTCGCCGGGAACCGCACGGCGCTGTGCGAACGCGCGATCGTCACCACATGGTCTTCCATCGGCTGGCGCAGGGTTTCCAGCACGTCCCTCGGAAACTCCGGCAATTCATCGAGAAACAGCACGCCGTGGTGCGCCAGGCTAATTTCTCCGGGCCTCGGGATCATGCCTCCGCCCACGATCGCGGCGCCGCTGGCCGTGTGGTGGGGCGTCCGCACCGGACGCGTCGAAACCAGCCCCTGCCCCGGCGCAAGCTGCCCGGCGGCAGAGTAAATCCGCGTTACCTGGATCGCCTCGTCCGGCGTCAGCGGGGGGAGCACGCCGGGAAGCGCTTTGGCCATCATCGTCTTGCCCGTGCCCGCCGGTCCGAGCATCACCAGGTTGTGCCCGCCAGCTGCGGCAACCACGATCGCCCGCTTCACCGTCTCCTGCCCCTTGATCTCGCCAAAATCGATCGGCGCGGTCGCCTGCTTCAGCAACTGTGCAACATCGGGCGATGGAAACGGGCGTGCC
>JAEUJD010000188.1 GCA_016793015.1 Phycisphaerales bacterium
GGCGGTGCCACGAAGCGACAGGCGATGTGGAAAGGGTGTGGAGAACGCGCCGGGTGATGGCGGGAAGGAGTGGGGTTCGCGGGTCGGCGTGGCCCAAGCGACAGGAAGCGACGGGGAGTGTCGCGCGCCGGGCGCGGCAAGTGACACGCAAGCGACAGGATGTGCAGGTGCGGCGGTCGGTCGTAAACTATTGATTTTGAAGGGCTTCCATCGCGTGAGCGAAAGTCATCCACCGAACGACAGGACTTGTTTCTACTACGACTGAATGTATCTCTCTTACTAGGAAGAAAGACATTCGGCCTGAGAGGCGGATCGGAGCGGGGGCACTTTCAGGGAAACTGTGGGCTGGTCGAGGTTGGTGTGTGGAAACGTTGGTGGAGGAGGCGAGGAAGCGTTGAGCGCGCACGGTGGGGCGTTCATGCTGGTTTCATTTGGGGGTGAGGCTTTGGAGGTGAAGGTTGGCAGACGGGGCAGAAGACGGTGGCGCGCTGGGCGAGGCGCGTGCCGCGGAGAGGGTGGGAGCAGTTGGGGCAGGGCATGTTGGCCCGGCCGTAGACGGCGTGGAGCGATTGGGCGTTGCCCTTGGTGCCGGTGGAGTCGGCGTAATCGCGGAGCGTGCTGCCACCGGCTTTGATGGCGCGGGCGAGGATGAAGCGGATGGCGCTTGCGAGAGACGTGAGCTGCGGCTTGGTGAGTGAGCTGGCGTGGGTGGATGGGTTGATGCGGGCGCGGAAGAGGGATTCATCGGCGTAGATGTTGCCGACGCCGGCGAGGGCGGATTGATCGAGGAGGAGAGATTTGATCGGGCGGTGCGAGCCTTCGCAGGCGCGGGCGAGATCGCGGGCGGTGATGGTGAGGGCGTCGGGACCGAGGGCGGACCAGCGGAGCTTGCGGAAGGCGCGCTCGGTCCAGTAGGTGGAGAGGCCACCGAAACGGCGCGGATCGATGAAGAGGAGGATGGCGCCGCTCGAGAGTTTCCAGAGCGCGTGTGTGTGCTTGGGCAGTTTGGCGCGGACGCGCTCGCGAGCGGTGCGGGCGCGCACGGTTTTGTCGTCGAAGGCGAACATGGAGCGGGGCTGCTCGGGGAGATTGAGCGCGCGGGCTTCGGAGGGTTTGAGCAGGCAGAGGCGGCCGGACATGCCGAGCTGGATGCAGAGGATGTTGTCGTCGTCGGAGAGAATGGCGAGCTGCTTGCCGCGGCGGATGAGGGAGCCGATGCGTTTGTTCTTGAGCAGATCCCCGCGAGTCGTTCGCTTCGGCTGACCTTCGAGAAAGTACGAATCGCAGATATCGGTGCGGAAGAGGCGGGCATCGAGCACGCGCCGACCGACGATCGGAAGAAGCGAGAGGCGGGTGCGTTCGACTTCAGGGAGTTCTGGCATGGGAGAAGCAGAATTGCAGAGCAGAGGAAGGGACAGACCCGGAACGTTACATTGTTGTTGATGCATGCCGAACGGATTGTGATACGAGAGAAGACTTGGAAGTACTGGTTGATCGGCGGGCCGATGATCGCGCCGGGCGCGGATCGATTCTGGAAGCTGCACGGTTTTACGCGCCGGCGGCGAGCCGCGATGTTCTGGATGATCGGGATTCTGATCGCGGGAGCGCCGCTGCTTTTCATCCTGTTTCCACTGACCACAATTTCTCCGAGGAAGTCGAGCCCGGCGGCGATGGGGTGGCAGATGGTGCTGCCGGGTCTGGCGATGTTCCTCGCGTTTCGGATTCTCTTTCTCCCCATGTTTGCATACGGCGCGTGGTTCGCATCTCGGATCCGGCGCAGAGACGGCCGGGTGTGCTGGGAGTGTGGAAGAGATGTCGGTGCCGGCGCGGAGGGCAAGTGTGCGTGCGGCGAGGAGTGGAACGCGGACGCGCTACACCTTTTTTGGATGTCGTGCGGCCTCCTGCCGACGACGGTGCGTGGTGTGCGTGAAGCGCGGTTTGCGTTGGGAGGCGAATTGCCGCGGCCGGGCGTGTCGATTGTGGCACGGTTGCTCTCCGGCCTGCCCCGCGATCAGATGTCGGCGTGGCAGGAGCGACCGTTGACTCAGAAGTGGTTGAAGCAGTCGATGTGGCGAAGCACGGGGATGTTGCTGCTGCTGTCTCTTGGGACGATTCTCGCGATAATTTTTGCGGCGAGTTTGGCGGCCCGTGATCATTTGTGGATGTTCATCGGATACATGATCGCGCTGAGCCTGGGAATGCTCGTCGGGCAAATTTTCATCCTGCGATGGAATCTGCGGCGGGCTGTGCGAAAGGCGCGCGAGAACGTGCGCCTTGCCGAAGGCTTGATCTGCACCGACTGCGGATTTGTGCTGCGCGGACTTGCGGAACAGGATCGGTGTCCGGAGTGCGGCATCGAATTTCGCGCGGACGAGCTGCGCGGGTTCTTTCGAGCGAGCGGGATTCTGGAGGATGGAAATTCGCTCAGGGAAGAGGCTTCGGAGCGCGCAGGCTCCGAAAGAACGTCGTGAGCAGTTCGGCGGACTCGGGCGCGAGCAGGCCTCGCACGACTTCGCAGCGGTGGTTGAGGCGCGGGTCTTCAAGGAGGTTCATGAGCGTGCCTGCGGCGCCGGCTTTGGGGTCGGGAGCTGCGAAGACGACGCGGGGGATGCGGGCGTTGACGATGAGTCCGGCGCACATGGGGCAGGGTTCGAGGGTGATATAGAGCGTGCAGCGTTCGAGGCGCCAGGCGTTGATTGCCTTGCAGGCCTGCTGGATCGCGAGGAACTCGGCGTGGGCGAAGGGGGATTTATCGCTCTCGCGGCGGTTGTGGGCTTCGGCGATGATTTCGTTGTCGCGGGTGATGACGGCACCGACGGGGACTTCGCCCAGGGTTGCCGCGGTGCGGGCGAGGGTGAGGGCGCGGAGCATGTGGTCTTGATCGGAAGGCATTGGGAAAAAGCTCGAAATCGCAAATGAGCAAATCGCAAATGAAAGGCGGGAGAGGTCAGCCTTCGGCCGGTTCCCCATCGCGTTCGCGGCCTCGGCTGGCGGCGAGTTTGGAGGCGGGGAAGATTCGCAGCATGACGATGCCGAATTCGTAGAGCAGCCAGAGCGGGACCATCAGGATGATCATGCTCACCGGGTCGGGCGGGGTGAGAAGTGCCGCGATGACGGCGATGACGAAGAGCGCGTGCTTTCGGTACTGCGAGAGGAACGCGGGCGTGACGATGCCGACCCAGCCCAGGAGAAGCACGACGACGGGCAATTGAAAGCCCGCGGCGAAGGCGAGCGCGAGGCCGAGGAACGAATCCACCCATTCCTGAATTCGGGGCTGGAGCACGATGCCCGTCGAGGTCGAGAGCGCGGTCGAGTAGATGCTGATCGCGCCGCTCGGCGTTGCGAGGGCGAGGCGCAGTTCTTTCATTTCGGAATTGAACCATGCGTCGCCGGGCTTGGGCGCGGGCGGGTCGGCGGTGAGCACGGGGAGTGAAAGCAGTGAGACGTTCGCGGGCAGCGGCGCGACCGCCGCCTTCTCGGGGCTGACCGTCGCGCCGAAGTGCACGAAGAAGTGCAGCATGACCGGCAGCACAACGAAGTAGAGGAAGAGCGTCGAGAGGATCGCGAGGATCAGGCTCATCGGCAGCAGCATGGTGACGAAGCGCTGCTCATAGCGATAGAGACCGGGCGCGACGAACTTCCAAACCTGCCACAGGATCCACGGAAAGCCGAGAAGGATTGCTGCGACGGTCGAGATCTTCAGATAGGTGAAGAACGTCTCGAACATGCCCGTCGCCAGCATGGTCGGCGACAAACCTTCGGCCCGGAGTGCGCGCTGCACGGGCCAGATGAGCCAGTTCAGGATCGTGGGCCCGAAGTAGAGGCTCACCAGGAAGAAGACCATGATCCCAACGATCGCGTGGATGAACCGGGTGCGCAGTTCTTCGAGGTGGTCGCCCAGCGACATCACGGCTTGCGTGTTCGGCGGGCGACGCATGGCGAGCCGGGCCTCGACAATGGAGGGCGGGGGTGGGGGCGGGTCAGGCGGGATTGCCGAGGGCGGGTCGCGGTCCATGATGGCGCGCCGGTCCTCGGGGCGAATCGCGGGGACGGATGAGGATTCGGACGGGTCGTCCATCGGTGAAGGGTAGTTGTTAGGCCGAAGGCACAGGGCGAAAAGTGGCGAAGTGGCATGGGGGGCAAAGTGGCAATGGGAAAGAAGAAGTGAACGACGAAATGGGTGACGGGTGAATCCTGAACGCGCATCTTCGGAAGAAGAGGACGGGGTTGGGGGGCGGGTGGGGTGTGGGGGCGGGTTGGCAGTCTGGGATGAAAGACGAACGTGCCGACAGCTTGGAGCCGGGATCGGTGCCTCCATTGCACGTGGAGCTGCGGGATGATGCGCGCCCGAGTGCAAGCCCCTCGACGCGTCCTGCTCTGCGGCTGACGGCCGACGATCACGAAGAACTCAAAAGGCTGTGGGAAGAAAACCGTCGCTGGGTCGCGGCGTTGTTATTGACGCACAAGCCTCGGTGGGCCGACCTGGAAGACCTGCTTCAGGAAGTTGCGACGACACTGGTGGGTAAGGGGCACGAGATTCGCGATGCCGCGATGTTGAAGCCGTGGCTGCGGACGGTGGCGACGAACGTGGCGCGGCTCGCGGCACGGCGCGGAAAACTGCGATTGCACGGGTCGCTCGATGCGCCCGGGAGTGGGGGGGACACGGACGGCGGCCCCGTGAACGAGAGCGAGCCGATGCCGAGCGCGACGCCCACGCGGCGCGAAGAGGCGGCGCGCCTGCTCGACCTTGCGAGGAAGTTGCCCGACGGATATCGCGAGCCGCTGCTTTTGAAGAGCGTGCAAGGCCTGAGTTATCGCCAGATCGGGAACATTCTGGGTATTCCGGAAACGACGGTGGAGACGCGGATCGCACGCGGGCGGAAGCAACTGCGCGAAATGGCGGAAGAGGCGGCGAAGCGTTGAAGAGAGAGAACGCGGAGATGCGGAGGTGGCGGAGTCTCGCGGAGAACAAAGAGAGAGAAGGTTGAAGGGAAAGAGTTCAAGGCCGAGTTGCAGTCGGCCAAGTCTCCGCGACCCATGCGGTTCGATTCATTCCCGATTTCCTGTTTTCTCCGCGTTACTCCGCCACCTCCGCAACTCCGCGTTCTCTCGAATTGCCTTGCGAGAGATCAAAAACGGGGACTTTTCCGGACGGGTTTTGAGGCGGTCGCCGGATGGGGGGCGACGGGATCGGGCGGTTCGCGCATCTTGATTGGGTGGTGGGTTGGTGGTGGGTTGCTGCGGAAGGGCGGAGTCAGCATGAGCATGGCAGAAAAAGACATCTTGATCAGCCGCGTGGTGGATGGCGTCGCGGGGGCGGGCGATTGGGTCGAACTCGACATGCTCGGGGCGGCCGATTCGTCGCTCTGGCGCGAACTCGCGCAGGCGCAGCGCGACAAGCAGTTGCTCGACCAGGCGGTGGGCGAGGCGATCTCGATTGCCGATGTGGTTGCGTTGCCGAAGTCGGAATGGAGCGAGCTGGGCGATCGGCGGCTGCGCGTTCCTCAGTGGGCGGGGTGGGCGGCGGCCGCCGTGCTGGCGATCGCGATGTTTGTGATGCCCAGAGGCGGAACCCCGACCGGCAACACGGCCGGCACATTTTTCCCGCCGGCACAGATGGAAGAACAGACTCCGGATGCGGCGCTGTCCTCGTATCTCGCCAAGGGTAAGGACGAGGGGCGCGTGATCCGGCAGTTGCCGGAGTTTGTTGTGCTCGAGTCCAAGCCGGCGGCGGACGGCCTCGGATACGACGTTGTGTATCTGCGCCAGATCGTGGAGCGGGCGCGGGTTGAGAGCGTGAACAGCTATCAGGTGGACGATGCGGGGCGGAAGCTGCCCCTGCCGGTGAAGGTGATCGAGCCGAAGCAGCCGGTGTAGGGGCGGGGACGAAAGCTAGCAGCAAAGGCAAAAAGCCGAACCCTTTCCTCAGCCCCTTCCATCCGGGAAGGGGCTTCAGAGAGAAACCAACGAAGCGGAATTCCCAAGGAGTTTGTTATGGAACTGGTGAACGAAATGGCGAGCAAGGTCTGGACGAAGCGGGTCGGGATGCTGGGTCTCGGGGTGTGCGCAGCGCTCGCGCTTGCAGCGGGGCGCGCTGGCGAAGTGAACGCGCCGGACGACGAAGAGACGATCAAGGGCAGTTTCAGCCAGCCCCTGGGCGAGGCTTCGGAAAGCGAAACCGCCAGCAGCTCGCGCTCGGTGATGACCACGGTCGATGGCGGCGACACCTTCACCGTCACGAACGAAAACGGAAAAGTCACCGTGCAGAGGAACGGCGAGAAGTTGTCCAAGAGCCAGTACCGCCAGAAGGGCGGCAAGATCGAGATCCTCGATGGCGATGGCAATGTCGTGAAATCGCTGCCCGCTGTCCCGAATGTTCCCAAGGTGCCGAATGTCCGGGGCCTGCGCAACCTGGCGATGATTGCCCCGAGTGCGCCCGCGGCCCCTGCGGCGCCGGGTTCGCCCCGCATCATTGTGAAGGGTGCGCCGCGCGTGATGCTCGGCGTGACCATGACCGATGCCGACTCCGAAGGTGACCAGGAGGGCGCGATGCTGATGAGTGTCACCGAGGGCCTGCCCGCGGCACAGGCCGGCTTGCAAGCCAAGGACATCGTCGTCGAGGCCGACGGAAAACCCATCGAAGGCGAAGAGGCGCTCCGGGCCATTCTGAAAACCAAGAACCCGGGCGACGAGCTTGCGCTGAAGATTCTCCGCAAGGGCGAGAGCCAGACGATCCGCGTGAAACTCGCCGAGTTCGATGCCGGCAAGCTGCAGACGCGGGTCACCGTCACGCGCTCGACTGATGACGAGAGCTTCGATTCCGAGGAACTCGTCGAGATTCTCAAGGGTGTTGAAGCGCAGGTGAAGGCGCAGGTCGAGGCGCTGCGGGCCCAGTTGAACGCGACCGACTGGAATCAGGTGCGCGACCAGGTGAACGCGGGCCTGGGCGAAGCGCTCAAGCAGCTCGAAGAAGCCCGGGTGCAGGCCGCGGAAGCGGGCAACCTGGGCGCCAAGTGGTGGCAGGAGCACGGCCAGAACTTCACGATGCCCAAGGGCTGGGTGCAGTTCTCGCAGCCCACGCCCCCCCCGGCGCCGGGTGCGCAGAGTTTCCCGCGTCACGAGATGAACGCTGGCGTGGGCGACAAGCTCGATCGCCTGAGCGAGCAGCTCGAGAAGATGAACAAGCGGCTTGATGCGATGGAAAAGCAGATCGAGAAGAAATAAGGCCTTTCGGCAAGGCTCTTCGTGGCACCGCCCTTCCGGGCGGTGCGCATGAAGCGCAGAACAGGAAAGACAAGCACACCGGGCGGAAGCCCGGTGCCACGGCAGCCTGGTGCCACCAAATCCATCCCGAGTTTGCCCCGCTGGTCTTCCCAGCATCGGCGCGGGCGACACCTCCTCACTGCCACGGGCCGGTCGGAAGACCGGCCCGCGGTCGATTGGTGCCGCGGCGATCGGCGGGGGCGGTTTGAACGCGCAGAATCCGAAGAAGTACCGTTGAAGAACCGCGCGCGGCCTCTTGACGCGTGTGCGATACTGCGCCCCTGAGGATGGGTCTGCACGGAGCGCGGACGATGAAGCGTCGGGGTTTCACACTGATTGAGCTGCTGGTGGTGATCGCGGTCATCGCGATTCTGTTGTCGCTTCTGATGCCGGGCTTGAAGCTGGTGCGCAAGAGCGCGATGGGGACCAGGTGCGCGGCGAACCTGAAGCAATTGAACGCGGCATGGCAGATGTACATCGGGGACTTCCGGGTGTTTCCGGTGCCGCGGAGCAAAGACATTGCTCGGTGGATTCCACCGGGCAAGGTGCCGGCATCGGGAGCGCCGCGCGGTCTGGTCTCGAGCGTGACGTGGTCGTGGGGCGGGGTGAACTGGCACGGGACGGGGACGAACGTGCCGTTTGCCGCGGCAGACCCGCTGCGTCCGATCAATCCGTACATCGAGAATGACCTGTCCATCCGGGACAAAGTGGGCACGTTCAAGTGCCCGCTGGATAACGGATCGTGGGACAGCTTCACAACGAACCAGAACATCTGGGTCAAAGTGGGCCCGGCCGCGGCTGGCGGGATCGGGGGTGCTGCGGGCACGACGGTGTATGAGCAGCTTGGCACGAGTTACGACGCGAACGACTGGATGTATTGCCTGCCGGGTTCACGCACGGGGCTTGAAGTGCCGGAGTGTCCGGAGCAGAGCAACTTTGCGTGGTGGCTTGGGCCACAGCACCTGATGACGACGCCCTCGCGGTTTGTGGTGCTTGGGGATAGCGGCGTGATGATCGCGGGCCGGTATCCGCTCGATTACATCCGGCAGACGCCGAAGCGATCGGGCTGGTGGCACGGGGTGCAGGTGGGCAACCTGGCGTTCTTTGATGGCTCGGTTCGATTGACCCCCATGGGCGAGGTGACGACGGAGCGGTACTCGTTTTATATGGACGAGGGGAAGCACGCAGGGCTGGATGCGAAGGGGAACGCGAGCTATCGGGTGACGGCGGGGCGGCAGTAGAGGCAAGAGTGGTTGGCGGGGCCAATGAGAAGAACCGCAACAAATCAGAAAGTACTTACATAATCAAATACACAATCACGGGGTGGGGTGCCGCGTGGGGTGGGTGTGGATGTGTGTGTTTGGCGATGTGCGTTGTTGGTGGCGCGCACGCAATAACCAAAAGACGACGCTACGAAATAAAAACGGGGTTGGATCGGTGGCGTGCGGTGGTCGATGTGGGCTGCAAGCGTGTTGCGAAGGGCGAGGGAGCGACCGGGCCAGTGGGGCAGAAGAGTTCTCGGACGGAAAAGGCCTGTTTCAGCGTGGGTGAAGGGCTGTGAACGAGGGTGGAAGACCTGTGGAAAGCCTTTGTTTTTCGGGCCATGCAAGAAATGGGATTGACAGGGGTTACGCCTCGATGTATGTTGGATGCCGGACAGGTCTCGTCAGGGGAGTTCGAAGGGAGATTCCTTTTTGGAAGATCTTGAGTCGTTGGTGTGAAGCCGTAGCCGGACGAGAGGCGGTCTCGTCGGCCATGTCTGCTTCATACAGCGCAGAGCTCCGTTGACCGGTTCGGTCTGAAATGTGTTTCTGAAGGACGAGTCTCGTTTGTGCTTTGTGTGTGGTTTGCGCAAACCCTTTTTGGAGGTGTCTCAATGGATCGGAAGAAGTTCGCCCTCATGCTTTTGGGCGCTGCCGGTGCGGCATGCACGGTGGCCATGGCTGACGAAACGGATCGCGTGCTTGATCGAAGCTCGCCGAAGAAGGTGCTTGTTGACGCGAAGGACTCGTTCCTCCGCCAGTCGGCCGGCACGTTCGGCGATCGTGCGATCAACATCATCATCTTCGACAACTCGTCGACCTCGTTCGTCCACAACGCGTTCTCGATTGGTACGTGCTCGCACATCCTCGAGGACATCAACCTCACCCCCGGCCCGTACGGCACGTCGTACGCCGGCACCCGCACGATCACCGGCATGGAATATTCCTACGGCCTGACCGGCTCGGCCGCGGCGTGGGACATGCGGTTCTCGTTCTACAGCCCGAACCAGGTTGACTGGGCCGGCTTCGGCGCCCCCGGCGCGAGCATGATCGATCCGAGCGCGACGCCCTACTACACCCTCACGGTGACGGGCTTCGACACGAACATCTGCCCGGGTTTCACCACCCGCACGGGCTTCTTCCTCCTGCCCAGCAGCGTGGAAATGCCCGCTGGCGAATCGCGCCTCTGGCTCGATGCGGCGTTCGTTGAACCCGGCACTCCGGGCACGGCGGCGCTGACCAGCACGAACCTGTTCCAGCAGAACATCGCGACGACGCGCACGTACTTCTTCTTCGGTAACAACACCGGCTCGCTGCTCGGTGCGACCTTCGTTGCCGGCACGTCGTACACGCCCACGCAGTTGGATGCGGCTGGCAGCTCGGCTTCGCCGGGCGATGGCACGCCGACCTACGGCCGTGACATCAACTTCAGCGGCACGTTTGTTGGCCAGTCCTGGGCCAGCACGGCGGGCCTGACCAACGAACTGCGTTACATCAACGCGGTGCAGGCCGGCACGACGCAGACCGTTTCGTACGCCTTCGGCCTGGTTGGCTCGGCCGACTCGCCGCCCGCTCCGACGGCGACGAGCCTGAACTCGGGCGGCTTCCTCCCGGACGGCATCGTCCAGGCCTCGGGCAACCTGACCACGGCGAACAAGTTCAAGTGGTTCAAGTTCAACACCCAGAACGAGATCAGCTACGCGCAGACCACGTTCATGGACATTGACACCGAAGGTTCGGCGGTTCCCATGGCGTTTGCCGTGTACACCCCGGACTCGCAGATCTTCGACATCTCGGAAGGTCGCGGCGATGGTCCGGAGCCGCTGCGTCCGTCCGATCTGGATAACCACCAGATCTCGTACGGCGTTGCGCGTCGTCCGGGCGTGGGCCTGGGCGAGCAGTACTCGGGCCAGGAAGGCGTTCTGCCTGCCGGCGAGTACTACATGGCGCTGGCTCTGGCTGGTTCGGGCTTCGGTGACGGCTGGGTTGTGCAGGGCGAAGATCCCGTGGTCCCCACGGCCTACGCACTGAACTTCAACAACAACAACCGCAAGACGATCCCGGCTGGTCCGGCCGTCTCCCCGGCGCTCGCGGTCGGTGCGGACATGGCGATTCTGAACGGTGGCACGCAGACGACGCCCGACCAGGACGTTCGCGCTCGTGGCGTCGGCTTCATCCGCTTCTCTCTGACCAACCCGCTCCCGACGACGGGGCAGTTCAATCAGAGCGACTCGTCGCCCCTCAGCGACGTGACCTTCCTCGACATCACCCAGCCGGGTTCGTCGGTGGTCGGCGAGTGGAACATGTGCCTCTATAACAACAACGGACTCCTCGCGAACGGCACGAGCATCAGCTACGCCGGCGCAGGGTTCAATGACAACACCGGCGGCGGCGACGGTGCGTATGGCTGCGGCGGTACTTTCGCTCAGCTCTCGTACGGCACGGCTCCGAGCCGCGGCCAGACCCCGCTCGATCCTGATCAGACCACTCTGGGCAAGCCGCTGAACAATCAGAACGGCAGCACCCTGAACGGCGATCAGTACTACCTGGCGGTCACCATGGGTACGGCCCTCTTCGCGAACGAGCGTTGGGGCGCCCGCAGCACCCGCGGCAGCTCGCTCACGGCTGTCATCTCGCTCACGAGCGACAACCGTGGTCCGAACGGCGGCTGCCCGGCCGACTTCAACGGCGACGGCGGCGTTGATGACACGGACTTCGTGTACTTCGCGAAGTACTACAACGATCTGATCAACCCGGCCGGCGACATCGACGGCTCGCTCGACGGCTTCACGGATGACGGCGACTTCGCTGTCTTCGCCGTGGCCTACGACGCGTTGATCTGCTTCTAATTCCATCGGCCCCGGTGAAAACCGGGAGCCACTGGACATTTGAAGTCTGAAACGAGTTGAACGACGGGGACCCTCGAAAGAGGGTCCCTGTTCTTTTTTGGGCGCAGCGACTCTGTGTCAAGAGCGGGTCAATAACAGGGCGAATATGCGGAAACCGTGAAAAAACAGCGGAAACCGGAGGTTGACCGCCCCCGGATCCGTGTGCGTGTGGAACAATTGTTAAGAGGACGGGCGCGCACGCGGCCCGCACCCATACCCCACCTCGAGGCAGAGAGAGCAATGAAGAATCACTTGGGCAATGTCGGATTCGTTCGGATCACCGGGCTGTTTGCGATCGTGCTTGTTGCGGGCGCCGCCTTTGCGGATCCGTATGACCCGCCGGCCAATTACTACAACGGCGTGACGGGAACCGGCGCGACGCTCAAGGCCTCGCTGCGAACGGCGATGGGCGTGGGGTTCATCTCGCGGAGTTATGGCGATGCGCGATTTGGTCTGCCGGTGACGGACCGCGATCCGAACAACGCGAACAACGTGGTGCTGGTCTACAACAGCCAGATCGTGCCTTCGGTGTGGGACAGCGGCATCACCTGGAACCGCGAGCACACCTGGCCCGAGAGCTACGGCAACACGAGCACGAGCGCGCCGCAGTACAGCGATCTGCACATGCTCCGGCCGTGCAACATGAGCGTGAACTCGTCGCGCGGCAACGAGCCGTACGGGCTCGACAATTCGGGCCAGTGGGACCCGACGATGGCGGGCTCGACGATTCAGTATCGGGGCGAGATGGCGCGGGCGATTTTCTATGCCGCGACGCGGTACGGAGACCCCGCGGGCTCGACGACGACCGGGAACTTTCAGGTGGTGGATTCGGGCTGGGGCACGGGCATCTCGAAGATGGGCAAACTGTCGTATCTGCTCCGGTGGCACTTTGACTATCCGGCCGACACGCGCGAGCGCAAGCGCAATCAGACGGTGTTCGATCAGTCGTTGAACCCGACGTACTACCAGAACAACCGCAACGGATTCGTCGATCACCCGGAGTACATCTGGGCCATCTGGGGCACGCAGCCGAACGACTCGATGCTGTACGTGGGCGGCTCGCCGGCAGCGAACGGATCGTCTTCGCTGAACGTGGATTTCGGGCCGGTGATCACGGGCGCTCCGGCGTTTGGCACGCAGAGCGTGACGCTGAACAAGAGCGGCGCGACTCCGACCACGTTCGATATTTCGGCCTCGGGCGACGCGACGTGCGTGCAGGCCGGGCCCAGGCAGGCGTTCTCGTACAGCGCCGCGACGCGGTCGCTGACGGTGGGCGTGAATACGAGCGGCGTCGGCGCGTACAGCGGCACGATCACGATCGACAATACCGATCTGACGAGCAACGGGACCGGCATGGGCGTGAACGACGCGAATGACACGATCAACGTGAGCGCGATGATTCTGAATCACGCATCACCGTCGCTGATGGGGATTGTGCCGCAGACTTCGGAAACGATTGATTTCGGAACGATCAGCCGCAACACCGGCGTGCACACGCATTCGGCACTGGTGTTCAACCAGGCGGCGAACCCGAGCCTCACGGCGGACCTGGATGTCGATTCGGTGGTGGGGGTCGGAACGCCGGTCTCTTCGACGAGCGTCATCGGAACGACGCTGGTGCCGACGTCGGGCATTCTGGCGAACTCGGCGTTGAGCGGAGAGGTCTCTTTCGACAGTTCCCAGCCGGCGGGAAGTTATCAGGTGGTGTACACGATCACGACCAGCGACGAGAATCTGCCGGGCGCGATCGCGCTTCCGAATCTGACGATCACGGTGATCGGGACGATCGTCGCGGCATGCCCGGGCGATCTCAACGGGGACCAGGTTGTGGATGATGGCGACTTTGTGCTGTTCGCATCGGCGTATGACCTGTTTGACTGTGCCGATCCGTCGATGCCGGCGGGCTGCCCTGCGGACCTGAACAGCGACAACGCGGTGGACGACAGCGACTTTGTGCAGTTTGCCTCGGCGTACGACGCGTTCCTCTGCCCGTAAGAGCCGGGCGATCGGAAGAAGCGACCGGAGAATGGACAAGCCCCAGCCGAGAAGGCGGGGCTTTTTCCTTTTTGGCGGAAGAGGAAGCGAGCGGCGCGGCATTGAGGGCGTGCGAAGTTGAAGGGCGCGACGCGCCGGCGCGGGCGGGCAAGAGGCGAGATAGGCCGGACGGGTCCGGTTGGGGGGGAAGGCGGGGGCAAGGGCGTGTGGAGTGGGTGTGGAAAAGGGGTGCGTGGAGGCGGTCGAGGCACCGATAACACCCGGACCCACCCCTAACCAACACTAGATCCGAAACTATTTTCGCAAATTCTGTCTGTTCTCGCCTCGGAATCCGGGATTCCGTGGTATTCATTCGTATTCGCGTCCGATTTCTCAGTCGTTCAACTCGGAACGTGGGGCACTTTGTCCAGGGAGGTAATGGCAATGGATCGTTTGAAGCTTGGATTGTTGTTGGCCGGTGCGGCCGGCATGGCGTGCACGGTGGTTCTGGCGGATGAGACCGATCGCTTGATCGATCGCAGCTCGCCCAAGAAAATGTTGGGAGATCGCAAGGATGAGGTCGTGTTCCGGCACGGCGCGTTCGGCGATCGGGCGATTCCGATCATCGTGTACGACACGGCGACGACGGCGTTCACGCGCAACGGAACGTCGCTCGGCAACTGCTCGCACATTCTCGAAGACATGTCCTTCGCGAACGGGCCGTACGGGCCGGCTTTCGCGGGCACGCGCACGCTTTCGTCGCTCCGGTATTCCTACGGCCTGACGGGTTCGGCCGCGGCGTGGGACATGCGGTTCTCCATGTACAGTCCGTCCGACGTCGCCACGGCTGGATTTACGGCACCCGGCGCGAGCATGATCAACCCGGCCGCGACGCCCTACTACACCCTCACGGTGACCGGGTTCGACACCAACATCTGCCCCGGGTTCACCACGATTGCCGGGCTGACCAATTTCCCGACTCCGGTCACGATGCCGGCGGGCGAATCACTTCTGTGGCTCGACGCGGCGTTTGTCGAGCCCGGCACTCCGGGCACGGCGGCGCTGACCAGCACGAACCTGTTCCAGCAGAACATCGCGACCACGCGGACCTATTTCTACTTCGCAAACAACACCGGCGCATTGCTGGGGTCGACATTCGCTGCGGGAACGCCCTACACGACGGCGCAGCTTGATTCCGCCGGCAATCCGGCCTCGCCCGGAAAGTCGGGTCCGTATTACGGCCGCGACATCAACTTCAGCGGCGTCTTCACGGGTCAGTCGCAGGCCAGCACGGGCGGTGCGACCAACGAACTGCGCTACGTGAATGCCGTCATCGCCGGAACCACTCAGACGATGGCGTACGTGTTCACTCTGGTTGGCTTGGCCGATTCGCCGGCGGCTCCTTCTGCTACGAGCCTGAACTCGGGCAGCTACCTCCCGGACGGCGTCGTGCAGGCCTCGGGCAATCTGACCACGGCGAACAAGTTCAAGTGGTACAAATTCAACACCCAGAACGAGATCAGCTACGCGCAGACCACGTTCCTCGACATCGATACCGAAGGGTCGGCGGTTCCGGTGGCCTTTGCTGTCTACACGCCCGACTCGCAGGTGTTTGACATCTCGGAAGGTCGCGGCGATGGCCCGGAGGTGGAGCGTCCGTCCGATCTGGATAACCACCAGATCTCGTACGGCGTTGCGCGTCGTCCGGGCGTGGGCCTGGGCGAGCAGTACTCGGGCCAGGAAGGCATCTTGCCTGCAGGCGAGTACTACATCGCGGTCGCAATCGCGGGTTCGGGCTTCGGCGACGGCTGGGCGGTTTCAGCGGAAGATCCGGTCGTCTCGACGGCCTTCGCGTTGAACTTCAACAACAACAACCGCAAGTCGATCCCGGCTGGTCCGGCTGTCTCTCCGGCGCTCGCGACCGGTGCGGACATGGCGATTCTGAACGGTGGCACGCAGACGACACCGGATCAGACGGTTCGCGCTCGCGGCGTCAGCTTCGTTCGTTTCTCTCTGACCAACCCGCTCCCGACGACGGGGCAGTTCAATCAGAGCGACTCGTCGCCCCTCAGCGACGTGACCTTCCTCGACATCACCCAGCCGGGTTCGTCGGTGGTGGGTGAATGGAACTTCTGTCTCTACAACAACAACGGGCTGCTCGCCAACGGCAACAGCATCAGCTATGCCGGCGCGGGGTTCAACAACAACAACGGCGGAGGCGACGGCGCTTTCGGCTGCGGCGGTTCGTTCGCCCAGCTCTCGTACGGCACAGCTCCGAGCCGCGGCGTGACTCCGCTTGATCCTGATCAGTCCACTCTGGGCCGGCCGCTGAACAATCAGAACGGCAGCACCCTGAACGGCGATCAGTACTATCTCGCGGTGACGATGGGCAACGCCTTCTTCGCGAACGAGCGTTGGGGCGCCCGCAGCACCCGCGGCAGCTCGCTCACGGCGGTCATCTCGCTCACGAGCGACAACCGTGGTCCGAACGGCGGTTGCCCGGCCGACTTCAACGGCGACGGCGGCGTTGATGACACGGACTTCGTGTACTTCGCGAAGTACTACAACGATCTGATCAACCCGGCCGGCGACATCGACGGCTCGCTCGACGGCTTCACGGATGACGGCGACTTTGCTGTCTTCGCCGTGGCCTACGACTCGTTGATCTGCTTCTGATTGACTCAAAAAGGGATTTGCGCGGAAGGGGCTCCCGAAAGGGGGCCCCTTTCTTTTCGGGGGGTGCAGCCGGGCGGGCGGCGATATTCTGGCGGGCGATGAACAGGGAGGTCCAGCCAGGTTCGGGTGCACGCACGCTTTGGGAGCGGACGATGCTGTGGCTGCGCGGCGTGTGGCGCGGGGTCGATCGCATTGCACGGACGACGGGGCGGGCGGCTCGCGGGAATCACGGATCGCGTGCGATGGTTGTGGTGTGGTTGATCGGGGCGGTGTTTGTGTTTGCCCTGGCGGGGTACGGGCTGACGATGCGAACGCCGTCGTGGTTTCATTCGGGGGAGATGGACGGGGCAGAATCTCGGCGGATTGCACAGCGGCTTGAGAATCGGATCATCACCGAGGCGTATCGGTTTCGGGGCGAGCCGACGGCGGGCCCGGATGGCGTGCGCCGCACGGGGGAAGACTGGCGGCTGCGTGTGACGGAGGCGGAGGCAACAGCGTGGTTGACGGTGCGATTTCCCGAGTGGCTTGCCAATCGCGATCCGCCCGCGCGGGTGCCGCCGGGAGTTCGAGATTTGCAGGCGCATTTCGGAAGCGGGCGCGCGTGGATCGCGGGGCGTGTTGACGAGAGCGTTTACTCGTTTTCGACGGCGGTGCGGTCGAATGGGGGCGGCATCTGGCTTTCGGGCGTGCGAGCGGGCGTGGGTAGTTTTTGGCTGCCGGCATCCTGGGGCGGGCTTGGGATGTTGGGGATGATCGGGCGCGAGGAGTCCTCGGGCGCGTGGCGGATTGTGAGCGGGGATGAGCCGCTGGTGGCGGGCGGGCTGGTGCGATTGGAAGATGGACGGCGCGTGCGGGTGCTTCGCGCGGCGATTGTTTCGGGGGCGATCGAGGTGGATTGCCGCACGGAAGTTCCGTGAGCCTGTTGCGGGAAATCACGCGGAGCGGGGTGGGGGCGGCGCCAAAGCGAAAAGGACACGGACGCGATGCGCCTGTGTCCTTTGATTGTGCGTGCATGCTGCTTGTGGAGATTCAGGCTGCCGGGTCAGGGGCAGACGAGCGCGTTGTAGGCGGGGACAAAGAGCACGAAGTCGGCATCGTCCACCAGGTTGTCGGCGTTGAGATCGCAGATCGGGTTGGCGGGGGGAATGACGAGTTCGTTGTACGAAACGATGAAGATCTGGAAGTCGAGGTCGTCGACCACGCCGTCGCTGTTGAAGTCCGCGGGGCAGTTGCCGACGGTCCACCAGAAACCAGCGGCGTGCGAGTACGAGCCGCCGGTTGCGAGGGGTGGGCCAAAGGCCGCGGCCTGGCCGATCGTGCCGCTAAGTGAGTACTGGCCGCCGGTGGCGTTCTGTCCGCCACCTCCGGCGATGACGGAGGACTTGATGGAGTACTGGGCAGATGCCGCGGAAGCGACGAGGCAAAGACCAGCAGCGATGGCAAGACGAGTGATGAGCATGAGGACCTCCAGTACAACACAAGCGAGAAATCTGGGAAAACCCATCAGCAGTGCGACTCCCGCAGAGCAAAGGCTAACGAAACTGCTCGAAAATGCCAAGCAGAATCGGCATTGAAGGCCCAGAACCGGGAAGGAAGTTTCCGGTCCTGGGTTTCGCGTGGTCCGAGAATAACAAGATCCCTTGACCAGAAGGGGCATTTTGGCGGCAGCGGGGTGTGAAAGGGGGTGGGAGAAAGGGCCTCGTCAGGGGGGCTACGGATGCCGCGGCCCCCCTGACCAGACCTCCACCTTACTGATATATGCGCAGAAAGCCTGGGGCACCCTTGGTGAAAAGGCGGGAAAAGGAGCGGGAACAGTGCGGAGGATGGACTGGGGTGACTTGCGGTAAGTTGGGGGGGCATGTTGAGCGAATCGGAGAACGGGAGGGGCGAGCCTGCGGTGCCTGCGGAGGCGGCGATTTTGTATCGGGACCTGAGGCGGCTGGCGGCGGTGCTGTTGAGCAAGGAGGGTGCGGCACACACGCTGCAGCCGACAGCGCTCGTGAACGAGGCGTTTTTGCGGCTGGTGAAGGAATCGGGCGCGGAGGGCGCGATGAACTCCCTGAGCGCGCTCGGGCTGGCGACGCGGGTGATGAGGCAGGTGCTGGTGGATCACGCGCGGAAGAGGCAAGCGGAGAAGCGTGGCGGGGGCGAGGTACCGGCGCAGCTTGATGGTCGGGATGCGCCGGGCGCGGAAGGGCTTGCGCCCCTTGATGTGCTCGCGCTGAATGATGCGCTCGAGCGGTACGAGCGGCTTGATCCGCGTGCGGCGCAGGTTGTGCAATTGAGATTCTTCGCGGGGATGACGGTGCCGGAAGTTGCAAGGGTGCTTGGCATCGGTGTTTCGACGGCGGAAGAGGAGTGGCGGATATCGAAGGCGTGGTTGGCGAAGCAGCTTCGGAAGGGGGACTGAAGCTGTGTCGAGCGACATGACGCCGGAACGGTGGTCGATCGTGAAGGGCATCTTTGCCACGGCGCGAAAAGCACCGCAGCGCGACCGTGTGACGATCATCGAGAGCCTGTGTGATGGAGACGCGGATATTCGTGCGCAGGTGCACGCGCTGCTGGAGCACGAGAACGAGATGCCGGAGCTGGAGACGCCCTCGAAGTTGCTGGGCTTGCCCCAGACCGACGGCGAGCGGGCGGTTGAGGGCGGGGGGGGCGTGCTGCCCGAGCGGGTGGGGAGCTACACGGTTCTGAGGCTGATCGGCGCGGGCCGGTTCGGCGCGGTTTATGAGGCGGTGCAGCCCAAGACGCGGCGGCTGGTGGCGCTGAAGGTGCTCAAGCTTGGGCGCACGGGCGCGAGGGCGCTTCAGCGATTTGAGTTTGAGGCGACGGCGCTTGCGCGGCTTTCGCACGCGGGGATCGCGCAGATCTATGAGGCGGGGGTGGACACGAATACGGGCGAGGCGCGTCCGTTTCTGGCGATGGAGAAAGTGGACGGCGTGGAGATCACGGCGTACGCGAAACGCGAGCAGCTCGATCTGCGGACGCGGGCGCGGCTGCTGATGGCGGTGTGCGATGCGGCGCAGCACGCGCACGAGCGGGGCATTGTGCATCTCGACCTGAAGCCGGCGAACATCGTTGTGTCGGATGGGGGCGAACCGAAGATCGTGGACTTTGGCGTGGCGATGGTGAGCGATGCGCCGGAAGAGGGGGGCGGGAAGCCGGCGGAGCGTGGCGGGACGATTCCGTACATGAGTCCGGAGCAGCTGGCGGGGCGGATAGAGGAGATCGATCTGCGCTCGGATGTCTATGCGCTGGGTGTGCTGTTGTATGAATTGATCGAGGGGAAGCTGCCCAGGGAGATGTCGGGGCAGAGCTATGTGGAGGCGAGTCTGCGTGCGAGGGCGGGTGGCGGGTTTGCGTTTGCGCGGGGCTCGGGATCGATGGATGGTCTGGATCTCGAGGCGATTGTGGCGCGGGCGACGGCGGGCCCGCGGGAGGCGCGGTATCCGTCGGCGCTCGAGATGGGAATGGACCTGAGGCGGTTTTTGGAGGGTCGCCCGGTGACGGCGCGGCGCGCGACGGCGTGGTATGTGACGCGGAAGTTTGTGAAGAGGCGGAAAGGCGTATCGGTCGCGATGGGGGCGGGCGCTTTGTGCCTGCTCGGGATGGCGGGATGGAGCGCGTGGTCGGGGCGGGAGGCAAGGGCCGACGCGGCGCTCGCGCGGGAGCTTGTGACGCTTGTGCTGAATGAAGAAGTGGCGCGGATCGCGGATACACAGGGGACGCAGGAGGCGAGGCGATCGTGGCTGGGGCACGTGAGGCCGGGGGTGCTGGAGCTGCTCGAGCGGCACCCGGAGGATCCGGGAGTTGCGCTGACGGCGGCGCGCTTGCTGGTTCTGGAGAGCGATGTCGAGCACGAGTCGGCGAATCTCGACGCTGCGTTGCAGTTGAGACTCGATGCGTTGACGCTGCGGAAAGGGGCGACGCTCGCGCGCCTGGCGGACGAACGGGCGATGATGGATCTTTCGGTCAACCTGGTGAAGGTCGGCGATATCTATCTCGATCGGAAGAAGGAAGCGGAGGGAAAGGAGTATTACGAGCGGGCGCTGCAGATCGATCGCGACCTTGCGGTGCGGCCGGGCGCGAGCCTGGAGGCGCTCGATAATCTCGCGTGGAGTTACGAGCGCATGCGACGCTTTGCGGCGACGCGCGAGGAGAGGCGGGCGCTGTGCGAGAAGCAGATCCGGATGACGACCGAGCTGATCGGGCGCGATGAGAAGCGGTGTCTTTCGTGGGCGGCGTCTGCGAACGCGCGGCTTGCGATGGCGGATCAGTGCGAGACTCAGGAGGAGCGCGATCGGAACCTGCGAGAGGCGTTGTCGGATGCGCGGCGCGCGATGTCGATCAACCGCGAGAGCAGGCTGGTGTATCGCGTGGCGATCGAGTCGCTGAGGCGGGCGGCGGAGATGGCGGCGAAGGAGCGGCCGGATGCAGAGACGCGGGCGCTGCTGGAAGAGCTGAACAACATGGCCGAGTCGCTGCGCGTCTCGGAGCGCAAGGACCTGATGCTGTGCAGCGTTGTGATGCAGGCGCGCATGACGGCCGCGGAGATTGCGGGCCGCTGGAACGAGCGGGACACGGTCGTCGAGATGCTGCACGAGGCGGAGGCGCTGCTGCCGGATTATGAGATTGCGCTCGCGGGCAGGCGAGACGATTTGGGCGTGAAGGCGCGGCTCCGAAGTCTTTCGGAGCGGTTGACGAAGTAGGAACGATCCAGCCCGGACGTTGTCGGAGCGTGCAACGGCGTGGCGAAGCTCGGGCGGGAGCGCGGAGGCCAAGACCGACACGATCGAGAATGGGCATGTCGCGATACTCAAACAGATCGCGGTGGTGGACAACATGCTCGGGAGGTTGGACGACGCGCTGGCGACGTCTCAGAAGCTGTTGCCCAAGGCCGGGCGCGTGTTCGGCGAGACGGTTCCGTCGGGGTCTGTCTGCACCGGCTATGCGCGTGTTGGAACGCCGAGTGAAGGCGTGGTCAGGGAAAGACCTTGAATTCGGGAGCGTGAGACCGCTCGCGGCTGTTCGGCGCTGAGAACTCGGACGTCCGGGTATTCAGGGGCAGAGCAGGTCGTTGTACGCGGCAACGAACAGGATGAAATCAGCATCATCGACCAGGCGATCGCCGTTGAGGTCGGCGGGGCAGGCGATATCGGGTTCGTTGGAGTGGGCGTTTAAACCACCGCCGCCGCCCGGATCCTGATCGCAGACCAGTTCGTTGTAGGCGACGATGAAGAAGACAAAGTCGGAGTCGTCAACCAGGCCGTCGCCGTCGAGGTCGGCGTCGCAGGGGATGGGTACTGCCGCATCGAGCGCCGCGATGGATTCGCTATCGGGGCAGCCCTCCGCGATCGTGATGTCGTGCGCGAGCGCCTTGTCGTCGGTTACGACGCGATACTGGATGCTCTGCCAGTCGTTGTGTCCGCTCATCTTGTCTCCGGGCGTGGGCGTCGCTGTTCCCGCGACACCCGCAGACTCGGGCAGGAAGTTCACATCCTCCGCTGCGCCGAACGAGAAGCTCCTGTCCCCATCGAAGTCGACGCGACGACCGTCGAGCCTGACCAGCCGGAACCGCCTCGCGATCTCGGGGCCGTTGCCGTAGGGCATTGAATAGTTGCGATAGAGCGTGGAAGCGATGCCAGCGGTCTCGTCAAGCGAACCTTCATCCAGCGGCGCCAACTCCTCCCGCGAGTAATCGAGCGTCCAGAATCGGCTGCTCCACCGCATCGGGTGCGAGAGCGCGTAGTTCATGATGCTCGGGTAGTTGGGCTTGCCCTGGTGAGACTTGGCTCCGGAAGGCGTCATGGTGTCGAGCGCGCCGCCGTGGTGCAGGCCCAGCGTGTGTCCGAACTCGTGCATGAACGTGGCGGCACGGTCGTCCTCGTCGCGGAACCCGTCGTTGAAGACAAAGCCGGCGAAATCGAGGGCGAAGTCGTTGCCGCCGATCTCCGCGATGCCGTTGTAGCGTTTCGCGTTCCCGTTGAACTGCAGGCCGTCGTAGATCAGGCAGTATCGCACCGCTTTGGCTTTGGCCTTCAAGATGTTCGCGGCGTTCGAGTCTGCTCGCTCGGCCGGCGTGCCAAAGCGGGCGGCCTTGGTCGCCTCGAAGCCCTCGGGGAAGTTCCCGCCAAAGACCTGGGCGTTGGGGAGCGGCAGGTTCGTCTCGTCACGCAACACATGCAGCCGGATGCCCGAGGTGCTGTCGGGGTTCTCGACCGGCGCGTTATCGAACGCGAAGACCAGCTTCGAAACCTCGCCGTCGCCGAGCGGGATGGTGCCCGCGTCAACCTCGACGAACAGGTCCTTGTGATCGGGTCGAGCGCCGAGATTGAACGGCTTGAAGTCGATCACGCCGTCGCCGTTGCCATCAATGCCCCCGTTCTCGGATTCCCAGAAGTCGAGCAATCCGTCGCCGTCGGAGTCGATATTGACCTGTATCTTCATGCGGAAGAAGTGGAAGGTGTTGGTGCGTGGGTCGGTGGCCTGCCCGATGATCCAGCCGTGCTCGCTCGCGGCCTGCGCGTTCCACAGCGTCGGGAAGAACCCCAGCGTGGCGCTGATCTCGTCGTCGATATTGTGGCGCACCCCGTCCTTGATCACCCAGACTTTGCCGTCGCACGCGGGCGTGCACAGCCCGCGGTCGGTTCCGATGATCTGCCCGTCGAGCGTGACAGCAAGGGCGATGGCGTCGTTGCCGGTCTCGCTGACAACGTGGTGCTCGACATCGCCCACCACCGCGAGCCCGACCGTCGGAGGAAAGTCGGTCGAGTTCGAGTACGTTCGTCCGGCGATGTCACCGTTGCGGTTGATGTAGTTGATCTGTGCTCCGTCCGCTCCGAACGAACCGAGATTCTGCACCGGGCCAAAGCGGGTCTTGAACACAATCTGTTCGTTTGTATCCGCGAACGTCGTTCCCCACACGCGGCCCTCGTCGTCGATGAGCCGCCAGCTGGGACCCGAGGGCAATTCCGTCTCGCCCAGGTCGTCGAGACGCACGAACGGCTGAGGCCCGAAAGTCGCGGCCTTCTGTGCGGCGATCCAGCCCTGGTTGTTGATTGAGTGGTAGAAGTAGTTCGTGCGGAAGAAATCGCTCAGCCCGACGACAAGCACCGCGAAGGGGGGCGAGATTTGGAAGGAGTGGCCGACCGTGTCCCGCGCATCATTGATGTCGTTGTATAGCAGACTGAAACTGCCGGGCGTCGGCGTGTTCCCGAGATAGCGGAAAGCCTGGATGATGAACCCCGCGTTCCGCCGCCCGCAGAAGTCGCCGTGGTTGTTCACCGACACGACCTGCAGGGCCGACTGCTCCGGGAAGACCGGCAGGAACTCGAAGGACTCGATGACGATGTTCGGCGCGGGATCGGCTGCGGCCATGACCGGAAACAGGCCGCCCGATACTGCGACGATCAGGCCGACCGGACCCACGCTCGAGAACAACGACACATTCATGCAAGACCTCCGCACGCTGAGGTCTTCATCCTACCCGCAACGGTCCGGAATCCCAAGGGAATTCACGCAACGGGATCCGCTCGATACGACGCGAACACACTGTCTACGGGCACAACAGTTCGTTGTACGCCACCACGAAGACCTGGAAATCGAGATCTTCGACGGTGCCATCGGCGTTGAGGTCCGCCGGACAGCCCGCCGGCATGGCGGGGTCGGCGCAGTCGAGCGTGTTGTATCCCGCGGCAAAGAGGACGAAATCGGAGTCATCGACCTGGGCGTCGTTGTTGAGATCTCCGGGGCAGCCACCGGATTGTTCGACCGAGACATCGTCGATCGCCGGGCCGTAGAAAGCGGTGTTGCCTTGCGAGCCGGGCATGCTGCCGGTGGTGCTGATGAAAGCGAGCGTTGAAGTTGTGCTTGCGGCGTGCGCGTGCAGAGTTCGGTACACCCACTTCATGTTGGTGGTGGTGCGGAGGGGATCGTGCGTGATGCGGACGGATTCGATGATGCCCGAGTTCCAGGAGACGGTCATCGTCTTGTCGGCGAAGCCGAAGAAATTCTCGGATGCCGCATAGCGGATGCGATAAACGCGGCCGGGCGTTGTTGGAAATGACTGAAAGACCGATCCCGCGCTCGCACTGTTGAGGTCGACGGATTGAAAGCCGTCCGCCGCGGCCCAGAAGCCGCCGATGTGATCGATCGCTCCGCCGATGGACCAGCCGTTTCCCGGGCCGAAATCGCCGGAGCGGGAGGTGAAAGAGCCGCCGGCGTTCGGCGCTTCGAAGCCGCCATTCACGAGGAGGTTCTGTGCCGTCGCGACGGAAGAGGCGGAGGAAACCAAACAGATCAGAAGAGCACGCATGAAGCCTCCGAACGGATAGAAGGGGGCGGACGAATCAATCGCACACCAGAGCGTTGTATGCGACAAGGAAGATCTGGAAATCCTGGTCTTCGACGATGGTGTCGAAGTTGAGATCTGCCGCGCAGCCAACGGGCATCGCCGGATCGTTGCAATCGAGAAGGTTGTACGAGAAGACGAAGATTTGGAAGTCGGCGTCGTCGACGAGGCCGTCGCAGTTGAAATCGGCGAGGCAGAGGGTGAGCGTGGCGGGGTCGGTGAGAGGTCCGTTGCCCGGGCCCGAGCAGGCGTCGGACACGAGCGCGCGGAACTCGAGATTCGGGCCCTTTTGGATGTTCGAGATGTTGACGGTGGCTTGATTCACATTGGCTGCGGCGAATCGGGAGTTCGCGCCCGCGAGCACGGGCTGGAAGGTCGGGGCACCGACTTCGCGCCATTGCCATTGGTAGGACAAGGGCGGGTTGTTGCTGGTGCCGAGGGCGGTGAAGCTGGATGAACCAAAGACGCACGACGAGTCGTTGGTGGGCTGTGTTGCGATCGAGGGCAGGCCGCCGGCGGTGTCGAGGCGTGCCCAGCCGACGCTCCCAACGCCTCCGATTCCAGCGGTGCCCTGGCCGGGCGGCGGAACAGCGGTTCCGACGACACCGAAGAATCCTGTGAGGACGATGTCGGTGCCGTATGCGTTGACACTGGTCGACTGCGGGAAGAGCGAGGCGATGCCGCCGAAGGTGGTCCACTTGGTGCCGTCCCAGCGGAGGACGCTGGCGGGATCGGTGGTGCCGGAAATGTTGAAGTTCGTGGTGTTGATCCAGATCGAACCAAAGGCTGAAACGGCGGAGACGGGCGTACCAAAGCCGCTGACAATCGGGTTTGGGCCGGCGGCGGGGCGCGGGATCTCGACCCAGAGATCGGTCACGGGGTTGTAGCGGATCAGCACCGGGTAGTTGTTGAAGTTTCCGTTGATGCCATTGGCGTAGACGGCCATGTGGAGATCGCCGTTGAGAATCGGCAGCGCGACCGCCGGGTTGGCCGAGTAGCCCGCTCCGAAGCTCGACTCGCCGAGCGCGCGCCACGTGGTGCCATCCCACGCGGCGACGCGAGCAGTCAGCGCACCGACGGTTGCGAAACTACCGGTGGCGACCAGCAGCGGCGCACCGCCGGCGATGCTCGGGTGGCTCCAGGCTGTTATGGCGGTGACGGTACTGCTGGGGTCCGACGGGCCGATGCGCTCCCACGAGCCATTGGCGATTGTGCCGGTGCGGCGCATGAGATACGAAGGCTTGCCGCCGGAACCGCTGAAGGAACCCCCGATGACAAGGCTGCCCTGGTAGCGGGTGAGGGTGTTGGTGCCGAAGACACTCGACGCGTAACTGCCGCCGGTGTTGTCGGCGATCGGGGATGAAGTGGAGACACCGTCGAAGCGGCGCAGGATGGACGACACGTTGAAGAACAGCGCGTCGCCGGCGGGGTCTGTCCACACTTTATCGATCCCGCTTGTCGGAGCGCCTGGTGCGGGAGAGAGCGTGGTGCCGTTCCACTTTGCGAGGTTGATCGCGCCGGTCGCGCCGATGCCGTTGAAACTGCCCCCGAGATAGAGATCGCTGCCGATCACACCCGAGCCGTTCACGAAGGGATAGCCGAAACCGGAATCACCCAGGCCTTTCGCGGCAGGGGAATAGGTGTTGTTCGCGGGATCGTAAAAAGCGAAGCGGCGAGCGCTCGAACCGGTGTAGTCGAAAGAACCGGTTCCACCCAATGCCAGACGAGTGCCGTCGGGCGAAACCGCCATCGCCTGCACGGAGTTTGATTGAGATGTCGTAATCGGGGGCGCGGACCAGACGCCGTTCGGTGCGTCGAGTTTCACCAGCGGCCGGGTTCCCAGATCGGTGCCGACAAAGAGTTGATTGGACAACACCGCAGCGGACAGCACCGAACCGACCGAGTCAAAGAGTGTGGTGGGCGTGGTGCTGCTGGCAACCCAGGCGTCCCCCGCGCCGTTGAGTTTGATTATGCGATTGGCGGGCGCGCCCGCGCCGGACGCGAACGAGCCGTAGACGTACAGCTCGTTCTGGTAGACGATCGCGCCGGCGGCAACACTGTTCGCGCCGAGCGACGGCAGCGGAACAACATCGTTCGCGACAGGGTCGAATCGCGCGACCTGAAAACGCACGCTCGGGGTGGCGGTGCGATTGAATCGCCCGATGATGTAGACGCTGTTGTTGAAGACGACAAGTTGGCTCGAGGTGCCGGAGACATCGGCGAGCAGCGGTGTCCAGCTGCCTGTGCTGAGCGTCGCGCCCGGCGTGTAGCGATAGAGCACGCGAGTCGCCGGTGGCGAGGGATCGCGACCCATTGCGTAGAGGATTCCGCTGCCGCCGTCTGGAACGACGGCCAGCGACTGGCAGGTGGCGCTGATGTCGCTGGTTGCGAGCGGAACCCACTTGGAACCGTCCCACGCGCCGACCGAGGTCGGCGCGGGACCGGGCAACCAGGGAGAGTTGATGCCGCCGATGCTGCCACCGATGACGATGCGGTTGGACCAGTTGCTGACAGTGTAAATGTTGGTGCCAGAGGACAAGTCGGTGCGGCCCATGGCGACCCAGCCCGAGCCGCTCACGGCGGTCGGGTTCCAATATGCCGCGCTGTATGTTCGCGCATCACCGATGAAGGTGAAGTTGCCGGTAGCGATGAGACAGGTGGGTAAAGGGCCGGCGCCGTCGGGATCGCCGAGACCAAGAGCCTGAACGACGGCGTTCGCGCCGGGGAGACCTTGCTGGTCACCGATGCGCCATTGGGGCTGACACTGCGCGCTCGTGCGCGTTGAGAGACCCGCGAAAAGTACACAGAGCGTAAAGGCACGCGACGCGGCCGCGACGCACGGATCCAGATTCATGGGGTTCCCTCCAGCGAAAGGCATAGTACGTGGCGTGTCAAGCAGAGCCCCGAACAGGGCGCAGCGAAACACGGGGCGCCCCCGCGTTTCGGCCGTTGCAAAGGGATGTTTCGGCAGGCGATGCTGGGCGGCTTCCGCGCGGATCACGCGCGAAGCCGGAGCCGTGAGCAATGGAATGCGACTCCGGCCCGCCATGGGCCGACGCGGGTCTGATAGGACTCAGGGGCATACCAGATCGTCGTACTGTTGAATAAAGATCTGGAAGTCCGCGTCCTCGACCAGCCCGTCGTTCGTCAAATCGAATTTCGGATTGGCCGGGGGAATTACCAGGATGTTGTACGCCGCGAGGAACAGCACGAAGTCGGCGTCGTCGACCTGGTTGTCGCAGTTGAAGTCTGCGGCGCAATCGAACCTGAAGGTCAGCGCTTCATCATCAAAGCCGGCTGGATTGGTTGCGCGCACCGTGACGTTGTAGAGGCCCGCGCGCGGCACGGGCCACGAGATCACGCCGGTCGTCGAGTTGATCACCATTCCCGCGGGCACGGCTGTTGTGAACGACCAGGTCGGGCTGGTGCCTTCCACGAGCGACATCGGATACGTCATCAACGATGCAGAGCAAGGGTTGACGGTGCCAACGGCGGAGACGAGGGGTTTGAGGAAGAGTCGCATCGTGTAATCGCCGGCGACGGCATTGTTGTTCACGACCACAAAGCCGTCGGTGCCGGTGGCGCCGGCGGTGAAGAGGATTGTCTCGGTCGCGCCGTTCACGGCGCTGTCCGACTCGCCGTCGTTCACAAAGCGTCGCCCGTTGAGACGCGTGGAAGCGAATCGGAACAGGTCGTAATTCGCGGTGTTGCCGGTGATATCCAGGACCGCTGCGTAGGTCTTGCCGTTCACCACGCTCGCCTGGTAGTTGTCGAGCAGGTCGGTTGCGATGAAAGAGCCCGCGCTCGCGGAAGTGCTGGTCGGGTTCAGAGTGGTCGCGACCGCGCGGGTTTCGATGCGGTAGGAGGAGAGCGTGCCCGAGTTGGCGTACACGCGGGCGGTGTGGGTCGAGGCACCGTAGTCGATGCCGTTGGCCGCGATGAAGTCGGTCACGGTGTTGCCGAGAGTGGCGTTCTGGTAGGGGCTGAAGCCGCAGGAGTTGGACGCCGCGATGTCGGCGTCATCGTCGGCAGCGCCGCCGGTCTTGTCGATTCCGATTGTGGTCCAGGCCGAACCGGACACATTGAACGTGAAGTACCGCTCCTGCGCCGAGTACGACTCCTCCGATCCACTGGCCAAGTGGCGCACGCTTGGCAAGCCGAACGAAATGCCGCCGATGCGCGTCGACCATGTTGTTGTGGTGTCCGAGTATTGATTGAAGAGCCAGGCGCCCCGCTCGTCGCCGTTGGGGTCGATGGCCATGCCGGAATAGTCGCCCCAGCGCTCGACGCTGCTGCCGGTTGGGTTGTAGAAAGTTGTGCTGGTGTGGAGCAGGGAACTGCCCTGCATCGACCCGTCCGCGGGCTGGCGGCCGGAGTGGCGGGTCTGCGCGAATCGGTCATCACCAGAGGCGGTGAAGACGATGTACGCCTCGCTCAGCGAGTTGGCTGCAATGGCGGGATGGAAGTAGAAGACAGTGTCCTGACCGAAATCACTGGTCCAGGTAACGGCGTTGCTTGCGGAGTTGATGCGGTACGAACGCACGACCGCTTCGATGCTGGCGGCGGTGCCCCAGTCGCTGGTGTTTCCGTGGCAGAGGTAGATCGATCCGCTGGCGTACCAGGGGTCCTGCGTGCGGCAGTCGCCGGTGTCGAGCAGGTCGGTGGTGCCGTTCTGCTTTGCATCGGGAGGAGTGTCGTAGGTGGCCACGTTGATCTGGGTTGGGCCGGTAAGCGATGGGCCGCTGGCGAGCGGATTGGTAATCGTGCGTTTCGTCACCCACGAGGCGCCGCCCGAGACCGTGTTCATGACGTACATGGTCGGAGACGCGGTGGCCGTGTGAATCTGCACCGGCTTGACGGTGAACGCGGTGCTGCCGTCGTCGTTCTTGAAATCCCAGAAATCCCACCAGCTCACTCCCGCGCCGCTGTACATCTGGTACTTGCGGAGCACGCGGAGCTTGGCGTACTGAAAAGAATCGCCAGCGGTGTACATGTTGCCACCGATGTAGATACCGCCGCCGGTGGTGGAGCTGTTGGAAGCGTTGCCGCTGTCCACCGCGAAACCCGGGAAATCGCACCAGAGCGCGGTGTCGGTCGCGCCGTTGATATCGGAGCGCATGAAGTAGGTCCACCAGTCGCCCGTCGGGTCCGATGTTTTCGAGATCGAGATCGCCCAGTAGAGTTCGTTGAGGCGCCGGCCATTGAGAGCCATCATCAGCCAGCGGTTTTCGAACGGGTCGTAGATGATCTTGGGGTCGTAGAGATCGAGATTGAGCGGGCTGTCGGCCCACCAGGCAGCGAACGTGGTCGGACCACGGGCGACCGTTCCATTCTTCAGATAGAACGCAAATTGCGTGTTGGTGACGACACCGATGTGAGTGCAGCCAACGGCAAGGTGGGTATCGGAAGGGCGGCTGCCGTTGCTGTCCACGCCGTTGAACTCCGCGTAGGCCGGCGCGGCGCGATCATCGAAGAACGCGTTGGCATCTTCGTTCAGCGTGGAGCGATCAAAGGGCGGCGATGCGCCACCGAGAGCGCCGGCTCGTGCGGCCGCCTCGATCTGCTTCCAGCGCGCCTTGTCCGCGCTGATCAAGTCTGGTGTGTCTGACAGCCGCCGCTCATCCTGCACGATCGGCGAAGCTGCCAGTCGCGCCGCGACCGACGCGGTCCGCGCTTCCACGTCCGCCCACCGAGTTGTCGAAGCGGGACCGCTCGCACCCGGAGCCGACGACTGCGCCAGCGACACCGGGGTGAGCATGATCATCGGAAGAACGAACAACGCTACCAATGCGGACTTGCGCATGCGGCTACCCTCCGTCCGGTTGAGTCTACCGGCGCGTCCCGGAACCACCTAACAAAATCTTGCGTCGAAGCAGCAAGTCACGCGAACAGATTGTGAACCGATCCGCTACGGGCGGCGAGATGCATCCGCGCCTTCTTCTCCGTTCGGGCGGCCAACTCTGAGACAACTCCAGCTGCGAGCCGAGAACGCGGGAGAACTCGGTGACACCGGCACTTGGGACCCGAGCCAAACCAGATTTCCGGGAAGAAGCGCGGTGGTCGTGGGCCACCCATCACTGCCGCCCCCTCGCTAGCCAGATAGAAACGAACGGCGGATTCGAAGCAGGCCAACGCGCGCAGAGCGTCCGAAGTCGAGTCAAATGCGAGAAAGGAATAGACCGCATTGCGTCGAAGAAGGCCTTGTGGAGCTTCAACTGTTTAGGGACAAACCAGTTGGTTGTACGCGACAACAAAGCCGGAGAAATCCGAGTCATCTACGAATCCATCACCGTTGATATCTGCCGGGCAACCCGCGGGCATGGCCGGATCGGCGCAGTCGAGGATGTTGTACGCGACGGCGAAGAGCGAGAAGTCGGCGTCGTCGACGACCCCGTCTCCATTGATGTCGGCGGGGCAGGTATTGGGTTGGACGGGCGCGCCCCAGTTCATCCCGGTGCCGGAGATCACGGTCGAGCCGCCGATGGGCGCGCCGTTGAAATAGATGTTGGAGATGCCGCCCCAACTGAACTGGCTAAGCGTGACCTGCGAGGAGCAGCCCGTCCCGAATCCGCCCGAGGAGCGCTGCCCGGCGCGGCAGTTCACATAGACACCGAGTTTGAACTGCGTGCCGAACGTGAACGGCACGGCGTAGGTGATGGTGCCACTGACGTTTTTGCCGTCGGAGTTCGGGCTGCCGTATGTTGCGATCGCCCAGTTTCCATACTGGCGATCTGTGCTGAGCAGATCGGAATTGCCCGCGCTCGCAAGCGGGTTTGACATCAACTGGATGTTGTCCTTATACGCGGTTGTGGAGATCGCGGCCGAACCGGTGACCCCCGAGGCGTCGAGCCGTCCGAGGACGGTGATGGTGAACTGGAGGATGCCGGCCTGGCCGGTGTGCGCGGGGTTGGAGATCGTGAAGAGTTCGTTCCAGCCGCCGTTGGCGGATCCCTGCGCAAAGTGGTCGGTGGAAAGGAAGTTGTTGGACGCGCTCATTTTGCAGTACCCCATCCCCGCGAGGCCGGTCGCGGTGTTCGAGGTATTAGCGCTCGAATAGGCGGCGCTCTGCGAGGCGGAAGAATTGCCGGAGAACGCGGACTCGTGCTTGTCTTCGGCGCCGCCGATGAAGACGGTGAACCAGTCATCGCCGGGCCAGGGGCCGCAGCCGCAGGTGCTGGGCCCGGCGCACGCCTGCACAAACCCGCCGGGCGCTGGGGTGTTGGATTTGGTCAGCGCCGCGAGCGCGGGCGAGCCGGAAGCGATTGTGAGCAGAGATGCGCTGAGCAGGGCGAGGCGATGGTGTTTCATGGGATCGCTCCGTGTGCCGCGGCGGCGGCTATTGGCCGTGCGACAAACCGACTCCACCCTACCGCGCGATTCGCGGATTTTGGCCTGAATTCTTGAAGTTGAGGCACCGACCCGTCTACGAACACGGCGTCGGAGCGTGGTTGCGGGGGCAGGGAGCCTGGGCGGGACCATGCCGCGCTGCGGAGCGGCGGTGGGGAGGAGGGGGTTGGGGTAGGAAGGGCCGACCTGGATCAGGGGCAAAGCAGTTCGTTGTACTGCGCGAGGAAGATGACAAAGTCGATATCGTCCACGTAGCCGTCGCGGTTCATGTCGGCGGGGCAGCCGGGCGGCATGGTCGGATCGGCGCAGTCGAGGATGTTGTACGCGACCGCGAACAACGAAAAATCCGAATCGTCCACGAACGAATCTCCGTTGATGTCGCCAGGGCATTCCATTCCGGCGATCGGAGTATCGAAACGGAGATCATCGAATCCGACGGTCGCACTGCTCGAGTACACCCGGATGCGGTGGATCCCCGGTGCCGACACGGCGAGTGGCGCGGCCGAGCTGTCAAGCTGCGTATCGGCCCCGAGTAGTGCGCCGCCAACGCTGTAGGCTTCAAGGGTTTTGGTTCCCGAGATGGGCTGCAAGTCTCCCCGGATAGAGACGGCGGAGACGACGAAAGGGATCGTCCCTGTCGAGTCAAAGAAGGCCGCTTCGACGGGAGTGCTTTTCTGATAGGTCAACCGGCCGTCAGGAGTCGAGCCGCCGATGAGCTGCAAGCCGCTCGGGGTGTTCGCGCCGTGAATGACGACCGCGACAAAGGGAGAACCGGAGAAAAACCGCACGCCATGCGACGCGAGATAGAAATCCGAAAGTCTTGCCGCCTCGGGGATGGGGGCGCCGGGTGAATTTCCCATCGCGGCGTGATCGTCAAATGTGATGAGCAACGGCTGTGCAACCGCGCAAGTTCCGGGGAGCAGCATAAGTACGGCGGCGTGAAGAGCGCGAGGGATAGTCATCCCTTCAGGCTAGCGGCCAATCGCCGTCCTGCAAGAAATTTCTGGCACTCACGCGTGCGGCCCATGCTTGTAGTACGAAACCGAAGCGGAACGCGGCCGGGAGCGTCCCTCGCGTTTGCAAGCGGGATTACTCCGGGCAGATCAGTTCGTTGTACTGCGAAAGGAAGATGACAAAGTCGATGTCGTCGACGACGCCGTCACGATTCATGTCGGCCGGGCATCCGACCGGCATGCTGGGGTCGGCGCAGTCGAGGATGTTGTACGCGGGCACGAAGAGGACGAAGTCGGCGTCATCCACGACGCCGTCGTGGTTGAGATCGGCGGGGCAGGTCGGGCCGGTGTAGGTCACGCGGACCTTGTTGGGGAAGTACTGCACGGTGAAGCCCGGGCCGACGCTCGCAAACGTTCCGACGACGGGCGGACCGTCGATGATATCGAAGGTTGTGCCGATGACCGGGTCGTAGCTGTTGATGAGTGAGGGGACGAGTGCGCCGGCGAGATCGATTGTTGCACCGCCGGTGATGCGATCGAACTGCGAGGGCGCGGGGCCGGAAATGTCGAACACCATGATGCCATCGCTCTGCTGCGAGAACCGGAACGCGGCGAGATTGAGGCGGCCGATGGAGCTGCCGCTCGGATTGCCGCCGGGTGCAACCGTGCCGTGGCTGACCGTGCGGACGTAGATGTTTCCGGTGCCGGCGAGTGTCTGGCCGTTGCCGAGCGTCAGGGCTTCTCCGCCTCCGTTGTAGAGGAGGTAGGCGGTGTCGAGGTTTGCGGGGTTGGCGTTGAGAACGATGGAACCGGTGCCGTCGATTGTGGCGGACGAAACCGCGCGCAAGTAGGTTCCGTTCGCTCCTGCGGTCGGGTTGATCGTCAAGATGCCGTTGTTTGTCAATCCGCCGGCGTTCAGGCGGAACTCGTTGTTGTTCGGAACTATCGCCGCACCGACAAGCGAGACTCCGGAAACCGAAGAAGACGACTGGAAAGTTGCGGCGTCCGAGAGCGAGTCGGACGCGGACTGGATCGTGCCGCCGGCGATGTTCGCGGCGACAACACTGATCCGCCCGCCGCCGGCGGAGCGGAGAATGCCGCCGGGGGCCTGGTTGATATTGACCGACGTCAGAGAGAGGACGCCGCTGTTTGTCGCCTCGAAGACCGCATTGTTTGTCTTTGCGAAGGCGGTCAGATCGAGTGTTTGTCCCGGCACGTCGGCCGAAACCAGGCCGTTGTTCGTGAGCGCGACGTAGATGCGCCCGGTGCCGCGGACGGAGTGTCCGGCCGCTTGGGTGAGCACCTCTCCGCCCCCGTTGTACATGAGGTAGGCGGTATCAAGGTTCGCGGGGTGAGCGTTCAGCACGATCGAGCCCGAGCCGGACACGGTCTGAGAAGTGGCGAGCCGGAGATAGGTGTTGTTCTGGCTCGCCGACGGATTCACCGTGAGGGTACCGTTGTTTGTGAGCGGACCGGCTATGCGGACTTCGTTGTTGTTGGGCACGCGGCCGTCGCCCGCGAAGGAAACGCCGCTCAACGTGGTGCTGGCGGAGAGTTCGCAGAATCCGCCGTTGATCGTCTCGATCGCGCCGCCGTTGACGGTGGTGCTGATCAGGCGTACCTGCCCGGTGTCGGCCCGGATAGTGCCCGCACCGGACTGCGTGACTGTGGTGCCGGAGAACTGGAGGATTCCCCCATTCTGCGACACGAAAAGCCCGGCGTTGGACTTTGAGAACGCGAGCAACTGGAGGGTGCGTCCATTCTGGTCGGCGCTGACAATGCCCGCGTTATTCAGCGCCACGTGGATGTTTCCGGTTCCGACAATCGAGTGGCCGGCGTTCTGGGTCAGTGCCTCGCCGCCACCGTTGTAGAAGAGGTACGCGGTATCGAGGTTCGCGGGATGAGCGCGGAGCACGATGCGTCCCACGCCGGAAATTGCGTGGTTCTGCATCACGCGGATGAACGTGTTGTTCTGACCACTGCCTGAATTGACGAACAGATCACCGGCGTGGGTGGTGCCGGCTCCGCCCAATCGCATCTCGCTGTTGTTCAGGACGGTCATGGGGCCATTGATTGCGGTGTTGTTGAACGTCGAGGTGCCCTCGATCGTGATGGCGTTGACCGAAGATTGCAGAAGACCGGAATTGATCACCGCGGATCGGACAACCAGCGATGCGCCGGCGGTGCTCGTGAGCGAGATAACGCCGGGGCCGCCCTGGGTGATCGTCGTGTTATCAATTTCGAGGCGGCCGACATCGGCGGAGATTGTCTTGTTGTTGGTTTTGCCGAAGGCGATGAGCCGAAGCGACCGCCCAGGGGTGCTGGCGCTGATCGTTCCGTTGTTGACCATCGCGACGTAGATGTTGCCGCTGCCGCGAATGGTGTGCTGGGGGCCTTGGGTGACGATCTCTCCGCCCCCGTTGTAAATCAGGTAGGCGGTGTCGGGATTTGCTCCGTCGGAGCGGAGGGTGATGCTTCCGAGTCCGTCGAGCGAGACACTTGTGTTGGCGCGGATGCTTGTGTTGTTCGGGCCCGAGCCGTTGTTCACGCGGATATCGCCGTCGTTGACAAGCGAAGTGGCGAGGCGCACTTCGGAGTTGTTCAGAACGTCGAGCACGCCTGCGGTTGAGAGCGAGGTGAGGGTGCTCGATCCGGAGAAGCCGGTTGAGCCGCCCGCGTCGGTCTGTAGTTTTCCGCCGGTGATCGCGGAGGAGTTGATCGCCACCGACGAAGAGGGGTACGCCCGCACCGAAGCCGATGCGCCCTGCGTGAGCGTCTGGCTGCTCAGCGCGAGAATCCCGCCTTGGATTGCCGCGAACTCGCTGTTGTTGGTCTTGCCGAAACCGAGCAACTCCAGCGTGCGCCCGAAGCTGTTGGCAATCACGTCCCCATCGTTGACCATGCTCACATAGATGCGCCCGCTTCCGAGGATCGAGGTCCCGCTCGCGAGCGTGAGTACTTCGCCACCGCCGCTGTACAAGATGTACGCGGTATCCAGGTTGCCCGGGTTGGCGTTGAGCACGGTTGCGCCACCGCCGCTCCACGTCTGTGAGGCGTTGATCCGGACAAAGGTGTTGTTCGGGCCCGCGGCGTTGTTGATTGTGAGCACGCCGGAGTTATTCAGGCCGCCGCTCAACGCCAGCGAAAGGCTGTTCTGCAGGTCCACGCGGATGAGTTCGTGGGCGATGGTGAGCGCGTTGATGGAGTAGTTGTTGTCGAAGAAGACCGTGTACGGCCCGGGCGGAAGGATGATCGCGCTCTCACCGGGGTTGTCTGGAACGTTGCTGTTGTTCCAGTTGGAGGCCACGCTCCAGTTGCCGCCGCTGGCGTTGGTCCAGGTGCTCTGCGCGTGGGCGGCGCGTCCTGCGAGCAGCACCAGTCCCGCGGCACCGAGAACGCGGGGAATTGAAATGGACCGACGACGCTGCGGAATGAGACAGAGCAACATGGCAATCTCCCTCTCGGCGATCCAGCCGCCTTGATTCGGCCCCGGAATCTGCGCGCCCACGCCAAATGGTCGCTCGATGTGCCGCGAGTTCAGTATGACCTGCCGGAGCGGGCGATTCAAGACTTTCTTTGGGGCGTCGGGGCCGGGCCGGGGCCAGGGCGGGCAGGGTTCCAACTGATCGGCCCGGAAGGCGGGTCCGCCGGAAGCCGGCACGCCCGGGCTGCCACAATTCTGGTGTAGAGGGCTTATGGGCAGAGCAGCGTGTTGTACGCGCTCACAAAGAGCACGAAGTCTGCATCGTCGACCACATCGTCGTCGTTCAGATCGGCGGGGCACCCGGTCGGCATCGCAAGATCGCACACGAGCAGGTTGTACGCTTCGACGAACACAACGAAGTCGGAATCATTCACGAATCCATCTAAATTGAGATCGCCGGGGCAGGTGGTGATATTGACCGTGAGCGTGAACGCGCCGGAGTTGTCGTCGTACCAGCCGGGGAGCGTGGCGATGCTGTCAAAGAGGCCGAAGTACACGCGCGTCGTTCCGGCGGGCGGAATGAAGACCTGCGTGGTACCCGTGCCCGTTCCCGTCATTCCATCGCCAACGAAAAACGTCTGGCGGAGCAGAGGCGAGAGCGATGCAAATGAATAGGAATCGAAAGTCAGAATCGCCGGCGCGGGGTCGGACGGCGCAGAGTCATCGAGAAAAACGGCCGCAAGGAATCGGCTTCGCGCGGATGACGCGATTCCGGAGATGCCGCCGTAGGAACTCATGCTGAAACCGGACGCCGTTCCATCCGGACCGCTTGCGGGCCCGCACGACGGGCAGAAAAGTACGGTTCCGCCTGCATCTGAAATACGGACAGCCGATGTACCCGGTGGCAGTGTGATCTTGACTGGCAGGAGTCCGCCGCCGTTTCCGCCGGGATTGGGCGCGACCGCGTGTCCGGCGCCGTAGATGTTGCACTGCGCGGACACAACAATTGTGGCAACGCAACTCGCCGACAGCGGAAAGATGGCGAGGCTCAGGGCGGCGGCGTTGAGCGAAAGAAACATTTTTGCACGGGGTTGCATCTGCTCAATCTACACGAGTTGCGAGGAAACACCAAGCAAATCCTGCAGGTGTTCGGAGCCCGTCAAGGTTGGTCGGGACTCTCTTTGGGGCGACAAAACTCGCTCCGCGACACAACTACTTGACGGGTGCCGCCTGCCGCGATTCGACCGCATCGGCGACCGATGTGAAGCGGTCGATTCGGCCCTCGCGGTTCTCAAAACCTTCGGTGCGCAGCCGATCACGGACCGCGGAGCGCGCCTCGACGATGTGCAGCACGATGCCCTGCGCCCAAAGGTCGTTATCGAGTGTGCGAAGCATGTGCGCTCCGGCCGAGTCGAGGATCGGTGCGGCCGAAAGATCGCAGATGACAACGGTCGGGCGGGGCGAAGACTCCGCGACCCTTTGAAGCACGGTCTCGCGCACGTGATCGGCGTTGAAGTAGACAATGCTGCCCTCGGATCGGAAGATGAGCACGCCGGGCACGGGCTGGTTGTCGGGGTGGCGTTCAAGGTCGGAGTATCTCCGGGTGCCGGGGATCTGTCCGAGGAACGCGACATGGGGGCGGGCCGCGCGACGAATAAGAAGGACGATCGAGATGATCACGCCGATCAGGACGCCCCGCAGCAGCCCCGAGGTGAGCACGCCCGCCAGCGCGATGGCTGCGATGGCGAACTCGGTGCGGTCGGTGCGCCAGAGATGACGGAGCGCGGAAACGTTGACCAGGCTGGTGACCGCCATGAGGATCACCGCAGCGAGCACCGGTTGAGGCAGATCGTGAAGCAGCCCGGAAAAGAAGACAGCGATAATGAGGATGAGAGTTGCCGAGAAGAGCCCGGATATGGGGGTGCGTGCGCCCGCGCTCTCGTTGACCAGTGACTGAGACATGCCGCCACTGATCGGAAACCCGCGTCCGAGTCCGGCGGCAAGGTTTGCTCCGGCCAGCGCGAGGAACTCCTGATTCGCGTTGAATCGCGATCCGTGCTTGGCCGCGAACATCCGGCCGATGGCGGCGGATTCGACAGCGCCGAGCAGGAAGCAGGCGAGTGCGAGGGGCAGCAGTTCGTTCAAGTCGGAAAGAGACACCGCAGGCACGTTGATCGGTGGCAGCCCGTGCGGAACTTCACCAAGCACCTTCACGCCTCTCGCGCCCAGACCAAGCACACTCGAAGCGATAATGCCCCCCACAACGACAAAGAGGGCGACGGGCTTGTTCGGCAGGAAGAGCTTTCCGAGAATCAGCACCGCGAGCGCGCTCAGCCCGGTCGCGAGCGCGGTCCGGTTGGTTTCGTGGAGGTTGGCAAAGAAGTGTTCTGCGCAGTGCCAGAAATTCCCGTGTGCCGCGGAGAAGCCGAAGAGCTTCGGTAACTGCGTGCTTGCGAGCGTAAACGCGACCCCGATCTTGAAGCCGATCAGCACTGTTTCGGAAACAAATGCCACGAGCGACCCGGCCTTGAGAAGCCAGGCGAGGAAGTACATCGCACCGACCATGAGCGCCGCACACGCGGCGAGCGCGCCGAAGCGCGAGGCGTCGCCGCCGGCGATCGGTCCCAGGCTGATGCCGATCAGGAGTGAAATGGCAGAGGTGACCGAAACGGCGGTATGGCGCGAACCACAGAACGCCCAGAAGACCAGGCCGCCGAACATGCACGCGTAAAGCCCGGCTTCGGGCGAGAGTCTGGCGAGCGAGGCATCGCCGATCGCGGCCGGCAACACATACGCAGCGAGCGTGATGCCCGCGATGATGTCGGCGCGCAGTATTGCTGGCTTGTACGCCCGAAGCCACTGGAGCGCCGGAACCCAGGCGGTGGTCTGCGCCGGCATCGAGGTAGAACCGGGCGTCGAGCTCATTGGATGGTTCCTTGCGTGGCGAGAGAATCACCGCATTCGCCAGCACGCAGGATACCTCGCCGACGAGGCTCGAGATTCGGGCAGGAGCGATGCAACACAAGGATCAAGGCCGGTTGTGTTGAAGTCGGCGCCCCTGTGTGTGGATGGGCAAACCACTTCGCTGTGCGCGACAGTTGAAAATCCGGTTCCTAGAGCCTCGGCTTCACGACCGCGCCGGCCGAATTGAGATCAACGGCGTGCGGCCAATCAGGGGCAAACAAGAGCGTCATACGCCGAAGCGAAGATCACGAAGTCGGCGTCATCAACGATGCCGTTTGCGTCGAGATCCGCCGGACAGCCCGAAGGCATGTTCGGGTCGGCGCAATCGAGAAGGTCGTACGCGCTAGCAAAAGGCGGAAAATCAAAGTCGTCGACAAAGCCGTCGTTGTTGAGGTCGCCGGGGCAGGAAGGAGATTCAAGCACAGTCACTTGGCCCGTGTCGTATGCGTAGCGGGTCCGTCCGCCGCCGACCGTTGTGATCGCGAGATAGATGCTGTATGGCTGGAGCCGCGGCGCGGGATTCACGGCCCACGCGAGTGTCGCAGGAGTGGGGGATGCTGCGGGTCCGAGCGCGATCGTGCCAAGCAGCACGCCGCCGTGCGCGGGATTGGCGTCGTCCGCGGCGTACGCCGAAACGAGAACCGAATTGCCTGACGATTGGTAGTAAAAAGCCGTCGAGTTTGAGTCGCCCTGCGTGATGACGCTCAGGCTGGTTTCAACCTCGAACACGTTGGGCCATGCGGGCTGCGTTGTGGTAACGGCTAGTCGCCCGTTCGTTCCGACAAAGGCGCTGCCACCGAAGGAATTCAGTAGCCCCACGCGCGACTGATTCCCGGTGCGATCGCCGCCGGCGATGCGCGAATACCAGAATCCGCTCTGCGAACGCGCGTTCACGTCGATGTCGGTCGTGTACCACGCGGGGCTGATGCACGAGGTGCACTCTCCGTCGCCGGTGGCGAGCGGATCGATCGTGCCGTAGTAATAGGTATGGATGCGGCTGTGGTTCGAAGACCCCAGGTTGCCCATCTGCTGGTTGAATGCTCCGGCCAGACTCGACCCGCTCGGCGCCGCGACGTTCTGCCAGATGTTGTCGGCGAAGACGACGGTGTTTACGACGCGTGCCGCGGCATCGCCAAAGAGCGAGACCGGTA
>JAEUJD010000041.1 GCA_016793015.1 Phycisphaerales bacterium
AATCGCCTGATCCCGCAGGCAGTGCCCATCTTCCAGCAGCACCATGTCGCACGCGCTCATCCGCGAAGGCGCAAGCTTCTTCACGCCCACGATGTCGCTCTCGCGCGGCGCGATCAGCCGAAACGGCTCATCAAACAGCGCGATGCTCTCGAGCGCATCGCTCCGCACCGGCAGCGAAAGCAACGCCACATCGAGCGTGCCCTCCCGCAGCGCTCCGACCAGTTCCCCCGTCGTCTTCTCGCTGATCGAAAGCTGCAGCCGCTTCCCCGACCGTCTGAGGGGCAGCAACAGATGAGGTACGAAGTAAGGCCCCAGCGTCGGAATGATCCCAAGCCGAAGCGCCGGCAAGTCCTTCTCCTCGCCACGCTCCATCGCGCGGGCACGCAGCTTCTCCGCCGCCGCGAGCAGTTCGCGCACCAGAGGCAACAACCTCTCGCCCTCCGGAGTAATCAGAAACCGGCGTGCGCTCCGCTCAAAGAGCGATGCGCCAAGCGCCCGCTCGACTTTCTGCACCTGGGCCGACAGCGTCGGCTGGGCCAACCGCAGCGCCGCCGCCGCTCGCCCGAAGTGGCCGTGCTCCGCCACCATGACCACCGCCCGAAGGTCGTGCAGCGACAGGTCTTGCGCATCCATCGAAAACTCCGATCAGATCATTCCGTTCTATCAGTTGGACTGATGATAACCCATCGCGTATGAATGCTCCCTCAATCCGGAGTTCAACCATGCCAGGCGATTCCCACATCTCTCGCAACGACCCCTCCTGCCCGATTCTCACCACCGCCAACGGTGCCCCGATCGGCGTCCAGCAGGCCCTCACCGCCGGCCCGCGTGGACCGGTTCTGATGCAGGATGTCGCGCTCCTCGAGCAGATGCAGCACTTCAATCGCGAACGCATCCCCGAGCGCGTCGTCCACGCCAAGGGCTCCGGCGCGTATGGCACATTCACCGTCACCGGCGACGTGACCAAGTTCACCCGCGCCGCCTTCCTCAGCAAGGTCGGCAAGAAGACCGAAGTTTTCCTCCGCTTCTCCACCGTCGCCGGCGAGCGCGGCGCCGCCGATGCCGAACGCGACGTCCGCGGCTTCGCCCTCAAGTTCTACACCGAAGAAGGCAACTGGGATCTCGTCGGCAACAACACCCCCGTTTTCTTCGTCCGCGATCCCTATAAGTTCCAGAACTTCATCCACACCCAGAAACGCAACCCGCAGACCAACCTCCGCGATATGGACATGCAGTGGGATTTCTGGTCCCTCTGCCCCGAAGCCCTCCACCAGATCACGATCCTCATGAGCGACCGGGGCATTCCCGCCTCCTATCGCCACCTGCACGGCTTCGGCAGCCACACCTATTCGTTCATCAACGCCGGTGGCGAGCGCGTCTGGGTCAAGTTCCACTTCAAGTCCAAGCAGGGCATCAAGAACATGACCGATGAAGATGCTGCCAAGGCCATCGGTTCCGATCGTGAAACCCACCAGCGCGATCTCTTCGAATCAATCGCCAAGGGCGATTTCCCCAAGTGGCGCGTCTGCGTGCAGATCATGACGCAATCTCAGGCCGAGACCTTCCGCTGGAATCCGTTCGATCTCACCAAGGTCTGGCCGCACGGCGATTTCCCGCTCATCGAGATCGGCACGCTCGAACTCAACAAGAACCCCGAAAACTACTTCGCCGAAGTCGAGCAGGCCGCGTTCAAGCCCTCCGCTCTTGTCCCCGGTATCGGCCCGAGCCCCGACAAAATGCTCCAGGCCCGTCTCATGTCCTACGCCGATACGCATCTGCACCGCCTGGGCGTCAATCACCACCAGATCCCTGTCAACAAGCCCCGCTGCCCCGTCATGAACTACATCCGCGACGGCGCGCAGACCGACGGTTCGTACGGCGCAGCAACCAACTACTGGCCCAACTCCATCGCAAGCGCGCCCAAGCCCGATCCCGCTTTCGCCGATCCCGCGTGGTCGCTCGGTCAGACCGTCGTCGATCGCTTCGACTCAACCCAGAACCACGACGACTACACCCAGCCCGGCGATCTCTACCGCCTGTTCGATGAAGGCCAACGCGATCGTCTCACGCGCCGAATCGCCGGCGGCCTCGGCCAGGCCCGCAAGGAAGTCCAACTCCGCATGGTTTGTCACTTCTTCCGCGCCGATGCCGACTACGGCACACGCATCGCCAAACTTCTCAACATCGATCTCGCGTCCCTCGCCCCCCAGCACGCGGCAGCGCGCTAGCCTCTCCCGCCTCTCCAACCCGGCCCCCACCCCAGGGCCCGTTCACCATTCGTGGTGTTCGGGCCCCTTTTTCATTCCGGCACCCCACCCGCCCCAGGCCCATTTCACGGCCTCAAATTTATTGCGCGAAACCCGATCAAATCCTTGACACGGCAAACACCTTCCATTACACTAACGCAATGGTCGGTGTCCATACATTATCCCAACTTCCCTCCCCTTCAAGGCTTACAGAACTACGCCACCTCTGCCACGCCCCTCAAAGCCACGCATCAGCCCCCGCCTTTCCCACCAACCTCGGCCTCGATAAAGACCTGCCCGAATCCGGCCTCGCCCGAGGCAAGGTCCACGAATGGCTCGGCGTCCTTCCGCCCGAATCCTCCTCGCCGCCCACCAAAGAGAAAACCCAAGAGAAAACATGGTCACCCCCCCTTTCGCTGCTCATCCATCTCGCCCACAGCGCCCTCGCCCAAGCCGACAACACCCAGGCACGCGTCGTCTGGATCGCACGCCCGGCCGCTTCGGGCTTTTCCGTCCGGCCTTACTCCCCCGCCCTCGGCGCTAGACCCAGTCCCAAACCCAGTGCCGGACCCGGTGCTGGCCCCGAAACAAACCTTGTAGAGCGCGATCTCATCGCCTCATCTCTCTTCGTCTCCGCCTCATCTCCTGCGCAAAGACTCTGGGCGACCGATCTCGCCCTCCGCAGCCGCGCCGCAATCGCCGTCATCGCCGATGCCTCAGGCTTTGATCTCAGTGCAACCCGCCGCCTTCAACTCGCGGCAGAAGCCTCCGGCGTTCTCTGCCTTCTCACCCGACCCGCGCACGAGCAATCCGTCCTTTCCGCTTCCACCACCCGCTGGCTCGTCCGCACCTGCCCTTCTCCCACTCACACACGACGATGGACCGTCGCGCTTCTGCGCTGCAAAGGCGTGCAGCCCGCACCCAAGGCCCCTCGCCTCTGGACGTTGGAGCGCGATCATGCGACGCGTGCTTTCGCTGTGGTTCCCAACCTTCGCGACCGACCTCATCAAACGCAGCCGCTCCGCCTCACCGGCTGATGTCGTCCTGCTCACACGCGAAGTCGCCGGACGCAAACTCCTCGCCCGCTGCTGCGAAGCCGCGGCCAAATCCGGAATCCGCCCAGGAATGGACCTCGCCCACGCCCGCTCACTTCTCCCATCCAGCATCACACTTCACACCGAGCCCCACCGACCCGATCGCGACGAACGCGCCCTCCACGCCCTCGCCTGCCGCCTGCTGAAATTTTCCCCCCTCGTCGCACCCGACCCGCCCGACGGAATTTTGATCGATATCACCGGCACCGAGATGGTTCATCGTGGCGAAACCCGCGTCATCCGCTCTGTTGTCCGTGGTCTTCGCAAACTCGGCGTGCGGGTGCGACTTGCGAGCGCTTCGACTTTCGCTTCCGCCTGGGGAGTTGCCCGTTTCGGAAAATCACCCTTCACGCCCGTTCCTCCACGCGAAGAAAAACAATCCCTTGCACCCCTCCCCGTCGCGGCACTCAAAATCGATCCACACCTCGACGCCGCATTTCGCGAGATCGGCATCGAACGCGTCGAACACGTCTTTGCTCTCCCCCGCTCTTCGATCGCCGCACGATTCGGCATTGAAATTCTGGCCCGCATCGATAAAGCCCTCGGCATCGTTCCCGAACAACTCGACCCTGTTTGTCCCCCTCCCCCCCTGCTCGCGTCCATGCTCTTTGAAGGCCCGACCGATCAATGGGATTCGATCCACGCCGCGGCGAATCTCGTCCTCGAAGACCTCTGCAATCAACTCACCAACCGCGAAGCCGGCGTCCGCCGGCTTGAAATCGAACTCCGCCGTCCTGAATCGGCCCCTGAATTCATCGCGATCACCCTCAGCCGCCCGAGCCGCAAATTCAAGCACATCTGGTCGCTCGTGCGCTCCAAACTCGAACGCGTCGATCTTTCCAACGGAATCGAAGGAATCATCCTCAGCGCCAAACGCACCGCGCGATTGCGCCCGCAGCAAATTCACAACCCCGCACTCGGAGGCGAGACACAGCACGTGGCGCAAGCAGCCTGGGGCGAACTTGTTGACACACTCGTCGATCGCCTCGGCCCAAATTCAGTCACATGCATCGAGCCCGTCGAATCACACCTGCCCGAGCACGCCTGGCGCGAGCGTTCCATCCTGGAAGATCCACCACGAACACCCGCCTTCGTCACAAACTCCGATCGCCCCACGCGCCTCTTTGCAAAGCCCGAACCCGCCCAAGCCATGGCGCTCGTCCCGGATGGCCCGGTTCTTTCGATCGGCTGGCGTCAGAAGCAATGGAAAGTCCTCGCTTCCACCAACCCCGAACGAATCGGCGCCGAATGGTGGCGATGGAGTTTCATGCAGAAACAGAAAGCAGTTTGCACACCTCCCGATCGCGACTATTTCGCGCTCCAACTCGAAACCGGCCTTTGGATCTGGGTCTGCCGCCAGAATGAAACGAATCGCTGGTTTGTCCACGGCGAATGGAGTTGAAGCCACATCGAACACCACCAACTAGAATCCACAGTGCGGCCGATTCACGCGACAATACACCTGGCAGGAGCTTTACCTGCTCTACTCGCTCTCGCGCGAGGGTGCCAAACTGCCCGAAGGTTTCTGGGAGCAGATCCAGAAACGCTGGGACCGTGAAAACGGCGGCAAATGGCGTGACAGCTTCAACATCGCGCCGACGCAGTTCACCCCCATCCTCCGAAAAACCGAGCACGATCTCTCGATCAGCAACCTGCGCTGGGGTCTTGTGCCTTCCTGGGCGGAAGACGAGAAAATCGGCTCATCCCTCGTGAACGGACGCGCCGAGACCGCATTCGAGAAACCCGCTTTCCGCGACGCGATGCACAAACGCCGCTGCCTGATTCCCGCCAGCGGCTTTTACGAATGGCGCCAACTCGGGCCGAAGGAAAAACAGCCCTACTACTTCCGCCTCCCGACCGGCGCTCCGTTCTTCATCGCGGGCTTGTGGGAACGCTGGGGACCGACCAACATCGAAACCTTCACGCTGCTGACGCGCGAGGCGGATGCAACAGTCCGGCCTATTCACCATCGGATGCCGGTCATACTTGAGCCTGCGGATGTTGATGTCTGGATGAATTCAACCTCGCCTTCGGATCAAATTCGTGAAGTTCTCCAGCCCAGATCTTCCGGCCTCGAGACTTTTCCGGTTTCCTCACGCGTCAATTCGCCCCGGAACGATTCGCCCGACTTGCTGAATCCCGCTCAGCCCGAGACCTTGTTCTGATTTCTTCGTGAGCCGCGTTTCATGTCAGCTCAATGAAAATTCCTCGCACTCACCTGTAGATCCTCGATCGCATCATCCATCGCTTTCAACTTCGTCACCGTGATGTGCACGACTTCTCCCTGGCGCTGCACGTTACCCGTCGCGATCAGCATGCGTGCGCCCGCTTCGCGCCGGAACTGCTGATACACACGCTTCCAGACGATGAGATTCGCAATCCCGGTTTCGTCCTCGATCGTGATGAACGTCACTTCCTTTGCCGTGCCCGGGCGCTGGCGGACCAGGACCAGCCCAGCCACGGAAACAATCTTTCCGTGGGGCGTGCGTTTCTCATCCCGAAGGTCGGCGCACGCAATGATCTTCTGCCCACGCAAACGTCGGCGTGCGAAGCTTACGGGATGTGCTTTGAGTGAAAGCCCCGTCGATTCGTAATCGAGCACAACCTGCCGCAAGGGATCGATCGGCGGAAGCGAGTTGAGCCCATCTTCTTCTGCTCGCTGCGGCAACGGACTCGCATCATCAAACAGGGGCAAGGGATCGTCCCGCAAGAGCCTTGCCTCCCACAGGGCCTGCTGGCGTGAAAGGCCCATGGAGTTGAACGCATCCGCCGCCGCGAGCCTTCGCATCGCCCGCGCCGTGAATCGGCCCGCGCGCCAGAGCGAGAGCATCGATGAAAACGGGCCGCGGGCGACCACGGCTTCACGCATGTTGCGGGCATCGATCTCGCCCACGCCGTCCACCAGCGACATCCCCATCCGCAGAACGCCCTGCTCGACGTGGCTGTCCCACCCGCTGTGATTCACATCGACCGGCAGCACGGTGACACCGTGTTCTTTCGCATCGCGGATCAATTGCGCCGGGGCATAAAAGCCCATCGGCTGACTGTTCAGCAGCGCGGCCGTAAACTCCGCGGGGTAATAGAACTTGAGCCAGCACGAGACATACACGAGAATCGCGAACGACGCGGCGTGGCTCTCCGGAAAGCCGTACTCGCTGAATCCTTTCACCTGCTCGAAGCAGCGCTCGGCAAACTCGCGGGGCAACTTGTTCCTCACCATCCCCTCGATCAGTTTCTGGCCGAACCGATGGATCAGATTCCCCTTGCGCTTCCACGACGCCATCGCGCGGCGCAGTTCATCAGCCTCGCCCGGCGTAAAACCCGCGGCATCGACCGCGAGGGCCATGCACTGCTCCTGAAAAAGCGGAACCCCGAGCGTGCGATCCAGGATCGCTTTCACCTTGGCCCGCACATCCGGCGGCACATCTTCGGGAAGTTCCTCGGGTTTCTCGAGCCCTTGCCTCCGTCTCAAAAACGGGTGCACCATCCCGCCCTGGATCGGCCCGGGCCGCACGATCGCGACTTCGATGACCAGGTCGTAGAACGTCGCCGGCTTCAGGCGGGGCAGCATCGCCATCTGGGCCCGGCTTTCGATCTGGAACACCCCCACCGTGTCGGCGTGGTGCATCATCTCGTAGACCTGCTTGTCTTCCTGCGGGATCGTCGCGAGATTGTAGTGTTTTCCGTGATTCTCGTTCACCATCGCCATGCACTTGCGCAGGGCCGTAAGCATCCCGAGGCCGAGCACGTCCACCTTGAGCATTCCGGCGGCTTCGATGTCGTCCTTGTCCCACTCGATCACGGTGCGATCGGGCATCGCGGCGTTCTCGATCGGGACGAGTTCGCAGAGCGGCGAGCGCGTCATGACAAAGCCGCCCACGTGCTGCGAGAGGTGACGCGGAAAACCGAGCAGGTCCGAGACCAGTTTCACCAACCACTGGATCGTGACATCGGCCGGATTCAGCCCCATCTCGCGCATCCGCGCGGGATCGACCACGCCGCCATCGAACCACTCGGTGCCTTTGGCGAGTCGATCGACCAGATCGAGCGAGAGCCCGAGCGCCTTGCCCACATCGCGCACCGCGCTGCGTCTGCGATAGGAAATGACTTCCGCCGTCAGGGCCGCACGCTCGCGGCCGTACTTGCGATAGATGTACTGGATCACCTCTTCGCGGCGTTCGTGCTCGAAGTCGATATCGATATCCGGGGGCTCGTTGCGTTCCTTGCTCACGAATCGCTCGAACAGCAACACGTGCTTTGTGGGGTCGACCGAGGTCACGCCCAGGCAGAAGCAGACGGCCGAGTTCGCCGCGGCACCCCGGCCCTGGCAGAGGATCTCGCCCGCCCAGCCCGCGCGCGGGCGCTCGTCGTCTTCACGCTCCTTGCCCGTTCGCGCGAAGCGCACGAGATCGTGGACGGTCAGGAAATACGGCGGGTAGTTGAGTTCGGCGATCAGTTTCAGTTCGTATTCGAGTTTGACGCGGACGTGATCCGGAACCTTGCCGTTGTACCGCCATGCCGCCCCTTTCCACGTGAGATCGGCGAGGTGCTGCTGCGCTGTTTTTCCGGGGGGGACAACCTCGTCGGGATACTCGTAGCGGAGTTCATCGAGGCTGAAACCCTGCGCACGCTCGGCGATCTCGACCGAACGCGCGAGCGCTTCCGGGAACTCCGCGAAGAGCCGGTGCATCTCGTCGGGCGGCTTCAGGTGGCGCTCGGCGTTTGGGTTCAGGCGAAAGCCGGCCTGCGTGATGGTGCAGCCGTGCCGGATGCACGCCAGAACATCGTGCAGCATCCGCCGATCCGGATGGTGATAGTGCGCATCGTTTGTCGCCACCAGCGGCACGCGCCGGCGGTCGGCGATCTCCGCGAGTCGCGCCATCCGCGCAGAATCGTCCGAGCGATACGCGAAGCACGCCGCGAGCGAGAGGCGGTCGTCTGCAAAGTGCGGGCGAAGCCGAGAGACATCCGCTTCGAGTTCCGGCGCGAGTTCCTCGCCGGGCACGACGATCGCAAGCAGACCTTCGCAGTGCGCCGCCAGATCGTCGAACGCAAGATGACACTCGCCCTTCGGCGCCCGGCGCTTGCCCAGCGTCAGCAGGCGGCAGAGTCTGCGATACCCGTCCATGCCGGTCGGATACAGGCACACGCTGCATCCGGCCATGTCCATCAACTTCAGCCGCGAGCCGAGCACGAACTTCGTCTGCGACCGGACCTTCTCGTCCTTGCGCAGTTCCCGCGCCTGCACGTGGGCGCGAACGACGCCCGCCAGCGTGTGCAAATCCGTCACGGCAACAGCGCGGCAGCCCGAACCGCAGGCCTGCATCACAAACTCTTCCGGATGGCTCGCGCCCGTCAGAAACGTGTAGTTGCTGGTGACGCACAACTCGGCAAAGGGGGGGGCATTCTGCGGAGTCCCCACCGGCTCCGGCTCTTGCATTCTCCGGATCGGATGCGGCTTGAGCTTTGGAAACTCCTGCTCGGGCATAGATCGCTCGTGTTCCCTTGAAAAAGCATTTACAAAGATCGCTTTTTGTTAGGATACCATCGCCTGCCCATTTGTCAATATTTTGTACGGTATTTTAAGACATGCAACCAAAGGCCTTGAAAGCCCCGACGGCCGGGCATGCTTCTTGCCTTGGCAAAGTCCGAGGCGAAGGAAAAGGCTCGAACGCAATCGCCTCGCTACCGAAATTGCTAACGCGGTAGAAACCCTCGCGGTCCGCGACAGCGATTTCCTGCATCTCGACGTTGCAATCCGCTCAGTGCGCCGGCACCGCAGAAGCAACCTCTGGAACCGTCGCCGCGACTCGGCGCTGGCCGAACACCTTCTCGGTGACGGCCTGAATGACCACATAAAGAACGGGCGTAAAAACGAGCCCGAGCAGCGTGTTGCCAAGCATGCCGAAGAAGACCGCAGTGCCGATCGCCTGCCGGCTCGCGGCACCCGCGCCCGTCGCGATCATCAAAGGCAGCACGCCGAGAATGAACGCGAGCGCGGTCATCAGGATGGGGCGAAGGCGCTGGCGCGAAGCTTCAACGGCGGACTCGACGATCGGCTTGCCTTGTTCGCGATAGGCCTTGGCGAATTCAACGATCAGGATGGCGTTCTTCGCGCCGAGACCGACCAGCACCACCAGTCCGACCTGCGTGTAGATGTTGTTGTCCATGCCACGCCACATCAGACCGGCCATGGCACCGAACACGGCAAGCGGAATCGACAGCACGACCGAAAGCGGAATGAACCAGCTCTCGTAGAGCGCCGCGAGAATCAGGTAGACCAGCAGCAACGCCAGCGAGAAGACCACGATGGCCTGATTTCCGACCAGCTTTTCCTGATACGAGAGCGCGGTCCATTCGAAGGTCATACCGGGCGGAAGAACCTCATTGGCCATGCTCTCGACGACTGCGAGGCTCTCACCCGACGAGACGCCGGGGGCGGGCTGGCCCTGCACAACCGCCGCGGGGAAGATGTTGTACCGGATCACCCGATCCGCGCCCATCGTTTCCTTGATCGTCATCAAAGAACCAAGCGGGACCATGGTTCCGTCGGGCTTGCGGACTTCGAGCCGCGTGATGTCCTCTCGCGTCGCACGGAACGTGCTGTCGGCGGAGACGCTGACCTGCCAGGTGCGTCCGAACAGATTGAAATCGTTGACGTAGGCCGCCGCGAGATATCCCGACATGGTCGAGAAAACATCCTGGAGGGGAATACCGAGCTTCTTCACCTTCTCGCGATCGATATCGGCAAAGAGCTGAGGCACAGCGGCACGGAACGCGCTGTTGACGCCGCGCAGTTTCGACTGAGCGTTGCCATTGGCGACCAGGGTCTGCACAACTTCTCCCATCGCCTGACGCCCGACACCGGCCCGATCCTGTACCCGCAGATCGAAACCGGACGCGCTGCCCAGGCCATCGATTGCCGGAAGCGAGAAGACGATGCAAAGGCCATCGGGAATTTCGCCCGTCTTTTTCCGCACTTCCGACATGATGGTCGTGAGGTCGCGCCCCTTTGGCAGGCGCTCATTCCAGTCCTTCAAGCCCACGAAGAACAGCGCGAAGTTGGATCCGTTGAGATTGATGGTCGAGAAGCCGGGAAGCGAGACGTAGTTGCGGACGCCTTCGGTCTCGGCGAGGATCTTTTCGACTTTCTTCACCGCTTCGACCGTGCGCTGCTGCGACGAGGAATCGGGCATCCACACTTCGACGAACATCATGCCACGATCTTCGTTCGGGACGAAGCCGGTTGGAACCTTGGTGAACGTCCAAACGACTGCAACCATGCAAAGCGCGAAGCCGGCGAGCGTGAACACAACAACCGCCGGATGCACGAGGAATTTGATGAAGCGTGCGTAACCGTTTGCGAGGGCGTCGAAGCCGGCGTTGAACCAGCGCACCAGGATGAACGGCTTGTGCCCCTCCTTGTGAGGCTTGAGGATCACGCCGCACAAAGCCGGGGTGAGTGTGATGGCGCAAACGCCGCTGAGGAAGGTGCTCGCGGCGATCGTCAACGCGAACTGCTGGAACAGCTGGCCGCTGATTCCCGGCAGAAACGCCGTCGGAATGAACACCGCCATGAGCACCGTGGTGATGCTGATCACGGGCGTAAGCACTTCCTTCATTGCCTTGATCGTGGCTTCCTTGGGTGGAAGATGCTCCTCTTTCATCACCTTCTCAACGTTCTCCACGACCACGATCGCGTCGTCGACGACGATCCCGATCGCGACGACGAGGCCGAAGAGCACCGGCAGGTTCAGCGAAAACCCGAACAGCTTGGCGAAAAAGAGGCTGCCGATAATGGAGACCGGGATCGCGATCATCGGGATGACCGAAAGCCGCAGGCTCCCGAGGAAGATCACAACCACCGCCAGCACGAGGGCCAGAGCTTCGAAGAAGGTGTGGTAGACCGCCTCGATCGCCGTCAGCACAAACTTGGAGGTGTCGTAGATGACCTCAAACTGGAGGCCATCGGGGAGAGTCGCGGACTTGCGAGCGAGCAGTTCGTTGACCAGCTCGGCCACTTTCACGGCGTTGCCGCCGGGGGCCTGGTAGACGACCATGCAGCCTGCCGGAACGCCCTTGTATCGCGCGAGCAGGTCGTACGATTTTCCGCCCAGTTCGACCCGGGCGACATCCCTGACGCGGATGACACGGTTGCCGTCGGCACGCACGACGACGTTTTCGAATTCGCCAACACTGTTCAGCCGGCCCAGGGTCGAAACGTTGTACTGATATGCCTGACCGGTCGGCGCGGGAGGCTGCCCGATCGCCCCGGCCGCGACCTGCACGTTCTGCTCCTTCAGCGCATTGATGACATCCATCGTCGTCAGTTTGCGCGCCATGAGCTTCTCGGGATTCAGCCAGAGGCGGATTCCGTAGTCCTTGACCGGGAAGACCTTCGCGTCGCCGACACCGTTGATCCGCTTGATCTCGTCGAAGAGGTTGATCGTGAGGTAATTCGAGATGAAAAGATCGTCGAAGTTGGCTGCTGCTTTTTCATCCTTGGGCGAAAGGGCAAGCACGCAGATGATGTTGGACGAAACTTTGTCGGTCGTGACGCCCTGCTTTTTGACCTCGTCGGGGAGCTTGGACTGGGCGATGTTGACGCGATTCTGCACCAAAACCGAAGCGATATCGATCGCGGTTCCGAGCTCGAACGTCACCTTGAGCGTGTACGAGCCGTCGCTGGCCGACGTGCTCTCCATATAGATCATGCCCGGAACGCCGTTGACCTGCTGCTCGATAGGAGAAGCGACCGTATCGGCGACAACTTGTGCGCTGGCGCCGGGATAGGTCGTCGTCACCTGCACGACCGGGGGCGTGATATCCGGATACTGCGCGACCGGCAGTGTGGGATACGCCACGACGCCCATGATCACGATCAGAATCGAGATCACCATGGACACAATCGGGCGTCGAACCGGGAACTCTGCGAGCATGGGAAGTGTCCTTACTCAGCGACCAGCGGGCGCGGGTTCTTGTGCTTTGGGCGTGACTTTCGAACCCGGCCTGGCCTTCAGCACTCCGAGCACGATGACCCGATCCTCGGGCTTGAGCCCCTCTTCAACAACTCGCATGGATCCATCAAGCGTGCCGATCTTGATCCGGCGCGCTTCGACTTCGTTCTTGTCGTTCACAACCATCGCGTAGCGGCCCTGCTGATCGCTGAGCAGAGCCGCGTCGGGCACGACGAGCGACTTTCGGGTGGACATGGGAAAGCGAACCCGCGCGAACAGGCCCGGAACGAGCGTGTCATTCGCGTTTTCGTACTGAGTCCGCACACGCAGCGTGCCTGTCTGAGCGTTCAACTGCGGATCAACATAGTCAACGCGTCCTTTCACCTTGAAATCGGTCTCGTCGGCCAGTGCCAGCTCGCAAGGACGCCAGTTTCCGGGCGTGAGTTGACCGCGCTCTCCCTTGTCGGTGTTTCCCGCCCGCTCCGAATCGCGTTTCACCTCGAGCACATCGGCTTCGTTCGCGTCGATCGACACATACGCCGGAGCTGTCGCCACAATGGTCGCGAGCAAAGTCGGCTCACTGCGCCCGACCAGGTTTCCCACATCGACGTAGTTCGTCGTGATGTGTCCATCGATCGGAGCGCGAATGGTGCAGTAATCGAGATTCAACTGAGCCTGCGCGAGATTGGCCTTGGCACGCGCGATCTCCGCCTTCGCCACATCGCGCCGAGCGGCCTTGATCACCGCATCGATCTCCGGGCCTGCCCGCTGATCGGCGAGCTCGCGCGCCAACTTGGCATCGTTCTGCGCGCCAAGAAATGTCGCTTCAGCGGCTTCGAGCGCCGCCTTGGCCTGATCAACCGCGGCCACATACTGGCGCGGATCGATCGTGAAGAGCAGGTCGCCCTTCTTCACTTTCTGCCCGGCCTTGAAATCGACCGACTCGAGGAACCCCTGCACGCGGGCGCGGACCTCGACAGTTTCGGATGCCTCTATCGTGCCGGTGTAGGTCAGGTATTTGACCACGTCGCGCTCGACCGGATTGGCGACGATCACGCCGGGGGGCTCTGGCGCAACGTACGCGTTGGCTTTATCTTCTTTCTTGCATCCGCCCGCGAGAGACAGAACCGCCAAGAGAACCGCGGCCGATCGAAGGCTTGCTTGCCGCCGAGACTTGCAATGCATGGATTGATTCCGATTGATCACTTGCTCTCTCCCGAACTCGGAGCGCCCTGCTCGATGTTCTTGGGCCGCGGGAACCCGAGAGTCCTGCCCTTTTCCCAATTCGGGCTCAACACATCGCCCCAGTCGGTGGTGTTCTTCAGCCGCTCCACCGTCTCCGGGTCGACGAACTCTTGCCCCTGCCTGATTTCCCATCCGCCGCCGAGAGCGCGGTAGGTCTTTACCGCTCCGAGCGCGATCGAAGCGCGGGCAACGACAAGGCTGTCCTGCTGCTGCACAAGATCGGCCTGCGCGTTATTGACGCGGATGAAGTCCACGGCGCCCGCGCGATACTGAATGAGCGAGAGTTCCGCGCTGCGCTTCGAGGCTTCTACCGCCTCGGCGAGGAACGCGGCGCGTTCCTTTGAACGCAGAAACTCCGACAAGCCGCCTTCGACTTCGCCTGCGGCACGGAGCACGGACTCCTGATATGCCGCGACGGCCTGCTCGAAGCGAGCGTCCTGCACGCGGATGTTGCCACGGATCCTTCCGTAGTTCAGAATCGGCCAGTTGACCTGCAGCCCGATGAATCCGGCAAACGAATTTGCGTCGAACATGTTGCCCAGGCTGGGCTGCACGTTTCCCGTGAATGTGCTGCTGACAAAGCCGGTCGCGCCCACGATGGAAATACGCGGATAGAGATCGGCGGACGCTTCACCGATCCGTGCAGACTGAGCGGCGGCTGCGCGTTCCGCGGCGCGGACGTCGGGACGGCGACGCAGCAGATCGGCAGGCACTCCGGCGGCAATCTCGGTGGGTGCTTCGGGAACGTGCGGAGCGGTGCCTGACGGCAACGACAGTTCCGCTTCGAGGTCGGAGGGGGTCCGCCCGAGCAGGACACAGAGAGCAAGTTTGGCCTGGCGGAGCGCGTTCTCCTGATCTGGAATCAACGCCTGCGTGTTTGCGAGTGTCGAGCGAGCGGTCGAGACGTCCAACTCTGAGACGGCGCCGAGTCGAAAACGCGTTTCGGTGAGCGACAGAGTCGCGGACTGCAACTCAACGTTCGCACGGGTGTACATCAACCGCTCTTCCAACGAGCGGATCGTGATATAAGTGGATGCAACGCTCGCGGCAAGGCTGACCAGCACGGCGTCGTAATCCGCGACCGTGAACTGGACGGTGGCGTCGGCAGCCTCGATACCGCGCCGGAACTTGCCCCAGAAATCCAGCTCCCAAGCTGCCTGCAGCCCGATCCCGCCGGTGCTGAATGAACGATCGTTTCCGGCAGTGCCGGCGTCGTTCAGACTGAGCTGGTTTGCCTGAACACCAGCGACCGCTTCCTGCGTCTGGGGGAAGAATCGTCCGACCGAAATACCGAGTGCGGCGCGAGCCTCGAGCACGCGCAGGCCGGCTTGTTTCAGCGTCAGATTCTGCGAGTACGAATCGTTCACGAGCGCGGTCAAACCGGGATCATTGAAGGAATCCCACCAGCACACCTCCGCCTGAGTAGCAGCGGCTGCGGAACCTTTTTC
>JAEUJD010000042.1 GCA_016793015.1 Phycisphaerales bacterium
GCCGATGCAAACAAACTCGCCGAAGCTCTCGGGGTCGACGCACTGGTGATCGGCGCCATCACGGCGTACGACCCATACGACCCGCGGCTGGGCCTTGCCTTGACGGTGGTTCCCCGAACATCCGCAATGAACGGCATGACACAGCTTGAAACGGGCAAACTGGACGCCCGTGCCGTGCAGGCCAGCCCGACCGAAATCACGCAGGCGAACGCAACCCTGGGTGAACCGACTTCGTCCGCATCGCTGCTGTTCGACGGCAAGAACCAGGCGGTTCAGATGGACGTCCGGAGCTACGCGGAAGGCCGCTCCGAACGGGTCTCGGCCGCCGGTTGGCGACGGTACCTCCGGAGCGTGGATCTCTTCTCCGAATTTGCGGCCTATCGCACCGTCGACCAACTGGTCCAGGCGGAGACCCTCCGCCTTGCAAAGCTCCGCCCAAAGTCCAAACAAAATGAAACAGGAAAGTCCGAGAAATCGACCGCGAGCGCGGCTCAGCACTGACCATTTTTTCACAAGTCCTTATTCAACAAGACGTTAAGTTGTCAAATTCTGGCGGGTCCGAGAAACCGCAAGGGGGGTCTCGTCCGTATAAGCTGTCTGGAAAGATGTTGGTCCCACACGACTTACGTCCTTCCGGTACGACGGTGTTCAGACACAGGGGGCGAGAACCGATTCAAAGTGTGCATTCGTGGGTCTGCATTCCTGGGTCTGTAAAAGAAAGTCTGCCGTCGACTCGTGACGTGCGTTATCCGCCGAGCAAAGTCCGCTATCAGGGGGCTGAACCCCCTGGCGCGGCCCGGAGAGTTTCCGATGTCCACACTTCCGATTATCCAGATGTTCACCAGCTACCTCGGCGACGAGCGCCACTTCAGCCCGTACACCGCGCGCTGCTACGGAGCGGACCTGCGCCAGTACCTCGAATACCTGACGAAGGAATTCGCGATCAAGGCGGGTGAAGAGCAGGAAAAGAACGCGACGAACAAGGTGACGGAGCAGGCCCGTTCGGGTCAGCGTCCGACTGTTTCGGGCGCGGATTTCCATCCGACTAATCTGACCGATGCGGTTGGCCAGGCTTCGGCCGACGTCATCCGCGGGTTCCTGTCGCATCTTGGCGAGAGCCAGTACTCGGCCGCGACGATGGCGCGCAAGATCGCCACGCTGCGTTCGTTTTATAAATGGGCCGATCGTCGCGGAATCGCCTCGGGCAACCCGATGACGCTCATCCGCACACCCCGCCAAGGCAAGCGCCTTCCGAAGGCGATCTCGATCGAGCAGATCGAGAAGCTGCTTGCAGCACCCGACGACAACGATGTGCTCGGACGTCGCGATCGCGCGATGCTCGAAACTCTGTACTCGACCGGCCTGCGCGTCAGCGAGCTCATCGGCCTCGAAGTCGAAGACCTCGACATCGCCGGCGAAGCGCTCCATGTCCGGGGCAAGGGCAAGAAGGAACGCATCGTCCCGCTTGGCAGCCACGCCATCGGCGCGATCAACCGCTACGCGGAACTTCTGCGGAACGACCCGCGCTTTGCCAATTGCTGGAGCCAGGACCGCAAGACGCGTCCGCTCTTCGTCAACAAGCACGGCGGCCGCCTCAGCAGCCGCTCGGTCCGTCGCAAGCTCGACAAGTACCTCAAGCAGGTCGGGCTTGATCCGACGATCAGCCCGCACACGCTCCGGCACAGCTTCGCGACGCACCTCCTCGACAACGGGGCGGACCTCCGCAGCGTGCAGGAACTGCTGGGACACCAGTCGCTCAGCACCACGCAGGTGTACACGCACCTCACGGCCCAACGCATGCAAGACGCGTACAACCGCGCCCATCCGCGTGCTCAGGCCAGCTGAACTGGGCGAACTGAACGAGCCGTGCGATTCTTTCCGGTAGCGAGTGATCGCGCAGGAAGCCGACTATTTCAGGGCGTCGAGCACTTCCCGAATTTTCTTCTCGGTTGATTCGATCTCGCCCAGGGTGATAATCGCGCGCACGATCCGCTTGTTGTCGAGCACGACCGCGCCACCCTGGCCGCCGCCGAGGATCGAGTCGTAGTCGAACGACTGCGCAACGGCGATGATCGGCACGTTGCTGGGGCGGCTGAGTACGGCGCTGTCGGTCGGGTTGAGCACCGAAAGCAGGATCGAAGTGATATCCGGATGCAGGGCGCTCGTCGGCAGGATCACGACGCAGCGGGCGACCCATTTGCCCTCCGAATCCGCTTCCAGTTTGCGCACCATCTGATTCGCGAGCCGCGTCTCGCGCTGAAGCTTCGCGACCGCGGCATCTCGCGCTTCGCCCACGCTGTGATCAAGATCCGCGACATCGGGCTGGACGAAAATCAGCACCGATGCCAGGTCGTCGCGGATCTCTTTCCACTGCCTGAATCCGGGGGTGAGCAGCGACATCGAAGAAGGAAACCGCTCCCCCACTCGCACCTGTTCGCTTTCGGAAATCAGATCGGCAAGCCCATCGACCCGCCGCCGCCCCGCAACCTCCACCGGCCAGGAATCGGTCGGCCCTGGATTCACCGCTCGCGCCGTGAGATCAAGATTGCGAATAGCACCAAATTCACTCGCAACCTGAAGCGATGCGATCCGCCCGGTCGTGCGGTCGACCAGCATCTTGTAGGTTGTGTCGCCGGAACTGCCGACGTACAAGAGCTTCCCCGTCGGGCGGTCGATAACTCCGGGCTCCCAGCGCACCGCCATCGGTTCGAACGGAACGCCCAGGTCATCCATCCGATCCGTTGACCGATCGGCCAGGACGAGCTGAGGCAGAACAAGCGCCGGCATAACGGCTTCGAGCGAATGGAGCAGCGGCCCTTTGGAAAGCGTGAACTCTGCGAAGCGGTTCTTTTCGAGGCGATGCGTCGCGAGCATCCGGTCCCCGTCGATACTCACGGCAAGGTCCCCCAGCTCGATTCTTGCACGGAGCGGACCGTTTCCGTTTTCGCTCGACGCATCCAGTTTCACCAGGATGTCGGCACGGCGTTCCCGACCTTGATCGTCCTTTACCCGGATCTGCACGTTCTCTGCGATCGGGCCCGACCGGTACGCGCGGACCGTCTTCTCAAACGGAACCCGCTGCGCAGTCTCCTCGACGGGCGACTGCGCTCCGGCACCATTTGAAGCCACGCCGACCAACACGGCAGCCAGAAACCAACGCAACATGTTCAACCCTCTCGCGGCACAGTGTCGGCCTTTTTCAGTCTTTTTTCAATCCTCGTCCGCGCCGTCTTCCCCATCGACACCGCCCGCCGGAGGCTCTCCAAAGAAAGCCGAACCGATTCGGACGCAGTTGGCACCTTCTTCGATCGCGACCCCGAAATCGCCCGTCATGCCCATCGAGAGGATGTTCACAGGCCCTTCGACGACGCCGCTGGTGCGGAGTTCCTCGAACAATTCGCGGCAACGAGCGAACGTCGCCCGCGAGTCTTCCGGATTCGCCGAGTGGGCCGCCATGGTCATCAGGCCCCGGACTTTGACGTTGATCATCGTGCCGATCTGCTCCGCGAGGGGGATCGCCGCGGGGATCGGGCAGCCGTACTTCTGCTCCTCCCCGGAGCAGTTGACCTGAATGAGCACTTCGATCACGCGGTCTTTTCTCAGCGCGATGTTCTGAAGCTCTTCCGCGATCCGGAGCGAATCAACCGAGTGCGTGAGACGCACGAGGTCGATCACCTTTTTCGCCTTGTTGCGCTGCAAGTGTCCGATCATGTGCCAGCGAACCGACGCGTCGGCCGGGTCGGACCTGACTCGTCCCTTTTCGGCCTCCAGGAAAGCGCCGGCGGGCGCCGCGGCCCTTCGCATGCTCGGCAGTGTCCGCAGGCGTGATTGAAACTCGTCGACCATCGCGGCCTGCTGGATAAGGTGCTGCACGCGATTCTCGCCCAGGTCCCGATGTCCGAGCGCGAGGATCTCTCGTACCTGTTCGGGCAGCGCGTACTTGGTAACGGCCACAACCAGCACGTCGCGGGCGCTGCGGCCGGATCGCTTCGCCGCGGCCTCCACTTGTGACATCACGTGTTCGTAGCGCTCCGGCAGGGTTGTGGGCAGCGGTTTCACGGCGTGGACAGCGGGAACAACCACGGGGCGACTTTTCTTTGCGGGCGGAACGGAGGGGGGTTGCAGCTTCGGCGCGACGATCGCAACAGGCGCATTCTTCGTTCGGGGTTCGGCTTTGGACTTGGACATCTCGGCCTCCTGCCTTCGGGGCGGCTCCGCCGCTCTCGCGTAGCATATCGCGCCCGGATCGAGCGCAGTTCCGCGAGGTTTGGTTCGATCACGGGTGGACCGAGTGGAGATTCGAGATGAGCAGCCAGACCGTTCGAGAAAAAGTGATCGCCGAAGGCGAGATCGCACCGGATTTCGCCCTGAAGGACCAGAACCGTCAGGATTGGAACCTGGCCGAGCATGTCAAGCAGGGCGACGTCGTCCTGTGTTTTTACCCCCTCGCGTTCACGAGCGTCTGCTCGACCGAGATGAAGTGCGTGAGCGACGAAATGGCGCGATGGTCGGCTTCGGGCGCGAAAGTCGTGGGGATTTCCTGCGACAGTTTCGCTGTCCTGGCCGAGTGGGCCAAGCAGCTCGGCCTGAAGCAGACCCTTCTTGCCGACATGCACCGGGATGTCTGCAAGCAGTACGGGCTTTACTGGAAAGACTTGAACGTCTCGCAGCGAGGGACGGTGGTGATCGGGAAGTCGGCGGACGGCAAGGGCAGAGTCAAGTGGACGCAAAGTCGCGAGCCCGGCAAAGCGATGAACTTCGAGGAAGTGCTCGCCTGGCTCGGACAATGACCGACGGGTCGCGACTACGGAAAGGAAGATTGCTTGAGCCAGTGGATGTCCATGGAATTGCCGGAAGTGACCGCGCTCCGGCGTGAGTCCGAGATGACCGTTCGTCACCTTCGCAAGGTGCACACGCAGCTCATGAATACGCGCCGGCACGCCTATATGGCGAGCGCGATGGAACGCTGCCGGGCCGTCGGCAAGCCGCCCCGCGGGCTCGTCGAATTCCACGGCCAGTACGGCGAAGACTGCCTGCTGTACGAATTGTTCGAAGGAAAACAGGACGGCTTTTTCATCGAAGCGGGCGCGTTCAACGGCGTTGATTTTTCTGTCTCCTATGCCTTTGAACAGCTCGGCTGGAACGGCTTGCTGGTCGAGGCTCTCCCGCACCGGGCCGACGAGTGTCGCGCGCGCCGTCCGCACTCGCGTGTTGTCCACGCGGCGCTCGGTCCACCAGATGCCCCCGCCACTGCAACATTCACCGCCACCACCGATTTCTATGGGGGCATGCTGTCGCGCCGGGCCCAGATGAGTGTGAATCCGCCGGCGGCGAGCGTTCCGAGTCAGGAGATTTCGGTTCCGCTTGTCACCCTGGATGCGCTGCTCGATTCGCACAGCGGACCGATCGACTTTGTCCTTCTCGATCTTGAAGGCGGCGAGGCCGATGCAATGAAGGGATTTTCGCTGGCCCGGTTCCGCCCACGCGTCATGATGATCGAAGACAACGGGCTCGGACAGCAATCTCCGCTCGTCCATTTCATGAGCGCCCAGCCGTACACGCTCGTCGGCTGGAACGAGATCAATGCGATCTACATCCGGTCGGATGAAACCGCACTGCTCGAACGCTACGCGAAGATGTCGATCTTTGGAATCTAGAGTCACCGACGTGCTGTCGATCTCGATCTGTGGCCGAACGCTTCGGGACTGATTCGTTCCGGCCGACGTACCCTCGTTCATGGCTTCCTATTCACCCTTTGTTCTCATCATCCGCGACGGCTGGGGCACCAACCCGAACCCCTCACACGACGCCTTCAACGCCGTTCACCTCGCCAAAACGCCGGTCGCCGATCGCCTGATGCGCGACTATCCGTGGACGCTCATCAAGACGAGCGGCGAGGATGTCGGCCTGCCCCCCGGCACCATGGGCAACAGCGAAGTCGGGCACCAGAACATCGGGGCCGGCCGCGTCGTTCCGCAGGAATCGCTGGTGATGACCCGGGCGTGCGAAACGGGTCTTCATGTCAACCCGGCTGTGAAATCCGCCATCGAGCACGCCGAATCCCGGGGCACCAGCCTCCATCTCCTCGGCATCAACTCCGATGCCGGCGTGCACGGTCTGCTCGAACACCTGTACGCCATTCTCGAGGCGTGTAAACGCATCGGCCTGCCGGGCTCACGTGTCTTCCTGCACATGTTCACGGACGGACGCGACACGGGTCCGTTCACGGGCCTGGAGTTCACCCGGCGCGTGGAGGCCAAGTGCGCCGAGATCGGCGTCGGCCGCATCGCGAGCGTGATGGGACGCTATTACGCGATGGATCGGGACCACCGGTGGGAACGGGTCAAGCTCGCGTTCGATTGTCTCGTTGGGCGTGGACAGAGCGCAACCGCAAGGGACGCGAACGCCGCGATTCAGTACTACTACGACAACCCCTCCGGCGAAACGCTCAAGGGCGATGAATTTGTCACCCCCACCGCCATCGGCGACAACGCCCAAATCGCCTCATCCCGCATCAAGAACGGGGACGCGGTTCTCTTCTTCAATTACCGGGGCGATCGTCCCCGGGAGATCTCCGCGGCCTTAGTCGTCCCGGATGACAAATGGGCGAAGGTCAAGCCCTCGCCGGATTCGGGCGTGGTCGGATTCGATCGCGGCCAGAAGATGGATCTTTTCTACGTCACCATGACCGACTACTGGACCGCGCTCACGCCCCACGTCTCGGCCGTCGCATTCCCAAAGCCGCCACGGATGGTCAACATCGCGGGCGAATGGATCGGCTCGCAATCCGGCAACGCCGGATCGATGCACCAGTTCCGGTGCGCCGAGACCGAGAAGTACCCGCATGTGACATTCTTCTTCAACGACTATCGCGAAGAGCCTTTCCCCGGCGAAACCCGCGAGAACCCACCCAGCCCGAAGGTGAAAACCTACGACATGAAGCCCGAGATGTCGGCACGCGAGATCTGTGATTCCGTGCTCCACCGCCTCGCGGCAAAGGACTGCGAGGAGTTCATCGTCGTGAACTTTGCCAATGCCGACATGGTCGGGCACACGGGGAGCCTGCCCGCCGCGATCAGGGCGTGCGAAACCGTCGATGCCTGCGTCGGCGAAATTGTCGATGCCACTCTGGCGCGGAATGGCTCGCTGATCGTGACTGCGGATCACGGGAACAGCGAGCAGATGTTTGACCCGACGACCAATGCCCCGCACACGGCGCACACGACGTATGACGTGCCGCTGATCGTGGTGGGAGAACGGTTCAAAGGCCGGAAGCTGCGAGGCGATCAGGACGCATCCGGCTGGTTCTCGCCCGAAGCCCGCGCCGCGCGGGGGCGGCTCGCAGATATTCTTCCGACGGCGCTCGAGATCATGGGGTTGCCCCAGCCGCCGGAGATGACGGGGCGCTCGCTGCTGAAGTGACCGTCGCCACCCAAACGGCGTTCTCCGGTACGCTGGAACTATGAGCGACCCGCGTTTGCACAAGCTGGCGGACGTCCTTGTCAATTACTCCACCCGGGTGAAGAAGGGCGACCTGGTCGCGATCCGGGGAGATCCGGTCGCCTGGCCGGCGATCGAAGCCGCGTTTATTTCCGTGCTGAAAGCGGGCGGACATCCGTTCTATGTCCCGCAGTGCGAGCGCATCGCCGAATTGATGCTGGAGTACGGATCAGAAGATCAACTTCGCTTTCTCAGCCCGCTCGATATGCAGCGCGTCGAGCAGATCGATGTCGAGATCGCGTTCTGGGCAGAGACCAACACAAAGTCGCTCTCCCGCTACCCCTCCGAGCGGCTCGCGGCGAAGCAGGCGGCGCGAAAGCCCTTCGTCAAGCGGTTCCTGGAGCGTGCCGCGGCAAAGCAGGTCCGCTGGGTCGGCACGCTTTTTCCCACCGATGCGTTCGCGCAAGATGCAGAGATGGGCCTGCTCAAGTACGAGGAGTTCGTGTACGGCGCCGGATTGCTCCACCTCCCCGATCCGGCCGCAGCCTGGGCCGCCATCAGCGAGCGCCAGCAACGGGTCGCCGACTTCCTCCAGGGTAAAAAACAAGTCCACTTCCGTCTGCCCGCGAACGGCAACGAGCACGACGGCACCGATCTTCGCGTTGACGTCTCCAAGTCCACGTGGATCAACTGCGACGGGCACGAGAACTTTCCGGACGGCGAGGTCTTCGCGGGCCCGCAGGGAGCGGACGGCCACGTCAATTACACTTTCCCGGCCGTCTACTACGGCAAGGAAGTCGAGGGCGTGCGGCTCGAGTTCAAGGGCGGCAGGGTTGTCAACGCCAGCGCGAAGAAGGGCGAGGACTACCTCATCAGGATGCTCGATCAGGACGCGGGCGCTCGCGTCATGGGCGAGATCGCGATCGGTACGAACTACTCAATCAAGGATTTCTCGAAGAACACTCTCTTCGATGAGAAGATCGGCGGCACATTCCATGCCGCGGTCGGCGCGGGCTATCCCGAAAGCGGCAGCACCAACGAGAGCGGCCTGCACTGGGACATGGTGTGCGATCTGCGGTCCGGCGGAACGATCGCGGCGGACGGAGAAGTCTTTCACCGGGATGGTCGGTTCACTCACGCGGGCTGGCCGGGCCCGGATTGATCGTCGCTCGTGAGCCGATCGACGTGGTTTCTCAACTGCGCCGCGCCGGATTCGAGCGCCGCGATGCGTTTATGAGCCAATTGAAGGCGTTCGGACAGTTCGTCCGTCACTGCGGCGTACTCCTCGAACCGGCGTTCAAGGAACGCGATCGACTCCTGGAGTTTCTGGATTTCATCGCCCCCCGAGGTGGCACCTGTCGGTTGATTCATTCCGTCATTCTTGGATGACGACGGCCCTGTGCGTTGGTACGCTTCGCCACCATGCGGACCCTTGCCATTCTCTCGATGTGCGCCGTCGCCGGTGTTTCCAATGCCCAGAGTTATTCTCTTGATGCTGCGCCCGCGACCTACAGCATGACGAGCGCGACCGCGCGTGCGCTCGAACCGGAGGAACCGGTCAAAGCCGGACCGATGCCGTTCGGCACCGCGGGCAACTGGCTTCTCACGGTCGGTGCGGGCGTTGCGTATTCCTCTGGCGACAACGGCAGCGCGACCGACTCGAACGGCTACTTCGCCTGGAACTACTTCCTCATCAACGACCTCGAATTCTCGCTCGAAGCGGGCCTTTGGTATTTCAATCAGCCCGGCCCCGATCAATGGGGCGGCAGCGGCACGCTCGCGTTCCGCTGGCACTTCGTCAACAAGCGCACGTGGTCGCTCTTTCTTGAAGCGGGCGTCGGGCTTCTTGGCGCCAGCGGTGAAGTCCCCACCGGGGGCACCAGTTTCGATTTCATGCCCCGCGCCGGCGGCGGCTTCACCTATGAGTTCACCCCGGGCGGGCCGCGTTTGCAGGCCGGTGTCCGCTGGTATCACGTCTCGAACGCACGGATCAACGGCGATTCCAACAACCCGTCACGGGACGGCGTCATGGGCTTTGTCGGTCTCATGTTCCCGATGAATTGATTGTTCCGGCTCAGAGCCACGCCGCTTCAGCCGGCCTTGCGTAGCGATTCGGTCGGCACCGGTGCAGCGCCTTTTTCACCCAGCAGATCGGTGAGCACCACTCGGTTGCGGCCCGTCTTCTTCGCGGTGTAGAGAGCCTTGTCCGCCGCTTCGACCCATGCCGCGGCACTTACACCGATCGGTGTGGTCGCGCCGGCGACGCCGATGGAAACCGTCACTTTGCGTTCGGGGTGCCTGGGCCAGGCCACCGATTCGATGCTCTGACGCAGCCGATCGCAGAATGCCAGGGCATCCGCTGGTCCGGTGGCGGGCATGATCAACACAAACTCTTCGCCTCCGTAGCGGCAAGCGATGTCCGACTGGCGCGAATCGCGCTGGATGATCTGCCCAAGCCCCTGCAGAACGGCATCGCCCGCCGGATGGCCAAAGGTGTCGTTGATCGATTTGAAATGGTCCGCGTCGAAGAACGCGATCGAGAGTGCGCCATCGTGGCGCTGCACGCGGGCGACCTCGTCCTGCACGCGCCGATCGAAATACGCCCGGTTCCACAACCCGGTCAGGCCGTCGATCTGCGCACGCTGGGCGAGCATTTTCAGGAGGAAGTTCAGGCGGAGCGCCGCGCGGATGCGCACGCGAAGTTCGGTCAGCTCGAAGGGCTTGATGATGTAGTCGTGGGCGCCGAGATCAAAGGCCGAGACCTTGTCTTCGGCGCTGTTCAGGCCGGAGAGAACGATCACCGGGATGTGCACCGTTTCGGCGTTGTCCTTGATGGCACGCAGCACCTCGAAGCCGTCCATCGCGGGCATGTCGAGATCGAGCAGGATCAGATCCGGACGATGGGCTTTGAGTTCCGCGATTCCGGCTTCGCCGCTCTCGCTGGAGATGATCTCGATCTCTTCCTGCTTGAGGCGGGCCTTGAGCAGGCGGTGAACGTCCGGCGAGTCGTCGATGACGAGCAAACGCGGGCGAGTCACTGCGGGTGTTTCCGAGCCGGTGGTCATCCATCCCCCGAAAGGCGTGGCCGTCGTATCGCGGGATCAATGTCGGACGACATCGCCGCTGGTCACTTTGTCGTCTGTTTTCGAACGTGCGTTCAGGCAAATTCCGGAAGCCGGATCAGGCGGCCACGGCTCGCCCGCACAATCTGGTGAGTTCATCCACGCGATTCTGCAAATCCGAGATCTGGGCCTGACCAACGCCAGAATGCAGCAGGTTTTCGACCTTGCCGGCCGAATCGCTGATCGTGGGGAAGCCGTAACCGCCCGCAGCACCTTTCAGTTGGTGCGCCGCTCTGCGGAGTTCGTCAAAGTGCGAGGCCCGCAGAAGCCCCTGGAGGGCTTCCACACGCCTCGGCAACTCCTGCACGAACTCCTGTACCAGTTCGACCATCTCGGCATCGCCGGCAAAGCGGCTTCGGAGCGGTTCGGTCTCGTTTCCTGTGCCCATAAGTGCCTCCCTAGAGAGGACCATCGACACGAACGCGGGTTTCTTTGACACAGTCCGGATAGCTGTGAAAAACGGTCCACTTTTCCGCCTGTTTAGCGGACTGACCCGGCCGAAATGTGAATTTGGAGAAGTTGGACTTCGCCCCGGATCGGTCGAAGATTGCCACCCCGCGTCGGAACGGGCCGACAGCCCCCGCGACTGGCCGACGTCCGCGGCTCGCCCGTAGCGGGTGAGCGGATCGCTTGAATTCACTACTTCTGATCCGGAAATGCCGAGGGGCGGACTCGAACCGCCGACCTCCGGGTTATGAATCCAGCGCTCTAAACCAGCTGAGCTACCTCGGCGAAGGGGGGCATCGTAGCCGTGAAACGCGGGAAATTCACGTTCCCGGTGCCACGAACGATCGGTTGAAATTCGGGTCTGGAAAGGTTCCTACTGCGGGTCGTCGGCCATGCGCTCACGCGGTGCGACCGGTTCGGCCGAACGGGGCCGCTCCG
>JAEUJD010000186.1 GCA_016793015.1 Phycisphaerales bacterium
CTGCAACCAACCGGGGCAATCCGCGATTGCCTGCGTCCACGCGCAGGCAATCGCGTGCAGAGTCATTGCAACCAAACACAGCGCGTTTGACGTTCGCATCGCTGAGATCCCTTGGAACGAGCCCGGATTCAGGGATCGTTAATGTATTGATTGTACAGGAATTGCGGCCCTGATTCATTCGTCCGGTAACTGCGCCGGTTGGGATCCGAACACCCGATCGGAGCGGAGTCGATGACGCGGGGCTGATTGGTGCGCGATCGGAGGCGGAACGGCGCGCTCCGGCGGCCGGGCCGCGAGAGCGGACACGTAGCCAAGTTTGTCGAGACGCGCTCACTCGCGTTCTGTTGCAGAGGGAACCGCGTTCCGGTCGCACTTGGGAAATGTCTCCGCGCAGTCGCCGCATCGAGATCCGCACGCGGATGGACTTGGCCGTGCATTCGCTCGACCTGGTTGCGATGAAGGCGCGACGAGAAGTTCAAAGCCCGCCGGCAAGTAGAGAGGATGGTCGCCGGTACTCCACACGCGTGCGATCCGGAATGCGTGTCCTCTCTGGCAGAAACACCCGAAGCCTTGTCGGGGCAGTTGGCGCGTAGGGTGAATGCCCCACGCGGGCGGAAGAACAAAGCCCGATTCCGAGCGACGGGGCGAGCGATCGGCAGATGAAATGCGATTTCCCAGAGTTTCATCGGCGCAGACGCCTTTGGGTGGTAGCCTCCTATGCGGGGGCGGGCCTGCGTGAGGCCGGCCGTTTGGGAATTGGGGAAAAAGCCATGCGAAGAGTTTCTTTGTGCGTTTTGGCCTGCGCGATGCTTGCGCCGGTTGCGGCAGCGCAGCTGACATTGACCAGCGATCAGCGTGCGGTGCTGCTGGAAGCGGCGGGCGCGAACCAGACAGCGTTTCCACCGGGCGCGTTCGCGCCGTTTGTTGTGGATATCAATCTGAATGTGCCGTCCGGAGGGGGGAGCGGCAAGTCGCACGCGACGCAGACTTCAACCGTCTCTGCGGGTGCGATGAGCGCGAGTGGTGCCAGCTCTGCCGAGTCGCAGGCCGGACCGGCTAACTGTGTGCTCTCGCAGGCGACCAGTGATTTCCGGCTCGCGTTCACCGTGCCCACGCCGGTGCAGTACACCATGGAGGGTTCGGTGGACGGCGCGCAATTTCGACTGGCGGAGACCGTCGGCGGGGCGGTCCATCTTGTGCAAGCGGCGGCGGGCGCCCCGACGCCGTACTCGTTTACGGGCGTGCTGAAGCCGGGGAGACAGTATCTGCTGCTCGCACAGTCGAGCCAGCTCGCCAATGCGTGCGACGGGGCGCTGTTTTCGCTGGCGGGTTCGTACTCGCTGGAAGCTTCGTTCGCCGCACTTGCGCCGTGCCCCGGCGACCTCAATTTCGATCGGGTGGTGAACGACGAAGATTTCGTCATCTTCCTCGCGGCGTACAACGTCCTGCTGTGTCCCGCGGCACCGTTGCCCTGCGATGCGGATCTGAACCAGGACGGCGTGGTCAACGACGAGGACTTTGTCATTTTCCTCGCCGGATACAACGTGCTGCTGTGCCCGTAAAAGAGGGTTCCGGGCTTGAAAACGGGGACTCTGCTCGGGCGCGTCCGTCGCGCCGGGGGGCCTGTGCGCACACCCTCCGCCTTGGTACACTGAGAAAGGAGAGAGCTCGGCGGCTCAGAATTTGGCGGGGTGGCCAGCAGAGGGAGATCGTCATGCGTTATGGGTGCGTTGGCATTTTGGTGTGCGGCATGGCTGCGCCGATGGCGGGAGCACAATTGGTGCTGACGAGCGATCAGCGAGCGGTGCTGGCGGAAGCGGTGAACGCGGGAATCGGGTCGTTTCCGGCTCCGGCGTATTCGGCGTTCGACAAAGAAGTGAACAAGAACGTGCCCTCAGGGGGCGGCAACGGCGTCGCGGCGGCACAGCAGACATCAACGGTGTCGGCGAGCGCGATGAATGCGACGGGATCGAGCGGCGCGGAATCCAACGCGGGACCGGGCAACTGTGTGCTGGCGCAGGCGACGAGTGACTTTCGCATCACATTCCGGGTGCTGTCGCCGGTGGAGTACGCATTCAGCGGCGCCGTGAACGGCGCGCAGTTTCGGCTGGCGGAGCCGATCGGCGGCGCGGTGCTGCTGGTGCAGTCGGCACCCGGCACGACGGTGCCGTACGCGTTTACAGGCATCCTGAAGCCGGGACGGAACTACACGGTGCTTACGCAGTCGAGCCAGCTCGCAAACGCCTGCAACGGTGCATCCTTTGCGGTGACGGGCACCTATTCGCTCGCGGCGACTTTTACCGCGCTGCCCGCGTGCCCCGGCGATCTGAACTTTGATCGCGTGGTCGACGACGAGGATTTCGCGCTCTTTGCACCGGCGTACAACGACCTGATCTGTCCGAACGCGCCCCTGCCGTGCGATGCGGATCTGAACGCGGACGGCTTTGTTGATGATGCCGACTTTGCGATCTTCGCGCCTGCCTACAACGCGCTTTTGTGTCCGGAGTAAGCGTCGCGAGAGCCCTTTGCGGCGCGATGGCCCCGCACCGAGATTTCGGATGCAGGTTCGGAGGCAGCCGCGGTGACTGTCCGTAGTTTGTTGGTTGTCGGTGCCGGATTCCGTGCGGCTTTCTGGCGGATTCGCTGTAAAATCGCGGGCCGAGTTCTCTCGTGGGTGAGAGGAGTTGTCATGCGTGCAGGGATCGTTCTCTCTTTGGTGGCCGGGGCGGGCGCACTGGCGCAGGGGGGTAACGAGCCGCTGAATCCGCGCGGGTCGACGCGGGTGATCTTGGCGAACTCGTTTGCACCGAGCGCGGGCGGCGGGGTTGAAACCGATCTTGTCAACCAAGAGGGGCGGACGGTCGAGTGGGTGTTTTCCGGTTCGCAGATCTCGATGTTTGCGCCGGGGACGCGGATCGTGTCGGCGGGGTTCCGAAACGCGACAACGAGCGCGGCGCCGCCGGATCAGTATGACTTTTCGGATTGGTCGCTGACGATGTCGCGCTCGCTCGCGGCACCGGGCATGCTCTCTTCGACGATCAGCGAAAACGGGGCTCCGGATGCGACGATGGTGCGGAGCGGTGCGCTCACATTGCTTCCGGGGAGTATTGAACGAAAGCCAAGCGCGAACGCAACCGCGCCGTTCTCCTTTATCGCGCAGTTTGACGATGGGCTTGCGTACTCGGGCGGGCACCTGCGGTTTGTGATGACTCACGATGCTCCGGCGATCGGCGGTGCGGGCATGCGGGCGGTGGGCGCGAGCCTGGACGCGGCAAGCCCGGGAAGCCCGGATCGCAACGTCCTGTTTGAAGCGCGGCGGGCATTGACGGCCAACGCAACGCTGACGACCGAGAGCACCAATGCCCCGGTTACGCGGCTCGGTGTGGATGCCGCGATCGCGCTGCCCCTGCTCACAGCAACCGCGAGCAACGGGCGTGCGGGCTTTGTGGGCGCTCTCGGTCCGGCCGACTTTGCATCGCAGTTTGTGATTGGAGCGGAACAGTTGCGGTTTGTGCCCAGGGGGAGCCTGATCACGTGGCTGACGTTCCGGCTTGCACCCGGCGAGATCGCGTGGCCGGGCGCGGATGTGATGACGAGCGACTTTGAGATCGAGGTGGCGACGAGCACAAGCCTGCCCCAGTCGATGGGAACGTTCTTCGGCAGCAACGCCGACTCGGATGCGATCGTGGTGCGCGATGGGGCGTTGACGATTCCGGCGGGCGGGTTTGGCCCCTTGCAGGAGGGCGCAACATCCTTTGGCCTGGCGATCCACTTTCAGCGTGGGTTTGTATACAAAGGGGGCGGGCTTTGCATCACGGTGCGCCACTCCGCGTTCGTGGGCGGCGCGGGGCCGAAGCTGGATACCGCGAGCGCATCGGGCGGCGGCGCGCTACGGACAGTTGTGAGCGCATCGAAGACTGCAACGGGCGGCACGTTCCTGCCGGCGGATGATGCGATCGCGATGCAGGTCGGATACACACCTTCGCTGAGCGTGCCCCAGGCCTTCGAGACTGAATCGGGTGGATCGGGCGCGTGGGTGTTTGAGACACCCCGCGTTCACCAGTTGGTCATCGATCCATCGCAGCTCGGCAATCTGCCGCCGGGGAGCACGGTGGACGGGATCGTGTTTCGTATCTCACCGGTGGACCCGGGCGCGTTCGTCTCGTGGCCCCACGGGGACGCCACCGTCACGCAGTTTGATGTGACGCTGAGCACGGCGCAGCGGACAGCGATTCAGATGAGCACAACATTTGCGGTGAATGAGGGAGCGGACAAGGTGCTGGTGCGATCGGGCTCACTCTTTGTTCCATCCGAGGCAATGAAGGTGGTCGGCAACGATGTGGGCGAGCAGTCGTTTGTGATCCCGTTCTCGAAGCCGTTCGTTTACACGGGAGGCGGACTCTGCGTGACCATGCGGATCGGGCAGCGCCTCGGAGGCGGCGCGGCGGTGAACTTTGACGGCAAGTTCAACACGGCGGGCGTCAACGGCAAACGCGCAACGGCCTCAAGCACCGAAACAACCGGCAACAACGCGATCGCGCTGGCGACGAGGCTGGTGTTCACGCGGCCCGCCCCGACCTGCCCGGCGGACTTGAACGCGGACGGTGGAGTGGATGATCTCGACTTTGTCGTTTTTGTGGAGGCGTACGAGTTTCTGACGACGCCCGCGGCGGACTTTGACTTTGATGGCGTGACGGCGGACTCGGACTTCTCGGTGTTTGCGGTTGCGTATGACGCGCTGGTTTGCCCGTGAGAGATGGGCCAAACGAGCCATGAATGGCGAGCGCCGATGCGAAGCGGGTGCCGCCGCGTTGCGGCTGGGGGAAAGAGCCTTCTCGCCGCAGGGGCCGCGTGCGAGAAAACCGTCCGTGAACATCGGATGCAAACGCTTTGCGTCTGTTCACGGGCAGACGAGCTGGTCGTAGGCCTGAGCGAAGAGCGTGAAATCGGCGTCTGTGGTCAGGGTATCGCCGTCGAGATCGCCGGCGTTCGATAGAAGCGCGTTGTACGCGACGACGAAGACCTCGAAGTCGGCATCGCTCACGACTCCGTCGAGATTGAGATCGCCCTCGCAGAAAGCCTTGGGGGCAACGCACGCGGGCGGGAGCTGACAGGTGAGTTCAAGACGGAACTTCCGCAGCGCGGAAGGAAGTGTTGGAGCGGGCTCGGTTGCCTGACCGGCGCGCATGTCTGCGACGGAGAGGATCCAGTCGCCTGCGCCGCTGTCGCTTGTGAGGAGGTTGAGATTCTCTTTGGGGAAGAAGACGCCGTCGTAGGGTGCGCGCCGGGGGATCGCGGATTGAATGAACGAGACGATCTGGTTCATGTCGAACAGCGTCTGGCAGAAATTCTTACCGAAGTTGCCGACGCCGCCCGGGCGATCGGCCACCGTGATGGTCGAGCCTTGCGGGTTGGTCAGGCGAATGACCAGGTCGCCGACGTACGGATGATTGATTCCGGCATCGGCGCGATTGGGATCGATACTCACCGATCCGAGGAAGCGCAGGCGGACATCGGTGACAGGGCCGGGGAGCGAAGGAATGGTGAGCGGAACCGAAACGCCGGCTGGATCACCGTCTGGAATCAGTGCGGGCGGGCCGGCGTAATCGAACGTGGACATCGCCTTGAGGGTGGAATCTCCGACCGGCAGCTGGAATGCGAGTTGTGATGCGCGGATCGGGCCGGAGCCGGTCGCCGAAAGGAGCGTGCATTCGAGATCGATGGGCGTGCCGCAAGGATGGTCGGGAGAGATCTCGAGCACGAAGGGGGTGCTGTTTTCCGCGCCGGCGCCGGGGATCAGATCGGGCCAGGTTGCCGAGGAGACGACAACGCGGGCGGTCGGGGTGTGGCTTGCGAGTTCGCCGAGCGAGCCGAGGGCATCGGCCGAGCCTGCGTTGACTGCCGGGATGAAGATGCGAATACGCGACTCGCCGGAATCGATTCGCCCGTTGCTGTTTCCGTTGGCGAAGTTGTCGGCGATGCGGGCGGGGCCCGCGAAGTGGAGGCTCGGGCCGGAAGTGCGCGGGATGATCTCGAAAGGCTTGCGAGAAACATCGAAGAAGATCCCGTTGATGGGGCGCACGATGATGCGGGCGCGGGCAATGGACAGGTCGGGAAGGTTCACAAGCTCGGAGCCGTCGTTGGGCGTGCTGGCGACAAGCACGATCGGGTTTCGATCGTCATCGCTCTGCATGAGGCTGATCTGCACATCGGTGAGCCGATAGGAACCGACATTGGTGCCGACGACCGCCCAGGTGACAAGGAGCGGCCCGCCGGAACGGGCGAGGCCGTCTTGAGGCGAAAGGACGGCGAAAGGGGAGTTCACGTTGCTGGACGGCGCGATCGTGATCGAGAGATCCTGGATGCTGGTTCCCCCACCGCCGGGGCGGTTGTCGCGGGCGAACGCGCGGAACTTGAGCGCGGGGCGGATGCGCGTGGGCATGGTCTCGCCGGGCGAAACGTCGCCGTTGAGGATCGTGCCCCACTTGGGGAGGACGCGGGTCGAATCGGAAGCGGGGAGAAACGTCCGGAAGATCGCGTTGTTTCCGATGTCGCCTTGTGAGAGCGAGGTCTGCGATGCGCCGCGATCGATCTCGTCCCAACTCATGGTGATCTCATCGCCCTCGGCATCGGTGAGCGTGCTGGGAAGAATGAGGGGAGTGCGGACCGGGGCGTACAAAACAAGGTTTGAGGGGAATGCGATCGACGGAGGGGTGTTGTCGAGCGGAACGGTTGTGCCGCAATCGGCCCGAAAGGACATTCCAAGGATGCTGTACGCGTGGAACTGCAACTCGGATTGCTGGACGATGTTGTCGGGATAGCACTGCTGCGCGTACGACATGATGGTTGAGCCGCCGCCGGGTTCGATGCAGTCGCCGGCGTTGCCGTTGCAGCGTTCGCCCCGGCCGCTGAACGTGTGCGGGGCGCTGAACTGATGCCCCATCTCGTGCGCAACGACCATCACGGTGTAGACGTTTTCGATCGGCAGCGCGGAGCTGGTCACCGCGGCCTGGCTCGAGCACGATGAGTAGAGATACGCCACGCCACCGCCATAGGTGCCCAGGACGTGCCGCATCTGGCTGTAGAGAGTGGGCGTCAGGCGGTTGTAGACGCCCGCTGCCTCTTCCAACATGCTGGAGGAGCTGCTGTTGGTGAGGTCATCGGTCGCGGGGTTGAACTGGATGAGCTTGTCCTGCTGGGCCGAGATGATGAAGCGAACGCAGAGCTCCTTTTCGTAGATCGCGTTCAGGCGAGTAGTGAGTTCGGCCATCGCGCCGATGGCGGTTTCCACCGAGTTTCCGTGCAGGATTGTCCACTCGGCGGTTGGGAGATAGGCAACGATCAGGTCGTTGCGGTACGTGCCGCGGAGGGGGGTGGACGCTGCGGCGCGATCCACGGGCGGTTTCTCGTCTTCGCCGAGCACGGTGCAATCGAACTGCGTGCCGGAATCCGCGGCGTCTTCCTGGCGAAACGAGATATAGGTTGGGGTGCGATCGGTCGGCAGTGAAGACGCCGGGTTGACGACCACGGTGCCGCTCGGGGAGAGAACCAGAGCGTGGAACCCGCGCGAAGTCAGTGTGCAGCGGACCGTTGTGCCCGGGAGTTCGAGGGATTCACCGGCGTACGCGCGGACGTTCGGGAAGCGGGCCGCGAGTTCGGGCTCCATGCACGGGGTTTCGACGACCGCGAACTTCTGGGTCGAGCCGTCGGGCATTGGGATGTCGAGGGTGGTGTGGGCCTGGCCGGTGGCGAACGCGCGTATGCCGCGGCTGGGTTCGGAGGGTGCGGCACGCAGCGATTCGCGCAGAGCGGTCGTATCAAGTTGAAAAGCGCGATAAAGGAAAGCCTGCGATCTCGCGGCGGCGGTCGCGTCGGCATCGTCGAAAACAGCGTGGCGACTGGACCAAAGCTCCCCGGGTGCGGCGACGACAACCGTCGCAAGTGAGAAACACGCGCACGCGACAACTCGATGGAGATTCATAACTGCACTCCGCACCCACTCCCCACCCACTCCCCACCCACGCTGCCCTACGCCCCCCGACGAGCCACCTCTGCGTCGAAGAGATTAGCCGAAGCAAACGGAGGGCACAAGGCCGTGTTCGGTCGTGCCGCGTGATTGACAATTTTTCATGTCATCTCTCAATGGAGTACGCGGCCACCTGCAACATCGGCCAGGTCTATCAGCGAAGCAATCACTGAAGGCATCAGGTCGCCGCAACGCTGGCCGTGTGCTGCGATGCGGTGTTGGGAGGGCGGGGAACTGGCGTGCCGGGCGGGAAGGCTTCGAGCAGGACCTTGGCGTACTTCTCACCCGCCGCTTCGAGTGTGAACTCGCGCTCGAAGAGGGCGCGGGCGTTGCGGCCCTTGCGCTTGGTCATGCCGGGGTCGGCCATGAGGTTGCGGATGCCTTCGGCCAGGCCGACGGCGTCGCCGACTTTGAACCAGAGGCCGACATCGTGTTCGTCGACCAGTTCGCGAAGTTCGGAGCGCTCTTCGCTGATGGCGATGATCGGGCGGCCGACTGCGAGCGAGGAGTAGAGCTTGCTGGGGAAGCTGATGCCCTCGACGCCCTTGGCGATGGTGACGAAGCTGGCGTCGCAGGCGGTGAGGGAATCGGGGAGTTTCTCGAAGGGCTGGTAGGGGAGGAGGAGGGTGTTCTTGAGGCCGCGCTTGGCGATCTGTTCGCCGATCCAGGCTTTGCGGCCGCCAGCGCCGATCAGCACAAGGCGGAAGTTCTCGTCTTTGAGCAGTTCGGCGGCACCGAGGAGAGTGTCGAAGTCGTAGTAGAGGCCGAGATTGCCGGAATAGAGAACGGTGAACGGCTCGATGAGGTTGTGCTTTTTGGCGAATTCGCTCTCGACCTTGGGTTTGGCGGTGAGCTCGCGGGCGTCGGCCCAGTTGTAGATGACGTGGACGCGGGCGGGATCGAGCCCGTAGTTCTCGACGACGAGGCGCTTGGCGCTTTCGCAGAGGACGATCGTGTGCTCGGCGCGGCGGTAGATGAGCTTGTTGCCGTTGTGCCAGATCCGCTCGATCAGGCCGCCCTTTTTGATCGTGCCGACCCAGACGGCCATCTCGGGGTAGGCGTCGTGGAGCAGCTTCACGTAGCGGTGCTTGCGCACCATGCTGACGAACGCGCCGATGATGCCCAGGAATGGCGGATTGGTCGTGTAGAGGTGGACCGTGTCGCCTCGGCTCAGGAACATCATCCGGAGCGTGAGGGGGACCATGAAGGTCAGGAAGTTGAGGATGCGCCCGGGGAGGCGATCTTTGCTGAAGCGCGTCGTGACGAGGCGGCGGACGTAGACGCCGTCGCGCCATTCGCGGAGTTCGACGGGCTGCCAAGTTTCGCGGGGGCCGTAGCAGGGGCGGCAGGTATCGACCTGCACGAAAAAGCCGCGGCGGACGAGGTCGGTGGCCAGTTCATGGAGCAAGTGGCCGGTCGAGGCGACGTCGGGAACGTAGAACTGGTTCAGGATCAGAACCCGGGGCTTTGGCGTTTCGCGGATTGGCATGAGGGGGAGGGCGATTGTTGGGGGGTGGTCCTGCGCAGGAAAGGCGCACCCGCGCGTGGCGAGCTGGTTCTCTTATCGTAAGGATTGGGGTTGGGGTTGACCCGATATGTGGGGTGATATCTGTCTGCCGGGAAGGCGTTACCACAAAGGCACAGAGGACACAAAGGTCACCAAGGAAGGCGGGAGAGAAATAACACGGAGGGAGACGGAGAACCACGGGGGAAGGCACGGAGAAAAGACAGGAAGGGGAGACAACGCGGAGCTGCGGAGGGGGCGGCGGGGCGCGGAGCGAGAGGAATGTCGGATGTGAAGGCGGAGGGCGGGTGTGAGGAGTTGGTGCGGAAATTGGCTGCAAACGAGTTCGTCTTTCCTTGTGTGGTTTGATCTTTGTGCTCTTTGTGTTCTCGCCGTACTTTGTGTTGAATTCCACGGCGAGATAGGCCAGTCGCGGAGAATGAATGAGCCGGAAGCTGGACGAAATCGGGCTGAAGTATGACGGGCCGCGGCCGGCGGTGTCGGTGGTCATTCTGACGCTGAATGAAGAGTTGAATATCCGGGGGGCGATCGAGAGTTGTTCTTGGTCGGATGATGTGAACGTGCTGGATTCGGGCTCGACGGATCGGACCGTGGAGATTGCCCGCGAAGCGGGGGCGAAGGTCTTTGTGAACCCGTTCAAGTCGTTCGGCGCGCAGCGGAACTGGGCGATCGACAACATCCCGCTGAAGCACGACTGGGTGTTTCACCTGGATGCGGATGAGCGGTTTACGCCGGAATTGGTGCGCGAGATGTCGGATTTGCTGGCGCGTGCGCCGAGCGAGGCGGGCTTTTACGTTGCGAACCAGATGATTCTGGATGGAGCGTGGATCAAGCGGGCGAGCGGGTATCCGGCGTATCAGATGCGGCTGTTCCACAAGGGGCGGATGCGGTTTGGCGATCATGGGCACGGACAACGCGAGGAGACGAAGGGCGCGATCGGAACGTTGAAGCAGCCGTACGTGCATTACAACTTTTCGAAGGGGCTGGATGAGTGGCGGGCGCGGCACGATCGGTACAGCACGCTGGAGGCGAAGGAAATTCTGGCGGCACGCGCGAGCGGTGCAGGCCTGTCGTGGAGCGGGTTGTTTTCGGGGGATGCGATTGTGCGGAGGCGTGCGCTGAAGGGGGTGGCGGCGCGGATGCCGATGCGAGCGCAGGCGAGGTGGCTGCACACGGTCTTGTTGAAAGGCGCCGTCCTCGACGGGCGCGCGGGGATGAAGTATGCGGGGATGCTGTACTGGTATGAGGGAGAGATTGCGAGGAAGGCGCAGAAGGGCTGAGCGCTCGGCACGCCGGGCGGGGATGCTCGGCTCAGGTTTTTTGAACTTCGAGCAGGTACACGAAGTAGCAGTTGTCTTCTTCGCGGGCCGACTTGATCGGCAGGTGCATCGAATGACCCCCGATCAGGTTCTGCGGCACGGGCACCCATTTGCCGGTTTGCTCATGCTCAAGGACTTTGAGGCCGGCGCTTTCAGCGCGACTCCGGATGTCGGCTTCGGTGAAGAGGTGGACGAAGTGCCGATTCGCGCCCTTGCGTTTGACTTTCACGCAGTGGCCGTTGGCGACCGTCACCATGATCTTCGCGCCGGGCTTGCAGACGCGGACGAGTTCCCGAAGGCCCTTGTCCACATCGGGCACGTGCTGGAGCATCTCGACGCACGCGACCATATCGACGCTGCTGTTCGCAAGCGGAATTTCTTCGATCGTGCCAAGAACGAGGTTGACGCGCGGGTCGCGTGCGAGCACGCGCCGGACCTGGAACTCGCTCAATCCGAACTCGACGGCGTTGTACGCGATTGATTTGGGAAGGAACCGGCGGAGCGACATATCGCCCGGGCCGCACTCGAGGAACGCGGTGTTCTCGTTCGCGTACTGCTTGATCCAGCGGGCGAGCGTGTACTGGAGAAACTGATGGCCGAGGATGTTCTCGCTGGCGCGCCGGAGCGGCCAGAGGATGGTCTTCACCGTCGACTTCAGGCTGGAATTTGGGCGGATGCCGGCGATGTGCGAATCCCACCCTGCATCACCGGAGCGTGCGACGGCCAGGGATTCGCTAACGGGGATGGTGATGCCGCAGACTTCGATGGTCCGCGTCGTCGTCCAGGCGAGTCGCTGGCGGAAGGCGTCTTTCGGAGTGGGGGTTGGGGTGGGAGTGGAGCCTGCGGGCATGCGGAAGGAGGGTAGCGATCAGGCCTTGCCGTAGGACTCGTCGGAGTATTCAACGACCGGCTCGTAACCGGTGCTGCCCCAGGCGCTGTCTTCAAACTGTGCGGCATGCTCCCGCTGGCGAGCGGCCAGAACCTCGTCGAAGTAGATCTTGGCGAGGATGATCCAGAAGTAGAACGGCGTGGGCGTGCCGATGATGCTGCCCTGCTTGAAGGCGACCAGCAGCGAGAAGAGGCAGATTCCCACCCACGCAGCGACGGTGCCTCGATACACCGGATCTTCGCCCCAGATTTTGAGCATGGTGCGGGCGTACTTGAAGGTGAACCAGGTGCAGATCCCAAAGATGGTGATCCCGGCGAAGCCGTAGTCGAGGAGGATCTCGGCGAGGATGTTGTGCGGGTAATCGAAACTGTGCTGGGTGAAGTAGGTGAACGAGTTGGTTCCGTTGCCCACGGGCCAACCGCCGGGATTGCTGGCAAAGAAGCCCAGGGTTTCAAGAACGCGTTCGCCCCGGTCCGCAGAGCCTTCGTGGAGGAACGTCGGATCCCAGCGCCTTGCGGCCTCGCCCTCGAAGAAGAAAAGGAAGGTCGCGCCGATGAGCAGCAGCATGAATGCGCCGCCCATCGTCATAAGGAAGAACTGCTTGGTGTCCTTCACCTGCCGGGCGAAGGGATACATGCCGATGCCGACAAGAACGGCGATGATAACTTGGCCGCGCGAACCCGAGACGATGGCAAGCCCGAGACCGAGGATGAGGCCGGCGACGGTGAAGAAGATGCCCAGGCGGCCTTTGTCCCTGAAGTTCATGAGCACGGCGGCGAGCATCATGAAGCCGCCGGTGTCGGCGAGGGCGAGGGGGTTGCTCGAGAAATCGGAGACGCCGTACTCGCGGCCAAGGTCGATGACGAAGCGGCCGTTCGCCCAGTGCGCGCTCGGATTGAAGAAGAACGCGACGGTCAGAATGCATCCGAGGACGATCGTGGTGAAAATGCCCTGGCGGAGTTCCTCGAGATTGGAGAGCAGGAACGGATAGATGAACAGGAACACCACCAGATAAGGGATGGCGTCGATGTACATCTTCAGGGCCGAGTCGCGCGACAGGGTGTACGCCAATCCGAAGGTGACCATCGCGTAGATCGCGAGCGTGCACCACGTGACGGGATTGAAGTAGGTCGAGACCGTGAGCTGCTTGCGCGAACTCTTATAGAGAATGGCCATGCCGGCGATCGCCGCGATCGCGGCGGAAAGCTGCGGGCCGTACTGCACCAGGGCGGGCACATACCCCTGAAGCACCTGCTTCAGCGGGAACATCAGGTTCACGAGCGCAAAGGCCCAGGCCGGGCGCGCGACCGACCAGACCGCAAGCACGATCATGCCGAAGACGAGTAGTACGAGAATCGCTTGGTTCATGGCGGAACGCGTGAACGGGCCGAGGCGGGCATTGCCGCGGCAACTCCTGGCAAACGATATCGGCCGTTCGGGCGTTGGGGTTCGTGCTTCGGTTGTGGTCGGGCGCGGAATCTGCGTGAAAACCGCGATTCAAGGGATTCGGGGCCTGCACGGGTTTCTCGCTGCCGGTCACCAGCGGACGAGCATGCCGATGATCGCGAGGGCCAAGAGTCCGGCGGCGGTTATCCACATCCAGAGGGGAATTTCGATTTTGCGCTCGGCCCCGAGAGCGTGGCCGCAGTTCCAGCAGACTTCGACGTCGTCGTAGAGGGTTGTGCCGCAGGAGGGGCAGGTTTGCGTGACATCGGAAAACCGCTCGATGTCGGCGTCGCTGGGGCCGTCGTCGAGATCGCGGAGGCGCTTGGCCATGCTGAATTGTTGGCGCGGCTTCCGGGGGCGTTCGAGCACGTGAAGAGCCTGCGGCGAGTTGTTGATGAAAAAAGAAGGCACCGAGGCATGAGGCATCGGGGCATCAAGTGGGGAGAGGCGGGACGGGCGGGTGGTCTCTACGCTTTCGTCTTGGCAGCAAAGCAATCCAGTCTTCCTCTATGGGTGCAATCCACGATCGCGGGCGGGCTGCGCTCGGCGATTACGCTGCCGCTGACGGTGGGGCTCGGCCCGGCGACGCACTTTGCGAAGAGCGCGGGGGCGATGTTTGCGAACTTGCCGTTCAACAAGCGGCATGTCAAGCGGGCCGAAGACAATTTGGAGATTGCGTTTCCGGAATGGTCGGCAGCCCGGCGGAGAGAGACTGCCGTTGCGTCGTACCAGCACCTGGCGCAGTTGGGGATCGAACTGGCGTTTACGCCCCGGCTGATCAACCACGATGGCTGGAGCCGCCATGTCACGCTCGGGCCGGTGACGACGGGTTTTCAGAAGATGCTCTCGGGCGGGCCGTGCGTGCTGGTGACCGGGCACTGCGGCAACTGGGAACTGGTCGGCTATACGGTGTCGATGGTCGGTTTTCCCATGCAGGCGGTGTATCGGCCTTTGGATTTGAAGCCTTTGGACAACTGGGTGCGCGAAAGCCGCGAGAAGCGCGGGCTGACACTGGTCTCGAAGTTCGGCGCGATCCGTGCGCTGCCCGAGGGCATGAAGCGGGGCGTGCCGGCGGGGCTGGTCGCGGATCAGAACGGTGGGGATTACGGCGTGTTTGTGCCGTATTTTGGAAGGCTGACGAGCACGTACAAGTCGATCGGGATTCTCGCGATGCAATTCAACGCAACGGTGATGTGCGGCATCGCACGAAGGCTCGAGCCGGGCGAAGAGCCGCCTCAGGGCAATGTGATGTCGATCCAGAACGGGGGCATGCGCTACTCGATCGAGATGACGGATGTCTTCGGGCCGGAGGATTGGGAGAATCAGCCAGACCGGCTGTACTACATCACGGCGCGGTATCGGCGGTCGATCGAGACGATGGTGCGAAGGTCGCCCAAGCAGTATCTGTGGATGCATCGGATCTGGCGGAGCCGGCCTCCTCACGAGCGCAAGGACAAGGAATTTCCGGCAGCGCTGCGGGCGAAGATGGAAGCGCTGCCGTGGATGACGCAGGCGGAGATCGATGCGGTGGTGCACCGGAGCGAACTGGATCGCGCGATGATCCGCGACAAGGCGGATCACGGGTTCAGGGTGTGAGGGCGACGGAAGAAAAGGCAATAGGTCCTATGGGTCCTATAGGACCTCTACGACCAATTGCTTTATTCTGCGTCGGGGCGGCGCACGCGGACGTTTTCACGGCCTTCGCCGTCTTCATCGGGGATGGGCTGGTGCGCGGGGGCTTCGACATGCCGCGCTCCGCGACCGAAACCGGAAAACACCGATCGCACCACGATGTACAGCATTCCGAGGATCGCCATCGGAACGAGTAGGACGAGCAGGAGCACAATGAGAAAGAGAATCGCAAAGCCCGCGGCCACGCGATAGAGGAACCGCCGCAGGCTCTCGACGGCACCGGCTCCGAAGTTTTCCCTGCCTGCTTCCATGGTGAAGGCGGTCATGCACCTTTATTCCGGAGCCCGCACTCCGAGTTTCAGTGTCGCTTTCTCGCTTCCTCTGCCGCTCTGCGGCTCTCCTCACACCCGCGGCCCGCTCTTGCCCAATGTCGCGATCGCGTCTTTGTATTGCTCGCGGAGGGGCTCGACGACTTCCTTGATGAACCGCTCGGTCTGTTCCACGCTGCGACCGACGTACTTCATCGGGTCCATCACGCCGTCCCAGTTCAGTTCCGCCGAGAGCGGCCCGCCGCGCTTCGTGCTCCAGAAGTTCTTGTCGTTCTTGAGGCGGTCGAGCAAGTCGTTGTCGAGCCCCTCCTGCTTCACGCGCAGCCCCGCGGCCTGCGCGTGCTGGCGGATCAACTCGTGATAGTGCTGGCGGTCGCCCCCGAGTTTCACGCACTCCATCATGATGTTTTCGGTCGCCATGAACGGAAGTTCGGCCATCAGGTTCTTTTTCACCATCGCCTCGTGGACGATGAGACCGGAGGCAACGTTGTGCATCAGGTCGAGCGCGCCATCGAGGGCGAGGAAGGCCTCTGGCAGCGAGAGGCGGCGATTGGAGGAATCGTCGAGCGTGCGCTCGAGCCACTGGGTGGCGGCGGTGTCGTAGGCGTTGCCGACGAGATTCATGACGAAGCGAGCAAGGCCGCAGATGCGTTCGCAGCGCATCGGGTTGCGCTTGTAGGGCATCGCGCTCGAGCCGATTTGCTTGTCTTCGAAGGGCTCGTCGAGTTCTTTGCGGTTGCAGAGGAGGCGGATGTCGGTGGCGATTTTGTGGAGGACGGCGGCAGTTGAGGCGAGGTCGGCAAGGATGAAGGTGTCGACGACGCGCGGATAGGTTTGCGTTGTGATGTCATGGGCAAACGAAGGGCGGTCGTCATCCCATTCCAGGAATTCAATTGTGAGCAGCTCAAACTCATCAACACGATTAATTTCACCCTTTGAGACATCGCGTCGAGCAATTGCTCGACGAAGGACTTCTACAGGAAACTCGCCTTCGAAAAGTTTCAGAATTGCCGCTTGAGTTCCCGTTGCTCCACGAAACCCCTTAAGAAGCATTCCGGCGCGCGTGGAAAAGATCCGGCCAAAGCAAAGGTTGCATTCATAGGCATACTGGGCGAAGCGGCGACCAATGCTCACCGGCTGCGCCGCTTGATAGTGAGTAAATCCGAGCGACGCAATCGCTCGAGCACGCCCGGCCTGCTCTCCAAGCGCGACAACCAAAGCCGCAGTTTTCGTTTGCACACGAATCAAGCTTTCAGTCAGAATCATGACGTCCGCATTACACACCACATCCTGACTCGTCATCCCCAGATGGATGATCCCCTTCGCCTTCGGGCATGAATCCCCGAGCGCGTGCACGTGCGCCATCACGTCATGTCGCAGCTCGCGTTCGTGCTTCTCCGCGTTGCGAATCTCTTCGTCCGTGATGCCGCGGCTCACCACCGCACGCAACTCCTCCACCTGCTCCTTCGAAACCGGCAGACCCATCTCGTGCTGCGCTTCGGCGACCGCGAGCCAGATCCGCCGCCATGTGTTGAATTTGTGGCGTGCCGACCAGAGTTTCAGCATCTCCTCGCTCGCGTTGCGCGTGGCGAGGGGGCTGGTGTAGGTGTCGTAAGGGGAAGAGGCGTTCATGCCTTGGGCTCCGGCGGATCGTACAGCGGCGCGAACCGTGACCAGACTCGCTCGGCGTTCGCGTGCAGTGTCGGCAGCTTGTTCTGGATCACATCCCAGACTGCCGCGTGATCAATTTTGAAGTAGCCATGAACCAGAACATTGCGGAACGCCACGATCGGTCCGACCTCTCCGAGTTCGGCGGCCATGTCACTGTCGGCCGCCGCAAGCCGATTCATCGCCTCACCAATTGTGATGAGCAATCGTTCGGCTGCGAGGCGTCGCACTTTGTCCTGAAGGTATTGTTCTTGCGTCATGCCCGCGAACATGCTCGTCAGCGATCGGCTCGCGTCGAGAACATCCCAGACGAAAGCGCTCGGTTCACGCGGCGGCATACAGGGGGACCTTGGTCCGCTCCATGGACGCCCGCACCACCGGATTGACGACGCCGCCTCGCTCGATCAGATCAATTTGTCGACCGAAAAGTTGCTCGAGATCCTTGAGCATTTGAAAGAAAACATCGTCCCACCCCTTGCGCTCCTGGGGCTGAAACTCGATCAGAAAATCGAGATCGCTCCGGGCCGGGTCAAACGTCTCGTCAGTCGCGGAACCAACGAGAAACAATCGCGCAACTCGATGCTTGCGGCATAGTGTGTTCAACGCCTCGAGCTTTTCCGAAACGAGGGGAATCATCGCTTTGATTATAAGCGCTGGCCTTCCCGCTCCTGTAATCCCACAAGCCTCACCGCCCGCATCCGCAGCGACTCATAAATCGGCTCGTTCCCCACCAACGTCGGGACCAGCATCGCCCCGACGCAGACGCCGATCATGGGCAAGAGCAGTGTCATCCCCACCGTCATCTCCGAAACCAGCACGATGCCGGTGAGCGGGGCGCGAACGACGGCCGCGAAAAGCCCCACCATCGCGACGACGCCCATCGCGGCGGGATCAACCGCAGCCCCCGAGAAGACGCTGGGAATCGCGTTGTGGCAGATTGCATTCCAGCCGATCGCACACAGCACGCCAGCCTGCGCACCGACCGCGAGCAAAGGAGCGAAGAGGCCGCCGGGGGTTTGTGCCGCGTACGAGAGAGGGCCGAGCACGACGCGCAATGCAAAGAGTGCGGCAAGAGTCCAAATTGCCGTGCCGCCCACTCCACCGGGCACGGCGTTTGGCCAATGCAGTGCATCACGCGTCAGCACGTCTCCGCCGCCGACCGCGACGGGCCACAAGAAACCGATCAGCCCGATCACGGCGCCGATCGCCGCGGCCTTCGTCCAGCGCGGCACGCGCGAAAGCCCATCCGTCGCATTCAGCATCCACAGGATCAGTTTGTTGTACAGCACGCCCAACCCGCCCATCACGAGCCCGAGCAGCAAGAACGCCGGCATCACCCGCAGGCTCGGCTCAACCATGCCCGCAATCGCAAACTCCGGAGCTGCGCCGAGCATCAGCCGCGCCACGACGATCGCGCCGGTTGACGCCCCGAACGTCACGATCGCAATCCGGGTATCAAACCTCCGCACCAGTTCCTCGAGCACAAACACAGATCCACCGATCGGCGCGTTGAACGCTGTGGCCAGCCCCGCGCCCGCTCCCGCGGCAAGCAGCGACCGGCAATCCACCTTCCGCCAACCAAGCCATCGTCCGATCTCGTGCGCAATCGTCGCGCCGATCTGCACGCTCGGCCCTTCTCGCCCGAGCGCAAAGCCCGAGCCGATCGCCAGCACGCCTCCGATGAATTTCACTGGGATCAGCCGCCCCGGCGCGATGGGTACATCGTGCTGGAGCACGGATTCGACATGCGGAATGCCGCTTCCGGCAGAATCGGGTGAGAACCGCTCGACCAGCCACGCCGCGAGCGCCGCGGCGAGCGCGCACGCCCCGATTGCGGCGACCACGCCCCAGATCGACAAGCCTTCACCACCCCGCGCCCATTCGAGCATCAACACCCGCCGAGCATCCGCCCAATCCAGAGTCAACCGAAACGCAGCGGCAACAAACCCGACAACGCCTCCCACGACCAGCGACAACGCGACCAACCCCATCAGGTCAGCCCCGCCCCGCCACTCTTTCTTTGCCGTCACTGCGTCCAAGCAAACTCCTGGTTCGCCCGCGAGGATACCAGCGACTCTTGAAGCCCAATCGCACGTTCACGCGGTCTGAAACCCCCTACCCGAGGGAGGGGGTTGGGGGTGGGCGAACGTTCGCGCGTTTGTCAGACGAAATTTCGGCGACACGCCATCTCGCATCCGCGAAAAAAGCCCGCTCGATGGCGGGCTTCAAGGACTTCATGATGTCTTCCCCGCGAAGCGGAGTTATGCCGCCTTCGTCGCCCGATCCCGATCGATCTTTTCCCGTTGCCCCCAGCGCTGCGGCCTCGTGTTCGACGGAGCATCCCCCGCTTCCATCCAATCCTCCGCATTCCGCAGATTGATCTCGGTCTTGCAGGTCTTGCGATACCCGAGAAGCCTCACAACCTCGAGCACATCCGTCCACGTCGGGAACGTCTTGCCGTTCCCTTTCTTGAAGGCGTCGATGGCTGCAAGAAACATGAACTGCTCCTTGGTCATCTCGCCTTCTTCAGCGCTCTTGGTGAAATCGCTCAGCCGCCTGCCCGGGCCGCGCCGTCGTTCGAGACCGGTCGAAGGCGCTTCCTCTCCCTGCGCCTTCGCCAGCTCCCGTTTGTCGAGACCGAGCCTCCGATCAATGACGCTTCCTTCCAGGCTTTCGCCCGCTCGGAAATCGACCTTCATCGGACCGTCTTTGTGTTCTTCGGACGTTGGCATGGGCGTGCTCCGGGGCGGGTCCAGAAACCCCCGCCCACTCGCTCTCCTCGACCAGTCACATCGGCCCGCACCCGCTTCCGGTTGATCGCTTCAGCCCTCGGGCCGCGTCTTCCCGCCTTTCCGCCCATGAAAAAGGCGGCGCGATTCGCGCCGCCGTCACAGTCATTCCCAAAGGGACCGACAACCTGATGCCAACAAGCCGATCCGATCAGCCCATCCGACAAACTGGGTCACCGGCCCGCACCGGGTCCGGCAATCGAAGCCCGCAACGACCAATCAAAGATCGTCGTCGTCATCTTCCTCATCGTCCACCAATTCCTCACCGTCGGCTTCTTCGGTCTCGTCGTCCAGGAAGTCCTCGTCGTCTTCCGCTTCTTCATCGCCGAACGCGCCGTCCGCGTCCGCATCGTCATCTTCAAACGGCGAATCGTCGTCCTCGTCGTCGTCCTCATCAAACATGACAACATCCGGAGCGAGAGGCAGCCGCCGCTCTTCCAGCTCGAGCGCTTCGGCGCGGGCAAAGCCCGTCGTCGCTTCCGCGGCAGTCAACACAGTTCCGCTCCTTCTCGTCATCATCGCGACCATGTCTCGTCCTTCCTAAGTCGAAGCTCTTTCCATCCGCCCGAGTTCCAAGCCCCCGGCCGCAAGAGGCGGTACAGTACTGCCCGCCGTCCAGTTGTCAAACCGGTTTCCTTGCCATCCAACGTGCCGGCCCATCTGTGGATATCCGGTGGAAATCCGTCCCGCCTGAATCCCAATCGAACCCGGGCCTCATTCCAAAGCCCCTCCCAAACTTTCCGTCCAAACTTGCGACCCTGTATCGGCCGATCTTTCCCCTGTTCTCGCCCCGCGTCCACTCGGTCTATTTACCCAGATGAGCACCCCCACCCCCATGCACGCCAACGCCGCTTCAACGCCGACGGCTCAGCCCACGGGTTTCAACCCGCTCGCCGGAGTCGCGGCACTTGTCATCCCGGGGCTTGGACACATTTTCCTGGGGCAGGTCCGCCGCGGATTGCTCGTCGGTTTCGGTGTCCTTGGACTTTTCTTCGCCGGCCTCTTTGTCGGCGGGATCGACGCCGTGGACAAGAAAGAAGATGGACTTTGGTTCATCGCGCAGGCGCCCACCGGCATCGTCGCTTTCGGCGCCAATTACATCCACCAGAACATGTTCAAGGGCGTCGACCCGAGCTCCCACGCCGCGCCCCGGCGCATGCCCTACCCGGGCGAGTCGATCAACGCCAAGGGCATCATCGTTCCCGGGGGCGATCCGCCCGCGCAGCGATCGCTGGCCCGCGTCCACGAAATGGGCATCCTCTTCACGGCCGTTGCAGGGCTTCTCAACGTGCTCGCGGCCATCGATGCAATGTTCCCCACCATGGGGCGTAAATCATGACCCTGCTCGCCTACACCCCGTTCATCGACCCGATCTCCACGCTCTGGCCCGGCGCATACTCGTCGGCGCTCTTCGTCAACGTCTACTGCCTGATCGCCGTCTCGTTCTTTACCTCGGTCGCGTACAAGGCGCTCCGATTCCAGAACTTTGATGGCCCTATCGGCTCGGTCCTTTTCCTCTTTTTCCGCCACGCGCTGGTGATGACCGTGCAGATCGTCCTCGGTATCTGGGCGCTGGGCTTCGCGGTCTTCCTGATCGTCCACTACATCGTGCCGTTCATCGCGCCGATGGCGTAAAAAGTACATTCACCACAGATCCGAAAAGGCACAGACGACGCCGCGCGGAGTCGTCGCGCTCTCCACCGGGTTCTCTCTCCTCCGTGGCTCGGCAATAGCCATCGACTGAGGCTTCACCCAAGCCGCGCCCGCCAAGCTCCGACCATGGCCGCCCCCACTTCGCCCGGCTTTCCAGCCCCGAGCACGCGCGACTCAATCGCAACCACAGGCAGAACCCCCCAGCTCGAATTCGTCAGCAGCACCTCGTCTGCATTCAGCACATCATCGATCGAAATCATCCGCTTCTCAATCTCAAGCCCCTCATCCTCCGCCCACTCGAGCGCCCAGCGCCGCGTAACGCCCGGCAGCACCGGGCTGGGCATCACGGCCCGGCCCTTGCCGCTCCCCGCTTCTTCCGGCTCCGCGCTCCGCGTTCCAAGCTCCGCGTTCCCCACCTCTTCCCCCCGCGCGATCGGTGTGAGAGCCACCCCGTTCCGCACAATCAGCGCGTTGCTGACGCACCCGCCGCACAGGTAGTTACTCACCTGAAAGACCAGTGCCTCCGCCGCGTTCTTCGCCGCGGCGGTCTGAAGCTCCCGCAGCCTCGCCCAGTAGTTGATCGTCTTGTGCCCCTGCATCCCATCGAGCGGATTGGCCTTCCAATCCGCGATCGTCGCCAGCACGCCCCGATCAAACATCTCGCGCGGATACTCGGTCGCCTTCGTCGCGGAGATCAGCAGCGTCGGCTGCTGCGCACCCTCTTTGCTGCCCTGCTGTTCCGCTCCTCTGCTGGCGGCAAGCAGGTTCAAATCCCCGCCCGTAATCGTCAGCCTCACCCGAAGCCGCGTCGCACCCTCTTCTTCTTCGCCCGCCTTCGTCACCGTCCGCTGCACCGCTTCGCGGAGCGCATCAACCCGAAGACGCTCGGTCAGCCGCAGCTCGCGCGCCGAGTTCGCCAGCCGGTCGAGGTGCGCATCGACATCCAGCACCTCCCACCCGTCGGTACGCTCGACCGCCTGCATCGTCTCAAACAACCCAACGCCGTGCTGAACGCTGGCATCGAACGCGGAGACCCGCGCCTCGTCGCGACCCAGAAATGCGCCGTTCAGGAAAACCGTGGCCATTTCAAACTGTAGCGAGCGTGAATCGCGAGCTACCGAACCACCTTCGCCCGAAGCCAATCCGCGAGCGTTGTCGGAGGCGTTCCATCGACTTCATATTTCGTTCCGTGCAGCGAAGATGTCGTGCAGAATCGATCAACGAACTCGTCGACGGTCATCGCAGGCGCACCCGCCAGGGCGTGCTTCAACCCGATTCGCCGCGCCAGTTCTCGCCCTGAATAGAACTCAATCTCGTCGCTTTCGACAATCCGGAACCGCTCCGGCGCGGCCCGAAGAAGCGCCAACACTGTTCCCGCGCCATCGGGCGGCTCCGCGATGATTTGAGCCGGCTTCGTAGCGACGCCGTCCCCCGCACGGTCGATCTTTTCAAGCCGCGCCAGGAACCACGGGCCGCTCTCAGTTGCAGTTTCGCCATCCCGAACGAGGTACGCCTCACCGCTTGATGACGACCGCGACGCGAGCAATTCAATGAACTCCCGCGCCGTGGTCACGCGGTCTCCCGCGGCACGCCACTTCCGGCGCAGATGATCCGCCGCGTTCGCACCTGAATACTCCGTGCCGTTCCGCACAAACTTCGCATCCGAACCCGACAAGTCATCGAGCAGCGCCGCAATCTTCTCCTTCTCCGAGAGCGTCCCGTGAACGACCGATCGTACCGACGCCGGCTTCTCCAGCGGCACCGACCCCGCGCGGCGAAACTGTTTGGTCAGCACCACGCCCGCCACGCTCATGAGGAGCACGGTTCCGGCAAGCCACACACCGAAAATGAACTTGGCTTTCGTCAAGCAACTCTCGCAAGGGTCCTCGAGTCACGCCCGAGCCGACTGATTCCAGGGATCTTCCGACATTTCAAGCCCGTTTGCAAGAGGAGGTTTTCCGGCAGAGGGCCCTTTTTTGTCAGTGTGACTTCAAACTCACCCCGCATTTACCACCCGCACACATCCAGCACGCATTCTTCTTTGAACGGAGGATGGGTGGCTCGGGTCGCGCGACCCGCCGCCTCGCGAAGACCTCCCGGGAGTTTGAACCATGACCAGAGCAATGAAACGCCAAGCCGATGACGGCTTTTCTGACAGCATCGAAAAACTCGGCGAAGATGCCACCCGCATCAAGGACGACCTCGCCGAAACCGCCCACGACATCGCGGAAGCCGCCTCCTCGGGCGTCTCGATGGCGAAGCGCCAAATGACAGACGGCATCAAGGTCGCCCGGAAACAAGGCCGCGAAGCCGTGAAGTCCCTCGCCGAGCACATCGAAGAGAAGCCCTTCACGAGCGTGGCGATTGCCGCGGGCGCCGGCATCGTTCTCGGTATCCTGCTCAGCCGAAGGGGTTAACGCCTGAAAAAGATCGCCGAACTCATCGTGCGGGTCGCCGACCTTGTCGAGGCCGAGGGGCGCTCGTTCTCAAAATCGCTCCGGGAAGAAGGTCGGGTTTTCAAAGCCGCGACCACCCGGCTCGGTTTCGCGACGGCGGCTCTCGTTGTCAGCGGGCTTTTCTTTGCGATCGGATTTCTGGTGTGCTTGGCGGCGTTGTTCCTGGCTCTCCAGCCGCCGCTCGGCACACCCGCAGCCGCGGCTCTCACGGGGGCACTTGCGATCGCGATCGGCTGCGCCTTGCTCATCGTGGCGCAGAAGATTTCGCAATGACGCGCGCTCCGGCCTGCGAATCGACGCCAGCACTGGCGATCCTGTGGACCGCATTCTGCGTATGAGGTTTATGCGCAGCAAGAATCCGGAGTCTGTATGACCGACGTTCAAGAAGCAAAAACACGCCTGCTCGAATGGGCCAAGCAGGCCGATGCTGCGCCCTCGCCTCTTTCGCTCGGGGGCATCGCGCCCGCGCTCGGCATGGCCGCGGCAGGCCTCGTGCTCGGCCGCCTTCTTCCCGGAGGAGGTAAGCGCAAGGGCGGCCTCGTCTCGTCGCTGGTCGGAAACGCTTTCTCGCTTGCCACAATCGTGCCGATCGCGAGGGTCGTTCTTCCGATACTGCTCAAGAAGAAGTAAGCTCGCTTGCCAGGCTGGCGGGACGACCTCGCGAGACTCGCAACCTCACTGCTGCGGCTTGGTACTTGTTTTTGGATTGACCGCCGCGCCAGGATTACGCTCGACCTGCCGATTCGCCTCGAACATCTCGGCGATTTCGCTCATTTGTTCGAGACGCTCGAGTTTCTCCTCAAAAGAGAGCGCAACAAACTCCAGCCGCTGCTTGCGCCGCAGCCCCTCAAATGTTGTCAGGCTCCAATCGATTTCCTCAGCCACGATCCGGGTTCCCTTGTATGTTCTCGAGTTCGGCAACGTCCGCCAAGTCCTGCGGCGCGACCGTGAATCGTATCTCGAATGTCACCGTGTGAGACGAACGGAGTAGTTCGTCGCCTTTTCCTGTGGATCAACGAACCTTTTCCCGCGCCGCATCATCAACCTCAGTCGGCCTTTCGCTCCGCACTCCCAGTTCCGCGCTCCGCGCTCGCTCCCTTCCCCAGCTTCGCCACCTCCACCTCGCCCTGCCGCGCGTAGTCGATCGCCTCGCCGGTGATCCGCAGGAACTCCGCCGGCGCGTGGAAGCCCATCGAGTTCTCCGCGTTCATCAGATCCGCCCGCCACTGCGCCTTGCGCTGCAGCGCCCGCGCGGTTTTCAATTGCTCCTCGGTTGCGCCGGCAGCCGCGGCCGCCTGAATCGCCTGGATCAGATCCACCACCGCGATCTCCGCGCGATCAAGCGCCGCCTTGCTCCGGCTTTGAATCTGATCCACCCGCGACTTGATCTCGCTCTCGGTGTAGTTGTGGCACGTCTGGCACGACCGGTTCACGTGCGCCATCGGCGTCTGCACCTGATGATCGGTGAACTTCATCGCGCCCTCGCGCATGTAGGGCATGTGGCAATCGGCGCAGCTCACGCCGCTGCGGGCGTGGATCCCCTGGCTCCACAACTCGAACTCCGGGTGCTGCGCCTTGATCACCTTCGCGCCCGAGTCCTTGTGCGTCCAGTCCGACCAGCCGATGTCGTCGTAGTGCTTCTCCATCTGCTCGGCCTTCAGCCCGTTGTGCCAGGGGAACGTCAGGCGCTTGTCGTCCCCGGCGAAGTGATACTCGACATGGCACTGGGCGCACGTCATCGAACGCATCTCCTGGCGGCTCGCCAGTGTGTTGGGGTTGTAGTCCTTCTTGCGATCGCCCTTGCGCCACTGCTCCACGCTCGGCAGGTGCGGCACCGGATCGCTCGACTTCGCGAGGTTCGCCACGCCTTCGAGGAAAGCCGGGCGAGTCACCCGCAGCACCATCGACTTGGGATCGTGGCAATCCAGGCACGAGACCGGGTGCTTCACCATGTGCGTCGCGTCGTTGTACGTCATCGTGTTCACTGCGCTGAAGCCCGCGAACAACTGCTTCTGCCCCTCTTCAGAAAGCAAGGGGTCCGTCAGCGCTCCCGGCGCACCGCTCTTGAGCCCCACCTCGCGATACGCAACAACATTCGATGCGTGGCAGTTCAGGCACGCGCCCGGCTGGGGCTTCTGCTTCACGCGCTCGGTCTCGCGCTGATCAAAAAGCATAAACGCGTGCCCGCGCCGCTCGCGGTAGTCGATCGCGAACGCGTATCCATTGAAGATCGTCTTCAGCCGCGAATCACCGTCGAGCTTGGAGGGTGCCTTCTTCGCCGCCGCGGAGCTCTGCGGCTGCACATCCGCATGCACCGCATCGTCCGGGGGCCTGCCCTCGCTCCACTTGAACCGAGCGCTCGCGTTGTCCGCCGTCCGCATGTAGCCGTCGTACTGCCTCGGAAAGTTCTTTCCCCACTCGGCCGGGTCAACAGTCGTCTCATCGATCTCCGCGATATGAAGCACCGTGCTCGTCGCCTCGCGCTTCCGCTCGCGGATGTTGTTGTACAGCATCATCGCCAGCACCGTCCCCACGCAGCAGACGATGCCGATCAACCAATACACGGCCGCCCCGCCCCTTCTGCTGCTGAAACCCCCTCCCTGTGGTTGGGGGCTGGGGGTGGGTTCGCTTGCACCGTGCGTCAAGAAATCACCATTCATCCGCATCCTCGCCTTTCCATCCGCATCCAGCCCAAGCAAATCCGCATTCCGTACTCTCACCTCGTCGGCCCATGCGCCACGCTCGCATGGCAGTGGATGCAATCCACCCCCATGGAGTTCCAGCCCTTCACTTCCGCATCCGTCCCGCCCCCGCTCCCGAACCGGATCTCGTGCGTCATCCCGTCGTGGCACCGCACGCAATTCTGGATCACATCCGCCCGGCTCTTGGCCTGCATCCGGATCGGCTCGTGAAAATCGTTCAGCGTGAATCCCTTCGAGTGCCGCCACCCGTGCTCCGCCTTGGTCATGTACTTCGCGACGATCGACGTATGCGGCACATGACAGTCGTTGCACGTCGCCCGCGCGTGGTGCGACGAGCTCGACCAGCCGTTGTAATTCTCCTGCATCACGTGGCAGTTCACGCACGCCTTGGGGTCCTCCGACAAATAGCTCAGGCCCTCGGCGTACGAAAACGTGTACGTGGACACACCGATGAAGATCCCCGCCAACGCGGAAACGATCAACCCCGCCGTGCTTGCTGCTGCCCATTTCTTCATCGAGCGCTTTCGAAGGCCGCAGATCCGCGGCAACGGGCGCAGCCTATCGCATCCAGCCTCGATCCGCAATCGCACCAGACCGGCCGGCGCAATCAAGACCAAGTCTCAACACCCGCTTCGACGCTGCTCCCGCGTCTCTGCTTCCTCTGCTGCTCTGCACATCTGCCGCTCCGCCCGTCTACGCCCCCGCCTTCCATCCATACCCCACATACCGGTTCTCAAACGTCCCATCATCGAACAGATCGACGACGGCGTACCCCGCATCGCACTCCTTGTGCGGCCCCTTCCACCATCCGCCGCACACCGCCCCGTTGCAGAAGTACGAAACCCCGCAGTAATCCACCCGATCCTTCAGGTGCATGTGCCCGCTGAGCGCGACTTTCACCTGCGGGTTCTCGAGAAACAGCTTCTTCAGCCGCCCGTAATCAATGCACATCAGCGCGGGGTGTACCACCCGCTCGCGCTTGTCATTCAGCGCCCGATCCAGCACCGTCGCCGTAAAGAGCGAGATGTGCGAGACCAGCAGCGTCGGGTACATCTTGTTGAGCAGCAGGTCGCCCTTGAGCCAATCAAACTGCGCATCGTCGATTCCGCCGAAGTAACCCCCCGGCTCGACCTGCACCGAATCCAGCACCACGATGTGCCACCCGTTCTGATCGAACGAGTAGTACGCGCCAAACGCCTTCGTATCGACGTTCGCCGCGGGCTTGATCTTCAGTTCCTGCATCGCCCAGCGCTTGCCCCACAATTCCTCATCGCCGGTCGTGCCGCTCACCTTCTTGTTCAATCCCCAGCAATCGTGATTGCCCACCGCGTGATAGATCGGCCCGCTCCAGTTGTCCGCCAGCACCTTCTGATAGAGCCCCCACTGTTCCTTCGTCCGCGCCTCGCCCACATCCATCGCATCAAAGATCACGTCGCCCCCGTGCAGGATCAGATCAACCTTGTCCGATGCCGCGCCCGCGCCGCCCGCGGCCAACGCGTCCGCAAACTTCTTCTCGCGAATATGCGTCAGACACGACGCCACACCCTCCGGCACGCGAAGTTCGGGCTGGATGTGCGTGTCGGTGATGTGCGCCAGCCGCACAACCCGCTTGCAAGGCTTCGCCGCGGCAGGCCCAGAGCCAGTCGCCGCCGGCGTGTCCTGCTGCGCAAGCACACGCCGCCCAAGCAGCGCCGCGCCAGCCAAACCAACGCTTGCCCCCAGGCCGACTCCCAAAACACCACGCCGCGAAATGTCGCCGTTCATTGCCGCTGCCTCCAGAGAGACACAGAATACCAACAGCACGCTCCGCCGAACTCGAGCACGTTGCCGCGATGAGGCACCCCGCCGGATGGCTCCCGTCCAATTTCCATACACGCACCACCACTACTTGCCCACTTTATTCCGCGATTGGTTGTCTATCGAACCAACCATTCGCAATATCCGCGTGCACACTTCCGCCGCATACACCGCTCATGCAAACACGACAAGTCGGCCCTTTGCCTTCGCGCCGCAGAATCCACAACTTTGTGGATTGTCCGCGTATGGATATTTTTGCTCAACGCCGCTTGACACGCCCCCCCCCCTTATGGATAGTCTGCGAGTTGAGATTGGAGGGCCGCTTGCTTCGAGCCGGTTCCGTCGTTTCTGTTCTCGGCGCAATGGCAATGGCTGCTATTTTCGCACCCCCAAGCGCCAACGCGCGGCAGCCGTCTGCAAATGAGGCGACTGTTCGCCGATGGCTTGAGGAGCAGCTCTCACAACCACCAGCGATCCAGCGTGTGCGCGACCTCAAGATTTCGTATGTCGCGCGCGATTTTCCACGGATGAGCAAGACGGAGTACGAGTCGCTCGTCGCCGAATCCAAGAGGCGCCGCGACCCCGGAGACGACCTCAAGCTCCAGTTAGACGCGATTCCACAGCGATTGGGCTTCGATACCATTGAGCACACCGTGTGGTGGCAGGGCACCGGTTCTTGGCGATTCAATTCAAGTTATCCTAATAACGAAAAGACTCCCTATCACGATGTTTCCGTCACCAAATCCGCGGCGTGGCAATTCACACCACAACAACTCACCGTCCTTGACACCGCGCGACCAGCCCCAAACTCTTACAACCTCCCCAGCGTCGAACAGCAAATCAACAGTGATCTCTCGCAGTTGATCGACGCATGGCTCAACGATTCCCTTGCTGGCCGCCCGGCTCTCGCTTCGGTCGCGCTTTCCGGAGATGCGTGGTCGGCCGAGCTTCGGGGCGAGAAAGTCTCTCAGCAAATCCGCGGTCGATGGGATGCCTCGCTGGCTCGCGGCTTTGTTCAAAGCACCGTTTTCACGAAGACGCCACATCCCGACGGCTCGGGCCTGTCCATCGAGTATGCCGACTGGAAGCCGCTTCCCGACAGCGGCGGCGCGTGGATAGCACACCGGCTCGTGCAGCGAAAGCCGGACGGACGAATGGGACGCGAACTGATGGTCACCCGCATCGACCGGCTAGACAAACACGAATTCCATTCCATTACGCAACCTCCTTCCGCGACTGGGTCCGACCCTGTCCGCGGCAAGCTCACGGTGACCACGGTGTATGACTTTGGCCAAGGAGTGCGGACATCGGTCGATCCCGAGACCGCGTCCCAAACTCAGACCGGAGTCCTTCCGCGCCTTGCAGACGAGGAGGCGACGTGGCAACGCATCGGTTGGTTCACATTGGCCGGAATCGTCGCGATCCTTGTTGGAATGCGGCTGTTTCGGTTTTTACGTCGTGCCTAGAGAAAGGACTTGAAATGAAGGCGTCTTCCCGATTTCTCCTCGCGTCTCTTGTGGTGGGCTTTGCAGCGCTCGCAATCGCCGACGACCACATGCCCAATCCAGGAGGCGGATCAAACTGCTACAAGATCGTCAACATGGACGGATGCACACTCGCCGGAGCTGGCAACACAAACTCTCTGGTATGCCCGACCCAAGACTCACGTCTCGCGGTTTCCTCTCCAAGCGTGCCGATCGGCGTAGGAGCTGGAACTGGAGAAGCCGGAAAGAAAGACGTGCTGGCCGGGACGAACGTCTACTGCAAATACAGAGTCGGCTATCCCAATCCGGGCGGGACCGGGTGTACCTGGATAGACACGCTCCTCGAACTTCCCGTGACTCCGAATTCTCTCACCGGCCAGGATTGCACCGGCAAGCCTTCATGCACGACTTGCGAAGAGTGACCACATGAAGGCAAGTCGATTTTTCTGCTTGTCTAAAATCTCGTTCGCGCTCAACGCGCTCGTGATGGTGGTCTTGTTCATCGCCGCGGCGAGCAAGCTGTTGGATCTCGCCGATTTTCAGCGTTCGCTCGACACTTGGTCATTCGTGCCACCGCGGGTCCGCCCCGCGGCGGCACTTTTGATACCCGCGCTTGAACTTACGATCTCGCTGGGCTGGTTTCTGGCGGCCCGACGGCACCGGTTTACCCTCGCCGCAACAGCCCTGCTTGTGGTGTTCACTCTCGCGTACTTAGTCCACTGGTTTTGGATTGAGAAGCCGACTTGTAACTGCTTCGGCATTCTCTCGCAGTATCTCGGCGACAAAGAGAATACATCGTTCTTCCTGATACGAAACACAACGCTGCTCACGATCCTGGTGTGTTCACTTTTCATGACTCGTCGCGCGAGATCACTCGGATCCAAGCGCACACTGCCCGAAACTCACGCCCGCGGCGCGATGACCGTCCGCGGCTTCACGCTCGTCGAACTCATATTTGTCGTGCTCATCGTCGGTCTGCTCGTCGCTCTGCTTGCGCCGCATTTACGTCACGCACGCCAGAGCGCGGAGCGCACCGTGGCCCTCGCCCGCCTCTCCGAACACGGACGCGCCTTCACCGCGTACACCGGCGACTTCCGTGATACATGGCCCTACTTCACCGATCCCCAAGCGACTTTCACCGTACTTCGCGCTCCGGGAATCGATATCGGAGTCGAGTACTGGATGGTCTATTCGTGGTGGCACGTGCCCATGTCGGAACTGGTGTACAAGGTCTCCTGGCAAGACGCTCTCTTCCGAAACTCCCGCCGCGACCCTCCAGGCCAAACTCCGTTCTGGTACTCCTGCACATTTCTCGCCGACCCCGGCTTCTTCACCAAAGGTCGCACCGGCCGGAACCAGTGGCGAGCCACCCGCGTCGATGAAGTGCTTTTCCCTTCACGTAAAGCCCTGCTCGTCAACAGCGCCGGATGGGAAGCGATGCAATTTCCCGAACATTCTCTGCCGATGCTCTTTGTGGATGGCAGCGTCGAGAACGTCCCCGGGAATCTCACCACGAGTTGGGACCCGAACGGAACCGGCCTATGGAAACCTGGCGGACTGTTCGTTGTACCTATTCCCGGCATGACGACCGCCGAAGGCGTTCGCGGACGCGACAAGAAGTAATCCGGCCGTTTACTTCCCCTTCCTAAACACAAACGTGTTCCCTTCATAGTCCACCTTGATCGAGTCCCCATCTCCAAACTCCCCCGCCAGGATCCGCGTCGCCAGCGGATTCTCCACCCTCTGCTGAATTGCCCTCTTCAAGGGCCGCGCTCCGTACGCCGGGTCCCAGCCTTCTTCCGCGATCTGCTTCTTCGCGGCATCCGTCAGCGTGATCGACATCTCTCGCTGCGCCAAACGCTCGCGCAAGCGGCCCAGCTGAATCTCCACGATACTGCCGATCGCTTCGCGCCCCAGCGGCCGGAACACCACCGTCTCATCGATGCGGTTCAAGAGCTCCGGCCGCATCAACCCGCCCGCATCGCCCCCACCCATCATCGCCATCTTCCGCATCGCGTCCGCCACCTTTGGGCTAAGGCCCGCGGCCTTCACAAACTCGTCCGCAGCCAAGCCCGCCGGACCGCGCTTCAGCATCTCGCGCACCGCCGCTTCGATCTCCCAATCCTCCGCGCCCTGATTCGTCAGTTCCTGAATCTGCGCACTGCCGAAGTTGCTCGTCATCACGACGATTGTGTTCCGGAAATCAACCGTGCGGCCTTGGCCATCCGTCAGCCGCCCATCATCCAGCACCTGCAACAGAATGTTGAACACATCCGGGTGCGCCTTCTCGATCTCATCGAGCAGCACGACGCAGTATGGCCGCCGCCGCACGGCCTCCGTCAACTGACCGCCCTCGTCATAGCCAACATAGCCCGGCGGTGCACCGACCAATCGCGCAACCGCATGCTTCTCGCCGTACTCGCTCATGTCGATGCGGATCATCGCCTCATCGGTATCAAACAGATACTCGGCAAGCGCCTTGCACGTCTCGGTCTTGCCGACGCCGGTCGGACCGAGGAAAAGGAACGAACCAATCGGCCGCTTTGGATCACCAAGCCCCGCGCGCGACCTTCGTACCGCATCGCTCACGGCCTTCAGTGCGTGCTCCTGCCCGATCACCCGCTTCTTGAGCTGCTCTTCCATCCGCACGAGCTTCTCTCGCTCGCCCTCAACCAGCCGCGAAACGGGAATGCCGGTCCATCGCCCCACAATCTGCGCGATCTGCTCGCTATCGACTTCTTCCTTGATCAGCGTGCCGCCCTTGGCAACCCGCTTCGCCCAGCGCGCTTCCGAATCCGTGAGCTGCTTCTCAAGTTCGCGCGATACTCCATACCGAATCCGCGCTGCCGCCTCCAGGTCGCCCTTGCGCTGGCTCTGCTCGAGTTCGACATGCTTGCGCTCGATCTCTTCGCGCAGGTTCTTGATCGCTTCCAAGTCCTTCTTCTCTTCTTCCCACTTCGCCGTCACACCCCGGTTCTTTTCCTGCAGCTCCGCCAACTCGCGATTGATGCGATCGAGCTCCTTCGCATTGCCTTCATTTGCCGATTTGCTTATTTGCGATTTGGCCATTTCTGCGGCTTCGAGCCGCAGCGTCTCGCGCTCGAGTTCGAGCTGCATGATCCGCCGACGCAACTCATCCAGCTCCGTCGGCATCGAATCGTTCTCGATGCGCAGCTTGCTCGCCGCCTCATCAATCAAGTCAATCGCCTTGTCCGGCAAAAACCGATCCGCGATGTACCGATTGCTCAAATTCGCCGCGGCAAGGATCGCTCCATCCAGAATCCGCACGCCGTGGTGCGCCTCGTACTTCGTCTTCAAGCCACGCAGAATCGCCACTGTCTCTTCAACACTCGGCTGATCCACATACACAGGCTGGAAGCGCCGCTCGAACGCTGCATCCTTCTCAACATGCTTGCGATACTCATCCAGCGTCGTCGCGCCGATGCATTTGAGTTCGCCACGCGCCAGCGCCGGCTTGAGCAGGTTGCCAGCGCTCACCGCGCCCTCCGCCGCGCCCGCACCGATGATCGTGTGCAGCTCATCGATAAACAGAATGACCTTGCCCGCGCTCCCGCTCACCTCGCGCAGCACCGCCTTCAGCCGCTCTTCAAACTCCCCGCGAAACTTCGCGCCCGCCAAGAGCTGCCCAACATCCAGCGCAATGATCCGCTGCGAGCGCATCGCATCCGGGCAATCGCCGTTCACAATGCGCAGCGCCAGCCCTTCCGCGATCGCTGTCTTTCCGACGCCCGGCTCGCCGATCAACACCGGGTTGTTCTTCGTGCGCCGGCTCAGCACCTGCATGCAGCGCCGAATCTCTTCGTCTCTTCCAATAACCGGATCGAGCTTTCCATCCCGCGCCCGCTGCGTGAGATCAATCCCGTACTTCTTCAGCGCCTCAAACCCGCTCTCCGCGCCCGCATCGTTCACGTTCGTCACTCCGCTCGCAGCGCGAATCTCCTTCACCGCGTTTTCGAGCTTCCCCCTATCCAGCCCCACCGCGCGCAGAACATCCCGCGCCGGCCCCACCACTTCCGCAAGCGCCAGCAGCAGGTGCTCGCTGCTCACGAGCGTGTCCCCCATCTTCTTGCTGATCTCTTCCGCCTTGCTCAAAACCTCCATCAGCGCCCGCCCCGCGCTCCCAGCCCCGCTGCTGCTCTTGGGCTGGCGGCTCAGCTCCGCCCGCACCAGCGCCAGCACCTTCTTTGGCTCGCTCCCCGCGCGCGCCACCACCGACGCCGCAACCCCGCCCTCCGACCCTTCCGCCCCGCCAAGCAATCCCGCCAGCACATGCAGCCCGTTGATCTCCGGGTTGGACAAGTTCACAGCCTCGCTCTGCGCCGTCGCGAGCGCTTCCTGTGCCGCATTGGTCAATCGATCCGGTCGCATAAACACCTCCGCCCAAGCCTAATGCTCAGGCCAAGAGGCACCCAATGCAACAGGCGCGCCAGCCCGCTTTCGTGGCACCGGGCTTCCGCCCGGTGTCTTCGCCTTTCCCCATGCTTTTCCGTCCTCCCTCACCGCCCAGAAAGGCGGTGCCACCCCCCAAAAACAAACAAGCCTGCCATCGCGGCAGGCTCCCCAATTTGGCCCTTTGGCTATTTGGCCCTTTGGCCATTTCCTTACGCGTACACGTCCAGGGCCTTCAAAGCTCCCGCAATCCCTTTTTCCAGCCCCTTCTGCCCCGCCTCCATCACCTTCGCCGCGGCAGTTACCATCCCGACCATCGCATCGCCTTGGTCCCGGGCCACATCCATCGCCTTCGCCGCGACGCGGACCCCCACCTCATACTGCAGCTTTCCCTGCTGCATCCCAATGAGCCCCGAAGCCAGCCCGTCCATGCTCGTATCCATACATCCAATATCCACCGCCACGCCCCCCTACGCCACTTTTCGCTCCAAGAGAGTCCAATTCTCCGCCTCCAAAGTCCGTCTATTCCGATACTTACGCCCAAAATGCCCGTTTCACCCCCTTCCTCCCATCCCGGCCTCGAGGCGGCCGCTGGGGCCCCCTGATTTCCAAGCCCTGCCCCCCCTCCGCGCTCCGCGTTCCCAGTTCAGCGTTCTCTTGGGCCCTTTCTAAATTTGGCCCCTTGACTCACCCACTTGACACCCTCCCCCGTTCTCCGCTACAACCGCTCCCCCTTTCCGGCCGTACAGCCGATACACTCTCGACCTGTCTCCTTGGGGCCATTGGAGTTTGCCATGAAGCGCGTCGCAAAGTTTGTTCTCCCGCTCGCCGGAATCGCCGTCCTCGCGGGTTGCCGCACCACCGCCAACACCGGCGAATCGCTCTCCAACATCCAGTGGAACCCGACGCCGGGCATGTCCGACCCCGCGCTCCGCTTCGATGATGTCAACAGCCGCGTCGCTGTTTCGATCAACGACAACATGCGCAAGTCCACCGACGACTGGGGCCGCTTCTGGCTCGTCGACCGCGGCAGCCGCCTCAGCCCATACCCGATCACCAAGTAATTCGGACCCTTTCGGCACAGCCCGTGGTCGCCCGGCAAGCATTTGCCTGGCTCCGGTGATGCATACTTTGGTCGCCGCTTATATCGCATGCCGCACAGCCGATCGCGTGCCGCCGGTGGTCCCCTCTATCAGATGATCGCCCACCACAACTTCGCACCCGGCAACGCCAGCATGATGTTCAATCTCGACATCATCATGCCGGCGATCGGCCTCGCGCTGCTCATCGCATGGCGCCGCGCCATTGCCGCACCTCTGCACCGCTCCTGATTGATTTCATTTGGCCCTTTGAAAATTTGGCCCATTGGCCATTTCTACTCCCCCTCGTACACACACCCGCACTTCTTCGTTTCATGCAGCTCGATCCGGATCATCCCCGCAAGCCCCGGCTTCAGCCGATCCCACAGCCACTTCGTGATCGCCTCCGCCGTCGGATTCTCTAATCCCGCGTTCTCGTTCAGGCACCGATGATCCAATTCCTCCACCACGGGATCGACGATCCGCCTCATCTCGGCGAAGTCCATCACCCAGCCCATCCCCCCAGCGCTCTCATCGATCTCCCCCCGCACATGCACCACAAACCGGTACGAATGCCCATGCATCCGCGCGCACTTGTGCTCCTTCGCCACCCGCGGCAGCCAATGCGCCGCCTCAAACCCAAACTCGCGAAAGATCACCATGGCCCACTTTAGAACTTATCCGCCAGTGGCCTGCCCCCCAAATCCTGATCCAGCAACTATGAGAGTCCCGACGGGCCTGCGCGACGCCGGCCATCTCCCGAAGCACACCTCCCGCTCCTCGCCCTCTTCAACGAAAACTCAAGCACTCGCGATTCGTCCCAAACCGCGTTGTTTGCCAGAAAAGCAAGGCGCGACCGGCTCTCGCCGAACTTCGATAGTTCGCGCACTCACCGCGAGCCAACCGGTTACCGAGATCTTGATCGAAAGCCGCCGCGCGATCGTTGTTACTTCTGATTGATTTGATAAAACTGACACCCACGCAGTCCGCTACTTGTTACCAAGTCTTTCAGTCGTGCATGCGCAACCGTGTATTCCGCGGCCCCCTCGATCCGAAAAACCAACTTGCTGCGGGGGATCTTGGACACTCGAATTGCCGGAATCGATATTTCGCCAGTGGAAAACCAATCCGTCGCCTCGCGATCCAGGCAATCGACGACAAAGAGCCAGTTTGCCACCCAATATGGCCCCACGTCCGCGGCACGCCCGCGGAAATAGGGATAGACCCGAAGAAACTGCGTGTGGTTCGGCGCCTTCTCTTCTAACAGCATTCGAAGTCGGTCAGATACCACGTGGTAGAAGCCGCCGGTCCACAACATGTCGTCCAAATTGCGAATCTGGTCAAGCCTCAACTTGACCCGTTTCGGCCACCCAACCACGCGCTTTCCGCATGCGGTCTTCCATAGAAGTTTCTCGTCTATCTCCAGTTCGGCGGTCGAGCGGGTATCCGCGTCGCCCTCGTCGGCGCGCCCGCGGCTTGAAAGTTTGTAAAAAGTGTGATCCATATTACCTTTGAAGAATGCCTGGATCTCTTCTAATTCGCTCCTCCAGCTCGCGCATCGCAATTCTCAGACGATCTCCAATTTCTTTCCCTTGCGATTGTCGTTCTCGAAGCTCATCGCCCTCTCTCGGGATCGCGATGTACCGCTGCGTCGAACGACTCTGCTCCAGTACGCGGCAGACGCGCCGCTCCGAGGCGCCCCGCCCCCGACACACGCCGCGAAGACACTCGTGAACATGCTTCACGACGCGCCTCCTGCCCTCGGGCGTTGATGTTTTCCCAGGAAGTTGTTCGCCTCCTTCAGGATCGCCATATCCAAGGCCT
>JAEUJD010000056.1 GCA_016793015.1 Phycisphaerales bacterium
CGCGGCAGAAGTCCCATTTGCCGCATCCGTCCCATCCGTCGCATCGGCCCCATTGGACCTATTCGTCCCATTCTCATTTCGCTTCGCAAATCCCCCGTGCGCTGAACCCATACGCATCCAGCACCGCCGCATCGAGCGCGACTTCCTTCAGCGGGTTCTTGCCGGGCAGTTCGAGCGTGCGATAAAGGGCGCGAAGGCCGCCGGTCATGGTCGGCAGAACTTTGTCGCGGATGGCAAAAAGCAGCCTGATAGTCCCCGAGGAAATCCGACCCCGGATGCTGGGTACACTGGCGATTCCCGCTTGCGCACACACCAACGTCATTATGCCTTCTGAATCCTTCAATATTTACTGCGACGAAAGCTGTCACCTCGAACGAGATCGCTCTCCTGTGATGGTGCTCGGCGCGCTCTGGTGCAAAACCGAGCGTGCGGCGGCAATCGCCCGGCGCGTACGCGACATAAAAGCCAAGCACAAATTGAAGCCAGGGTTCGAAGCCAAGTGGGTCAAGGTTTCTCCCGGCAAGATTTCGTTCTACGAGAATTTGATCGACTATTTCTTTGACGAGGATGACCTGCACTTTCGCGCCGTGGTGATCCCCGACAAAACAAAGTTGAACCATTTGGCGTTCGGGCAGGATCACGACACCTGGTACTACAAGATGTGTTTCAGAATGCTCGAACCGCTGATTGATCCCGAGCAGCGATATCGCGTCTACCTCGACATCAAGGACACTCGCAGCGAAGAAAAGCGGAGGAAGCTCGAAGAAGTGCTCCGCAACAGTCGGCACGATTCAAGCGGACAGGTGCTGGAGCGAGTTCAACAGATTCGGTCGCATGAATCCGAGCATCTCCAGATCGCCGACCTGTTGATCGGGGCGATTGCGTATCACAACCGGGGCTTTCAAACCAGCGCTGCAAAGCTCGAGATCGTTCGCCGAATCCAACGCCGATCGGGAAAGTCACTCACGCGCTCAACGTGGCTTCGCGAATCCAAGCTGAACGTGTTTCGCTGGGAAGCGGGCGGAGCCACGACTTGACGATGGATCCCGCTTGGCTACCGCGATTGCTCCGCCTTGATGAATCGGGCGGCGATTGGACTCGCTTCTGCGAATCGGTCTACAGCATATTTGCTCGCGACTTCATCGGTTCGCAGCCGCAACTTGAGGGCCGCTGGGTGCGATGCCGACGCGACCCCCTCTACGAAGGCAAGGAGGCAGGCTTCTGGCATTGTGTCCAAGAGGGCGCGGATGAAGATTCTCGATCGCCGGACATTCGAAGGTGTGAGAGGATCGCCTGGGTTCGGGCGCTAATCGAACACGCCAATGACCCGCAGATTCAGGCTTGGAGAGCGGTTCGAGGAACCGACAATCGCCGTGTGCTTTGGTTTCGGGAAGAGTTCGTTGTCGTCTTGGGAGAGCGCACTTCGCGTGGGGGCCGCGAGTATTTCCAGTTGATCACGGCGTACTGCACCGACCGCCAGCACACAAAGCAGCGCCTTCGGAACGAGAGCGCGCGGTCCAAAAACGGCTGACGCCGCCTTCAGTGAAGAAGACGGCGTCGGTACTCCTTTCGCAACATGGCGAATGAGCTATTCAAGTATCGAGCAAACGCGCGTCAAAGGCAAGCCTTTTTGCAAATACCCTTTTACGTCCACACTCGCTTATACGCCCTGTCGCCTGTGCCGGTTCATCCTAATCCCTACGCCCGGAAGGACTTACTCGTCAATCAATGCCGTTGGTGCACGCCAACTTGCCCCCTCACGGCCTGATGCAATCCTCCGTCACCAGCCCCTTCGCATCCCCATACCCCTTCGGCACTCCCGGCGCCGTCACCTCTTCCCCCTTCTCGATTCGCCTCGCCACCCCAAGGTTCAGATCCAGCAACTGCTTCAAGAGATCCTTCTTCGCGCTGAACCCGTACGCATCCAGCACCGCCGCACGCCATCGTGGCATCGCCCTTCCGGGCGATGTGCCTTCGCACAGCCAATCCACCGCTCCTCGCGCGCGGCAGAAGTCCCATCTGCCCCATCAGTCCTATTTGTCTTCCCGCGATTCAGGCCCGAAGCCGTCCGCTCATGCAACGCCGGCAGACTCTTGACAATCTTCACCGTCCCAACACTCAACCGCCCTTCACATCGCGTCGGCGGCATGTTGATCGGGCCTGCGGAAACCGGCGTTGCCATTTTGGCAACCGCTTTCGCTAAGATGCGGCCCTCAGTAAACGGGACTCGCGCGGGCAGCTATCCACTTGGCGGACTTTTAGCGGATCAACGATGACATTGACCGAGCAACAACTCGAAGAAGCGCTGGTCGCCAAACTGGTCGACCTCAAGTACACCCACCGCCCGGACATCCGCGATCGCGCGGCACTCGAAAAGAACTTCCGCGAGAAGTTCAACGCCCTCAATCACGTCCGCCTCACCGACGCCGAATTCGATCGTCTGCTGGAAGAAATCACCACCCCGGACGTGTTCGCCGCTGCCAAGACGCTCCGCGGCGTCAATGCGTTCACCCGCGACGACGGCACGCCGCTCAATTACACACTGGTCAACATCGACGACTGGTGCAAGAACACCTTCGAGGTCGTCAGCCAACTCCGGATCAACACCGACTACAGCCATCACCGCTACGACGTGCTGCTGCTCATCAACGGCGTGCCGGTGACGCAGATCGAGCTCAAGACGCTTGGGATCAACCCGCGCCGGGCAATCGAGCAAATCGTCGAGTACAAGAACGACCCCGGCAACGGCTACACCCGCACGCTGCTCTGCTTCGTGCAGCTCTTCATCGTCTCCAATCGCGACAGCACGTACTACTTCGTCAACAACAACGCGCGGCACTTCGCCTTCAACGCCGACGAGCGATTCCTTCCCATCTACGAGTTCGCCAAGCCCGACAACTCGAAGGTGAAGGGGCTCGACGAGTTCGCCGACCTCTTCCTCGCCAAGTGCACCCTCGGACAAACGATCGGCAGGTACATGGTGCTGGTGGCGAGCGAGCAGAAGCTGCTCATGATGCGACCGTATCAGGTCTACGCGGTCAAAAACATCGTTGAGTGCATCAAGGACAACCGCGGCAACGGTTACGTCTGGCACACCACCGGCAGCGGCAAGACGCTCACCTCCTTCAAAGCTTCCACGCTCCTCAAGGCCGATCCGAACATCCACAAGTGCCTGTTTGTGGTCGATCGCAAGGACCTCGACCGCCAGACCCGGGAGGAGTTCAACAAGTTCCAGGAGAAATGCGTCGAGGAGAACACCAACACCGCCGCGCTGGTGGACCGCCTGCTCTCCGACGATGCCGCCGACAAGGTCATTGTCTGCACCATTCAGAAGCTCGGCCGCGCGCTGGACGCGACACGCTTCGACTACCGCGATCAGCTTCTATCGCTCCGCGATAAACGAATGGCAATCATCTTCGATGAGTGCCACCGGGGCCAGTTCGGCGAGAACCACGCCGCCATCAAAGAGTTCTTTCCCAGGGCCCAACTCTTCGGCTTCACGGGCACGCCCATCTTCCCCGAGAACTCGACGCAAAAAAAGATCACGGGCGAAGTGCAGACGCTCAGGACCACGGAAGACCTTTTCCAGAGTCGCCTGCACGAGTACACCATCACGCACGCGATCGAGGACGGCAACGTCCTCCGCTTCCACGTCGACTATTACAAGCCCAAGGAAGGCGAAGTCAGTCCGACCAAAGAAGTAACCAAACAAGCGGTCGTGAACGCGATCCTCGACAAGCACGACGCGGCAACCGGCGGGCGACGCTTCAACGCCATCCTCGCCACCGCCAGCATCAACGACGCCATCGCCTACTTCGACCTCTTCGATAGCATCCAACTCGGTCGGCAGATGCAGAACCCCGATTTTGTGCCGCTCCGCGTCGCGGCCGTCTTCTCCCCGCCGGGCGATGTCAGCGCGGACGTCCGCCAGTTGCAGGAAGACCTGCCCCAGGAGCAGGCCGACAACAACGTCGACCCCGACGGCAAGAAGAAAGCCCTGACGCGGATCATCGCCCGCTACAACGATCAGTTCGAGACCAACCACCGCATCGAAGAGTTCGACCAGTACTACCAGGACGTCCAGAAGCGCATCAAGGATCAGCAGTTCCCAAGCGCCGATCGACCTCACGAAGACGCATGCCGAGTTGGTAACGATCGAGCGCGAGATCGCAGAGGCGACAGCGAAGCACAACAAATACTTGAAGGAGTTGGGGTTGCCTCCGTTGCCGTACGGGGATGGTGCCAAGGCGTGAGACTTGGTTTGTGCCGCTGACGCGGCAGGGGTTGAGGGAGTGGGGTGGGTTGCCGCGCGGGGCGGGGGGTGGGGCGGGACGTTTGCTTCGTGACCCACAACCACGCCCCTTCGATCGCCGGAAGTCCTTGCCCCCAAGCAATTTACGAAAATTTTGACTTCCGACTTGCAAGGCAGTACGGCTTCTGTTAGAATATCAGGCTCGCCCGGTCCTCTGTCTCTCTACCCATCCTTCACCCTTCTACAGGATCTACAAAATGCCCCAGCAACCCGACTCGCGCGGCAGCTCCGCCGACACTTCCCACGATCCCACCCCGACTCAACTCGACGGGCACATTTCTGCCCAATCTCCCGCCCAATCTCCCGACCACCCCCCAGCCCAACCCAGCCGCCATTCCGAAGAGTCCTCCCCGCAGCCTCCCGAGCAGATCAGCCCCTTCGCATCCGACTTGGCCACTCAGGCAATGCGCGATCTCGCCGAGTTGCACGCTTTGCTTCTCGCCGCCGCAACTCCCGATGGCTTCGCTCCATCGCAGAAAGATTTCTGCCGCAAGGGCCACGGCAACGCCTGCGCCTACCGGAGGTTTTTCCCCACCTTCGGTGACTTTGTGCGAAGCGCCGGCCTCAAAACCGCTCGCGAGCGCGTGCATCAATACAGCGCCGATCGCCGCGCCGCAGCACGCGCCGCGGCACAAGGCCTGAACGAGTTCCCCCGCACCGCACCCACGCCCGCACCCGCGTCCACTCCCGCGAACCCATCAACCCTCGAGCTTCACGACCCCGCCCCCAAAAAAGAGCCTTCGATAGCCGAGCCGCCCAAAATCGCAGCGGCCCCGCTCCCAATCACGCCCCGAGCCACGCCCCAGCCACGTTCCACCGAACCCGTCTACGGCGATCGCCTCCACGGCTGCGGCATGGCCCACGCCCCCGTCAACGAGCAGGGAGTGGTCCTGCTCTTCGGGATGCTCGCGAAAGAACTCAACTTTGAAATCGAGATGGTGCGGACGGCGTATCCGGATTGCGAAGCCAAGCGGCAGGGGAAGGACGGCAAGTGGCGGAAGGTCTTGATCGAGTTTGAGTTTGCGACGAGCCGGTTTGATCACGACCCCGAAGGTTGCGACCTGATCGTCTGCTGGGAGGATGATCGCAATACCACCGGTTTGGAAGTGCTCGAACTCAAGAAATACATGGCCCAGCTGGTTGATTCACAAAGACTGAAAGCCTCCAAGCGGGCTCCGAAACCACAAGCTTCCTGACTCCCATTCTCCGTTTCTTCTCTGTGCCTCTGCGTCTCTGTGGTGAAATCTTTTTCCAAAAATCTCCGCAACCGTTGACGGTCTACGACGGTTGTAGTATCTTACCTACGACAGCGGTAGTAGAACGCTGTCCGATCGGAACCGGCGCAAGCCGGATTGGATGTTGAATCATGGCCAAGAAAGTACAAATCGAGCTGGGTGAAGCCGAGCTTGAGGTGATGCGGGCGCTCTGGGATCACGGGCCGCAGACGGTGCGGGATGTGATGGAGCGGCTGCACGAGCGGGGCCGGACGGTGGCGTACACCACGGTTCTGACCTTTCTGACCCGCCTGGAGCAGAAGGGCGTGGTCGCAAGCGACAAGCGGGATCAGGCGTATGTGTACAAGAGCAAGATTTCACGCCAGAGCGTGACGATGTCGCGCATCAAGGCGTTGGTGGACCAGCTCTACGACGGTGCCGCCGCGCCCATGCTGGCCCAGCTCATCGAAAACGAGCGTTTCACGCCGGATGAGATCACCCACCTGCGGAAATTGATCGACGACCTGGATTCCAAGGGTTCGTGAGCGCCACGAACCGCAACGCCATCTGTCCCATGGGTCCCATCAGTCCTATTTGACCTATTCCGTGCTTCCCCCCGCCCCCCCAGCAGACCAGTGAACTCCAAGTCCCCAATGTGAAAGGCCTCGAGCAATGGACGCGATGACGGAAATCATGCGGGCCCTTTGGATTGGTGGCCTCGCGGCGACGCCGCTGGCCTTGGCAGTGGGGCTGGTGTGCCGCGCAAAGGCGTGGAGCGCGGCGACCCGGCACCTTCTGTGGCTCACGGTGCTGGTGTCGTTTGTGACGCCCGCGCTTGGGTGGTTTGTGTGGCGTCCGAACTGGTTCGCCACGGAACAACTGCTCGGCGCGGCAGAGCACGTGATTGCGCAGTTGCCGGTGCAGACGGTCGATCCCGAGACGACCGGTGCGGCGGCGTCGGAGGAGAAGACGAAGGCCGATTCGGGCAATCAGTCGGTTCCCAAGACATCCTTTGTGGGGCCGGTGCTTTTGCCCGCGTTCACCCCGGAGAATGCGGCACGATTCGCGATGGGTGATCCGCGCACGTTGAATGCGACGCCGATGGGTGCGATGCCGATGGCTTCGCTGCCGCGGTATCCGGCGACGAGTGGATATACGACGAATCTTTCAAATATTGGCGCGGTGAATGGTGGCGCGCTGAATTCCGCCGCGCCGCTTGGGTTGTCTCCGACACGTGCGATGCGGATGGATCAGCCTGCGCGGGCGCGGATTGCGGCGACTTCGCCTCGTGTGAGTGAGCGGAAGGATGCAGCAAAGGTTTCACAGCCGACCACGCCAATCGAAACGGCATCGAATCGTCCGGCCATCGCCGCGACTTCTTCGACGACGACGCCAACGGTCACGGCTGCAAAAGAAACCGCGGCAGCCGAGTTGCTCCGCAGGTCTGTCGCGGCACTGATTTCAATGCGTGATTCACTGGCATCGGCCTCGCCGATTCCGATGACGCTCTGGCTCGGTGTCGCGGCACTGCTGATGGCCGTCCGTATCACCCGCACGATTCGCGCAAGCCGCCTGATCCGCGCATCTGAACCTGCGAGCCTCCGGACCTGCGCGATGGTCGCGGTCGCGGCGGAGCAGATCGGCCTCTCCCGCGTTCCCGAAGCGCGGATTGTCGGCGACGCAGTCTCCCCGATGATCTGGTGCAGCTTCCGCCCGAAACTGATTCTTCCCCGTGGCCTCTGGAACGCCCTCGACGAAAGCTCACAGCGGGCGGTCCTGGTGCATGAACTCGCGCATGTGCGGCGGTGGGATCACGTCCTGTGCTGGTTTGATCTGGTGATCGGCGCCCTCTACTGGTGGCATCCGGTTTCCTGGTGGGCCCGTCGGCGATTGCATGATGAAGCGGAAGCGAGCTGCGATGCGTGGGTTGTGAACACGTTGCCGGAGAGCCGGCGTGCGTACGCGACGGCGCTGCTTGCGACCAAGTCGTTTGTGAGCATGAAAGGTCGAGTGAACGGTCCCTGGCTTTCGGCGGGCGGAGTCGGGGTTATGTCGGGTTCAGCCAAAAAAATGGCAAGGAGAATCACGATGGTGATGACGCAGAAATCGGCTTCGAAAATGTCGTTGGTCGGTGCAGGTGCAGCAGCGTGCGTAATCGCACTCGGCGCGTTTGTGATGCCGGGTCTGGCGTGTCCGCCGGAAGCCAAGGCGAGTGCGGAAAAAGCGGAAAAGGTGGCCGCGGAACTCGCGAATGCTTCGGGCACGGTGATCGTGTTGACGCCGGACAACAAGGCCAAGGTCAAGAACAAGAGCAAGAACAAAGATGGCGGCGAAGCAGGCTCGCAGTTCTTCGGCGAGGCTCCGGCGCTCGAAGCGATGAAGGCCCGCAAGAGCGCCCAGGGCTTTTCGCCCGTAGCCCCGATTGCTCCAGTTGCTCCAAGCTCTCCAATCGCTCCGGTGGCTGCTCCGTCGGGTGCGATGTTTCGGGTTGGGCCGGACCGGGTTGCGATTGCGAAGAGCGGGCAGTGCGGGGCGTCGCGGTCGAAGATGGTGATGTCGAGCGACGACCTGAAGGCGGGGCGGGTGGCGCGGGTGTATGTGCTGCCGGAGGGGAAGTCGGAAGCGTTTTACGAGCTGATGAGCCGGAGCGATGTGCCGATCCTGGTGCAGCAGAAGGGCAACTCGATCGTGGTGTTTGCAACGGAAGGGCAGCATCCGACGATTGAGGGGTTCATCAAGATCATCAGCCCGGGCAATGTCGATCCGGTGGGGGCACGCGGAGCGGGCCAGAGCGCGGCGCGAGGCAGAAGCTCGTTCAATGCGGACAGCATGCGGGCCTTTCAGGAGCAGGCGCGGGCGTTCCAGGAGCAGGCACGGGGCTATCAGCAGCAGCTTCGGGAGTTGAACAGCAACCGCGCTTCGATCGAACGCAACGCGACTCGCGCACGGGCGGAAGCGGACCGCATGCGGGCGCAGCAGGAACAGCTCGAGGCGGCGGCGGAGCAGATGGCTGAGCAGGCCGAGCAGATGGAAGAGGGCAAGGCGCGACAGAAGCTGGAGGCGGCGGCCGAGAAGCTGCGCCAGCGTGCCGAGGCCGCGGAGCGCAAGACCGACAGCAGCGAAGAACAGGCCGACGGCATCGAGAACCAGATCGAAGAGCTCGAGAACCGCGCCGAAGAAATCGAGCAGCGTGCGGAAGAACTCCAGGACCGGATCTCCGAGATGGACACCAATGCGGAGGAAGCCCGCATCGCGGAGCTTGACAGCGAGGTGAGCGAAGCCGATTCGATGGTGCACATCGAGATCGACGAATCGGACGAACCCGCCGACGTCATGGCTCCGGCCGAGATGAACGGAGATTCGGACATGGATGATGAAGAAGAAGCCGAGGAGCCTGAGGGCATGCCGGTCGCTTCGCCGATCGCGCCGATTCCGGCGAGTTCCGCGTTTTCTCCGGTGCCGATCCCTGCCGCGGCACCGAGCGCTCCCGCAGCGGTCGGTTCGCCCGTCCCGCCGATGGCTCCGACGCCCGTTGCATCGCCGGCTGTTGAGAGCGTGCCCGCACCGGCGGCAACACCTGCTCCGGTTCCGGCTTTGGCTCCGGCTCCGAAGCCTCAGAAAGCGCCGAGTGCAGCGGCGGTTATTGCGGCGACTCGGAAGGCCTGATCTTTCGGAAATGACCTCCATCGCGAATCCCTCACGCCTGGCCTAGCGGTTTGGCGCGGGGTTGATCTGAGAGAACGCGGCTTTGACTGGGAACGGCGTGCGCCGTGCCGCGGTGTCTCTTTGTCCGGAGAGGAATATGTCTCGCACATCGGGATGGATTGCGATTGTGACGGCGGCGAGTTTGAGTTTCGCGGTGTTGGCCGCGCCGGCGGATGAGAAGGCGTATCGCGCGGGCGTGGGCCTAGCAAACAAGGGCGCGAACGACGCGGCGGTGCAGGAACTGAATCGGTACTTGAGCGCGGACCCGGCGGGGGCGAATGCGATGTCGGCGCGGTACACGCTGGGGGTGTGTCTGGCGCGGCTGGGGAAGTATGAGGAAGCCTCGAAGGCGCTCGATGGAGTTACCGGGTCGGAGGTGGGCGTCCAGGAATTCGTGTTTTTGAATGATGCGAGGTTGCTTCGGGCGCAGTGTGCCTCGGCGACGGGGGATTACGCGGGGGCGAGCTCGGTCCTTAAGAAGCTGCTGAAGGAGTCGCCGCAATTCGAGAAGGCGGATCAGGCGGCGATGCTCTACGGCGAATCGCAGTATCGGCTGGGCCGCGCGGAGAAGGCGCGGACGGTGCTGCAGAATTTCGCTTCGCGATGGCCAAAGAGTGAATCACTTGATCGGGCGGAGTTGATCTGCGCGCTGGCGGAAGTGTCGCTTTCCGAGTCGGAAAGTGCGGCGACGAGACTGGAAGCATTGCTGAAGCGATCTCCGAATGGAGCGTGTGCGGGGAGCGCGGCGCTGGCACTTGGGCAGTGCCGGCAGAGCCGGGGCGACCTTGTGGGCGCGCGGGCGATGTATGAGGCCGCGGCAAAGAGCGGGGATGGAGCGGTGGTGTTCGATGCGGGATTGGGTGCGGCGAGGCTGGCCCGCGCGAGCGGGGACTTGCCGGGTGCGGAGAACGCGCTGCGTGCGCTCGAATCGGCGAAGGGAAGTCCGGAACAGACTGCTCAGGTCTCGGTCGAGCGGGGCAAGCTGCTGATGCAGCAGGGGAAAGCGGAAGAAGCTGGGGCGCTCTTCGCGGATGTCGTTCGGAGCGGGCCGGAGAGTGCGAAGCCGGCGGCGCGGCTCTGGCTGGCGAAGTGCGACCTCAAGAACGGGCGAGCGGCGCAGGCGGCGAAGCAACTGCAGGACCTTGCGGAGGAGACGGGTAAGTCGGAGTTGCTGCCGGAGATCGTGTTTGATCGGGCGGTCGCGATGGCGCAGTCGGGCGATGATGCGGGCGCGGCTTTGGTATGGACGGACTGGCAGAAGCGGTTTGCGAATCACGCGCTGGCGGCGCAGGCGGGTGCCTCGCAGGCGGCGTGTTTGTATCGGCTGGGGGAGTATGAGAAGAGTTTGGAGATCTGCCGCGGGGTGGTGGAGAGGCACCGGGAATATCCGCGGATGTCGGAATTGGTGCTGCTGATGGGGGAGGATCAGTTCTTTCTGGATCGGTTTGCGGAGGCGAGCGAGACGTACGGGGAGTTCATCGAGCGGTATCCGAACGATCCGGCGCGGGTGCGGATCGAGATTCGGCGCGGGCTGTGTTTCGAGAGGTTGGGGCGGCGGGACGATGCGGAGAAGGCGCTGACGAAGGCGATCGAGAACGCGGGGAGCGATGTTGATGCGTCGCTGCGCATCGGTGCGTACTCGGCGCTTGGCGATCTTTGCGTCGGTAAGCAGGATTGGCCGGGTGCGGAGAAGTGGTTTGCGCGGGCGATCGAGGCGAGCGGGACGAATGTGAATGCTGACCTCTTGCTGCGTGCCGGGGTTGCATCGGCGCGGCAGGGGAACACGAACGCGGCGCTGCCGACGCTGGAAAAGGCGTGGAAGGCGGCGGGCGGCACGGCGCTCGAGAATCACGCGGCGTTTGAGTATGCGGGCGTGCTGGTGCAATCGGGACGGACGGATGAGGCGAGCGAGCGGTTGATGGCGATCGTGCAGGCGGAGAAGAAGTCGGGCACGTCGGCGCTGACTTCGGCGGCGCTGCGGCAGCTTGCGGCGATTGCCTCGACGAAGGGCGATGCGAAGGGAGCGGCGGAGGCGCTGTCGAAAATCGATTCGAACGCGACGACGACTGAGGGAAGCAGCGCGTTGCTGGAACAGGCGGGGGCATGGCTAGCGGCGGGCGAGTACGCGAAAGCGGAGCAGGCGTGCAACACCTATTTGGAAACGCGAACAAAGGGGAAGGGTGCGACAGTCGCCCGGGCGCGACGGGCGATCGCGATGAATCGGCTCGGCAAGCATGAGGATGCGGTGCGCGAGTTTGCCGCGGTTGCGGGTCGGAGTGCTTCGCTTGATGCGGAGACTCTGGGTGCGGTGAGGTATGAGACGGCGCTGGCGCTTCGGTCGCTTGGGCGCGATGAAGAGGCAGCGACGGCGTATCGGCAGCTATTAGAAGGGACGCCATCGGCTTCGGTGGAGGCGTATGCGTGTCTGGATCTGGCGCAGATTGCGTTGGGGGCGAAGAGGACCGACGAAGCAATGGTGTTGATTGAGCGCTGCCGCGGTGCGGCGGGGAGATTGAGCGCGGCAGAAGGCGCCAAGATCTCGGAGCGGGAGACCTATGTGCGGGCGCTGTGCCTGAGCGCATCGGGAAAGCCCGCGGACGCGGCGGCGGCGCTCGAAGAGTTTGAGAAGACCTACCCGACCAGTGAGCTCTTGGCTTCGGTGAGACTGACGCTGGGCGATGCGCTCGGACAGGCGGGGCGGGCGCGCGATGCGGCGGCGGTGCTCGGGCGCGTCGCGAACGACCCGGCTTTGGGTCCGAATCGCGGCTTTGCGCTGCTGAAATTGGGCGAGGTGAGTGCGAATGCATCGCTGTGGGATGAAAGCGAAAAGGCGTATACGGCGTTTCTGGAAGCTGAAGCGGCCAGTCCGCTGTGGTTCCAGGCGCGGTTTGGCCAGGGCTGGGCGCGCGAGAACCAATCGAAGTATGACGGAGCGTGCGAGGCGTACCGCGATGTGGTGGATCGACATGAGGGTCCGACGGCGGCGCGGGCGCAATTTCAGATTGGCGAGTGCTTGTACGCACAGAAGAAACTGGAAGAGGCGATCCGTGAGCTGTTGAAGGTGGATGTGCTGTACGGATACCCGGAGTGGAGTGCCGCGGCTTTGTACGAGGCGGGGCGCTGCATGCGGGAGCTTGGGCGAGTGAAGGAAGCGGCGGCGCAGTTTGAGGAAGTCATAAAGAGGTTCCCGGAGACGCGGTGGGCGGCGCTGGCGAAAGAGGTTCCGGCGGCGATCTCGGCTGAAGCCCGGGGGGACTCAAAGTCGGAAGCATCGGCTGAACGCTTAGATGCATCGGAAAAGGAGTAAGGATGAACTCGTTCTTTGAATCGGCGTTGACACTTCTTCAAGCGGCACCTGCGGGGCCTGCCGCCTCGGGATCACTTGTATCGACGGTGCTCGAACTGGTGATGAAGGGCGGCTGGTCGATGGTGCCCCTGGGGCTTTGCTCGCTGGTGGCGGTGACGCTGATTGTGGAGCGTGTGATCGTGACCAGGGCGGTGCGGATCTCGCCTCCGGCGTTTCTGGCGACGTTGAAGAGCTTGCGCAGGCATCCGCGGCAGGCGCTCGCGGCGTGCGCGGCTGATCCAAGCCCGATGGCGCGGGTGATGCAGGCGACGATCAAGGCGCGGCACGAGACGCGGGAACTGCAGGACAAGTTGGGGGGTGAAGCCGGCGAGCGCGAGATTCAGAAATTGAAGGTGCGGATGAGGCTGCTGTCGGTCATGCCCCAGACTGCGACGATGCTGGGATTGCTCGGCACGGTGATCGGGATGATCCGGACGTTCACGGTGATCGCGGCGTCGGGCGAGTCGCTGGGCAAAACGGAGAAGCTCGCGCAGGGAATCTACGAAGCGTGGACTGCGACTGCGGCGGGGCTGTTCATCGCGATCCCGGCGCTGATTGCGTATCACCTGATCCTGGCGAGGATTGATCGTGCGGCGTCGCAGCTTGATGCGGGTGTTCAGAGCTGGCGCGATGCGGAGACGACCGACGAGGTGGTTGCGGAAGTGACACCGGCGGTGGCGACATCGAATTCCACGGTTGCGGCGGCAATGGATGGGGAGTTGGTGCTGGCGAAGGGGTGAGGGAGAGGCACTAGGTACTAGGTACTAGGTACTAGCGACCAGGTACCAGGCACTGGGCACTAGGGGAAGAGAAGAGAATTCACCGCAGAGAACAGGGGCGGGGGGGAGGCGAGAGGGTGTCATGCTGATAAAGAACGCGGATGCGGCGAGTGACTTGCACATTGACTTTGTGCCGATGGTGGACGTGCTGTTCAACCTGCTGATCTTTTTTCTTATTGCGACGAGCATGGTGCAGGCGGAGCGCGAGATGCGGATCGCGCTGCCGAAGGCGGCGTCTTCGGGGCCGATTACTGCTTCGCTGCGGGACCTGGTGATCAACGTGAACGCGGAAGGGCGGGCGTTTGTGGGCGGGAAAGAAGTGGACGATGCGACGCTCTCGCAGATGCTGAAGACGGCGCTGATGACGAATCCGGATCAGAAGGTGAGCGTGCGGGGAGATCGTGCCGCGACGTATGCGAGTGTGGCGCATGTGCTGGATGTGTGCAAGGGGGCGGGGGCGCAGCAGCCATATCTGGAGACGGTGCCGGTGAGGTGAGGAAGGCATTTACCACAGAGACACAGAGGCACAGAGAAGAGGGAAGGGGAGAAGGGACGGGGAATAGGAAGATCTGAAATCTGAAATCACAGATGGAGGAGCGAGAGAACGTGGACGCAGGTCAACACGGGGGATCACGGGGAACCACGGGGGAAGAGCCGGAGAAGGCATGAAGGCGGGAGAGGACGCGGAGTTGCGGAGGGGGCGGAGTGGCCCGGAGCGGGGTGGGAAAGGGAGCGAAGTGGAGCGGTACTGATTGCGGAAGGCTTGTATGCAGAACTTGAATGACAGGAAGTTTGCGACGGTGGCCTGGGCGGGTGCGGGGATTGCGGTCTTTGTTTTTGCCGTCGTGATGCTCGGTATGTTTGGTGGGTCGCGGTTCTGGACGAATGGGAAGGAGATCCGGACACCAGCGTCGGGGGCGCCGGTGCGGCGGATTTTGTGGTTGCCTGCGCAGCCGGTGCCCGGCGCGAGCGACGCGGATCAATATGAGCCGAAGGTGAGCGCGGATGGGCTGACCATGGTGTTTGTGCGGAGGCGGGCGGGGAGCAATGCGGATTTGTTTGAGACGCGCTGGACGCCGAATGGATGGAGCGAGGCGACGCCGATCGCGGCGATCAATACTGAGAAGGATGAGCTTGGGCCCGAATTGTCGCGGGATGGGACGGAGCTGTATTTCTACTCGGATCGGGCGGGCGGACTGGGCGGGTATGACGTTTGGGTGTCTAGGCGCGTCGATGGTGCAACAGGAAGCGCTTGGAGCGCGCCGACGAATCTGGGTGAGTCAGTCAATTCGAGTGCGAATGAGTATGGGCCCGCGCTCGGGGCGGATGGAAAGACGTTGTACTTTGCCTCCAATCGCTTACGTGCCGGGGAACCCGACCGGGGAGCAGTTGGCTGGCCGGCGACGATGCGTGAGAAGCGATCGCGGCATGATTATGACTTGTACAGCGCGAAGGCAGGTGCTGAGGGAACGGAGAACGGCTGGGTTGCCGCGGTTCCGTTGGAGGCGTTGAACACGACGTTTGATGAGGGTGCGCCGGCGACGAGTCCGGCGGGGGACTTTTTGTACTTTGCGTCGGATCGGCCGGGAGGCAGGGGCGGATTTGATCTCTATCGAAGCCGGATGCTGGAGGATCGGATCGGCGGGGCGGAGAATCTTGGCGATGCGGTGAACTCTCCGCAGAACGACCTGGATGCGGGGTTGAGCGCGGATGGATTTCGGCTGTATTTCAGTTCGGATCGTGGGGTTGCGGGCGGAGCGAAGAACGAGGCCGCGCCAAAGTATGCGCTTTGGAGCACGGCATCACGCGAAGTGTTTGTGGAAGTGGAGTCGGGAAATCAACTGGCGCGGTTCTGGAATCTGATTCTGCCCTTGTTGCCGTGGATCGGCGCGTTGCTGCTGGCGTTGATTCCGCTTGCGCTCCTGATCTGGATGCTGCGGAATGAGCTTTGGCGAAGGCGGCTTGGCCGGTTGAGCTTGCTGGCGCAGTGTCTGTTGATCTCGCTGCTTATTCACGCGGCGATCACGGGCGGGCTTGCGGTCTGGAAAGTGGGAAGCGGAATTGCGGAAGCGGTGCGCACGAACGGGGGCGGGACGCGGGTGATTCTGGCGTCTGCTACAGGTGCGGGCGACCTTGTTGGGCAATTGGGCGGGCAATTGGGTGCACCGGCGACGCAGGTTGCGTTTGAGTTGCCGCGGCTCGCGATGGTGGGGATAGAAAAGCCGATTGAGTCGGTAATCGAAGCACCGGAGGCGATGGAATTGCCCGCGGCGAATGCACCCGCGCACGAGCGGATGGATGTCCGGAGCGAAGTAAGTCCGGAATTGCACGTAGCGGAGGTGAACGCACCGCAGGCACCATCCAGCGTGTCGCCCGCGATCAGCGCAGCGATGCCGGTGGCCGAGCGGCAGGCGCAATCACGCGAGGTGAGCCTGGAGCCGATGCGGACTGCGGATGGACATTCGGCTGCGCCGGTTGCGATGAATGCCCCGGCTGCCCCTGTTTTGGAGATGCCCAAGACGGCGTCGACGCAGGCAGCGCGATTGGCGGGCGCGGCATTGATTGCGACGGAGAGTTCCCGCTCGGACGAACGGGACGTATCTAAAGTGTCGCCGGCAGCCGCGGCGGTACCGAGTGCGGCGACAGCGGCCGACGGTGCGGCGGCGCCGCTGCCACGGGCGCCGAATCGCGAGAGTGGAGCGGCCGCGAAGGAAGCGACACTGGGAGGTCCGGCGGCTGCGATCGGTTCGCCGATGGCAGCGCCTGCTCCGGCGTTCGCTGCGAATACGCCGAAGGTGGATGTTGCGTTGCCGACGTTGGCGGGTGCGGGCGCAGCAACGCGGATGTCGGGCGCGGCGATGGGGATGGAGTCTGCTGCGGAATCACGTGATGCGGGGACGGTGTCGAACGGGAGCACGCCAATTGCGGCGCAAGGCCAGCGGGTGGATGCGCAGTTGCCGGCCGCCTCGGCACCGAAGAGATTGAGCGAGGCGGGAAACGGAACTGGCGAAGCGGCTCTCTCGCGGAGTGAAGTCGGGGGCGGGAAGGCGCTTGCCCCGGTTGCGATCTCCGGGCCGAAGGGAGTTGAGACGGGGAGCGTGGCGTTGCCTTCGGGATCGTCGAGAGTGAAAGCGGAGCGGATGTCGACGAGCGGGTTTGGCGGCGCAGCGGAGCCGCTCGCGAGCCTTGGAGGCGTTGTGTTTGATGCGAGCACGCTGGGAACAGCGCCGAGCGGCTTGGGTGGATCGCGTTTACCGGCGGATATCGCGGAGCCGGTGAAGCCGATTGATACGCAGGAGCAGAGGCAGCCCGAATCACGGGGCGAATTGCTCGCGCGGATGGGCGGATCGGCGGAGACTGAGAAAGCGGTGGGGCGAGCGCTCGAGTGGTTTACGAAGCATCAGGAAGCGGATGGAAGGTGGTCGGGCAAGAACTTTGATGCGGACTGCGGCAAGTGCGCCGGCAGCGCGGAGATCGATGCCGATGCGGCGATGACGGGCATTGTGCTTTTGTGCTATCTGGGCGCGGGGCACACGCATGTGGCGGATGGGCCGTATCGACAGGTTGTGGCGAAGGCGCTTCAGTGGCTGATCGATCGGCAGGCTGCATCGGGCGACCTCCGGCGGGGCGAGACGATGTACGGGCAGACGCTCAGCGCGGTCGCGCTGTGCGAGGCACTGGCGATGACGAAGGATCAGAAATTGACCGCGCCGACGAGGCGGGCTGTGGACTTTGTGCTGCGGACGGCGGCGAACCAGCATGGCGCGACGCGTGAAGAGGACGTCTCGGTGCTCGGGTGGCTGGTGATGACGGTGGAGAGCGCACGGAGAGCGGGGATTGCTGTGCCGCGGGATGTGTTTGAGGGTGCGGGGAAGTGGCTGGAGGAGGCGAGCAGCGGCGGAGCGCCGGGCAAATATTCGTACGCGCGGGGCGGACCTGCGAGTGCTGCGATGACGGCGGAGGCGATGTTTGTGCAGCAGATATTGGGGCATTCGCGCGACGAGGCGAGAATGAAGGAGTCGGCAGCATTCATTCTCAGTCAGCCCCCGGTGTGGGATGGCGCTGCGCCGACGTATCACTGGTATTACGCGACGCTGGCGCTATTTCAGCAGCAGGGGGATGAGTGGGATCGGTGGAATCGGCAGTTGTCGCCGATTCTGGTGGAGCATCAGCGGCGAGATGGATCGGCCGCAGGAAGCTGGGATCCGCAGGATGAATGGTCGAAGCTGGGCGGAAGGCTGTATCAAACGGCGGTGTGCACGCTGAGCCTTGAGGTGTATTACAGGTACAAGCCGAAAGAATGAGAAGTCGTTTCAAAGGAGCGCCTTCGTCTGAAATCGGATTCATTTGGTTGTCACGAATCCGTGACAGGTCCGGGTGTACGCTGGGGTGATGACGCAGCGATCGGATCTTCAATCTCGGATTGAATCGTTTCTTGCGGGGTCGCCGTTTGCGGTTGTGGGCGCATCGACCGATCGCTCGAAGTATGGGAACAAGGTGCTGCGGTGCTACGTGCAGAACGGGCGTACCGCGTTTCCGGTGAATCCGACGATGACGGAAGTGGAGGGGTTGAAGGCGTATGCGAATCTGAAAGCCCTGCCGGAGCCGGTGCATGGCATTTCGATCATCACGCCGCCGCGGGTGACGGAGCGAGTCATCGAAGAAGCGGGTGAGCTTGGTATCAAGCATGTGTGGATGCAGCCGGGAGCGGAAAGCGCGAAGGCGGTTCAGCGGGCGGAAGAGCTTGGGATGAGCGTGATTGCGGGCGGGGCGTGCGTGCTCGTAGTGCTTGGGTATCGGGAACATTGAGACGCAGTCTCAGCGGGTGGAGGCTCCGAAGACGGCATCACCGGCCCTGGTGTTTGGGCAATGTTGGAATAGCCTGGTGCGTGTCTCGGGATTGCGGTTAGGCTGGAGGGCGTCGCAGCGAGCGCGGCGTCGCGATATTCCGCAAACACTGTCCGCGCGGGAGAGAGACATGGTCACTTTGCAACCGTCGGTGCGTGCCGCATTGTGCGCGGCGTGTCTTTTCGCGATCCCTGCGTTTGCCGATTTCGGCGGGCAACCGATCCTGGGGCCATTGACGAATTTCAGTTTCGTGAGCGGCACAACTTCGGGCAAGCCGGACAACAACGACGGCTTTACCAGCGGGGATCACATCTTCAACATCTGGGATGGCGGCGACGTTGTGTATCAGCTCAACTGGACGGGCGGCGACATGTTCATCACGCTCGAGTCGCTGGGCGGGTCGGACAACGACTTGTTCCTGTATACGCCCGACAGCTACAACGATTCGGGGATTTACAGCATCGCCGGATCGCACGATGAGGTGAGCCTGATGGGCGCTGCGGCGGGCACGTACTACATCGTGGTGGACAGCACGTTTACTTCGGAAGGGGCGTACAACCTTGCGGTGATTCCGGCTCCGTCGGCGGGGCTTGCGATGCTGGCGGGGATTGGCCTGTGCGGGGCACGGCGCCGGCGCGGCTAGAACGACGATCGCGGAGTCCATCGAACTTTCACACGAACGTGCGGCGCACGTTCGTTTTCATTTCGCGGGTGGCGCATCGCACACACCGATGAACACGGCTTGCTCTGGTGCCTGGAGCGCTCGCGAGATCGGGACATTGAGGGTGAACTTGTCACCGATGACCCAGCCGAAGACGCGGGCAAGAGCTTTCGTGTCGCTCGCGTCGGCGCAGGTGAAGTGCTCGCGCTCGAACTTGGCGATCGCCTCGGCGAGCGGTTCACCGGTGCTGATGTCGGCGGCTTCGAGCGAGCCTCGCGCGGGTTTGGCGGACCAGACGGCGGTGTGGCCTTTGCCGAGGCGGTTTTCGGCCCAGCGTGCGGCGAGTTGATCGACATCGTGATTTCCGGTCCAGGCGATGACCCAGCCGATGTCGTGCGGGCTGCCGAAGTCGTCGAGCCAGCGGGTGTCGGTGGCATCGCCGATGATGCAGTCGACGCCTTCGGTCGCGGCGATATCGATGCTTTCTTCGCTGCTGTCGACGAGGCGGACGGGCACGCCGTGCCGGGTGAGCTGTTTGGCGAGCGCGACGCTGATGGGGTGCGCGCCGACGAGCATCACTGTGCCGCCTTCGCCGGCGCGGACACCGAGTAGCCAGGCGAGCATGGGGGAAAGGACGCTGGCGAGCAGGACTGTTCCGGCGATCACGACGAACATGATGAGATCGAGGCGTTCGATATCGGCGAGTGTTGCCTGGAGCGTGCCGGCGCTGAGGTTGCTTTTGCCTTCGTTGAGGGCGCGTGCGAGTTCATCGGATGCGACGGCGATGACGGAGAGAGCGACGATGCCTCGGGGGGCGAAGGTTGCAACGAAGAGGCGTTCGCGGAGATCGAGCTTGGAACGCCAGGTCGCAAGGAGGACGGAAACGGGGCGGACCGCGAAGATGAGGATGAGTACGAAGGCGCCCTCACGCCAGGTGATCGAGCGGAGGCGCATGACATCGAAGCGTGAGGCGAGCAGCACGAAGAGCGTGCCGACGAGCATGACGGCGAGGAGTTCTTTGAACGCGCGGAGTTCTGTGCCGCCGAGGATCTTGGCGCGGGCCATGATGACGCCGCAGATGGTGACGGCGGCGAGGCCGCCTTCGGGCGTGATTGCTTCGCCGATACCGACGCAGGTCATGCAGACGCCCACGGCGGTGAGGTTGACGAGCTGGGGTTCGGGCTTGGCGGAATGACCGAGCGCGGCGAGGAGCACGCGGCCGAGGATGCCCATGGTGATGCCGATGCCCGCGCCGCCGAGGAGGGGGCGGAAGAAGATCCATGCGCCTTCGCTGGCGATGGTGGAGTCGGCGCCGTGGAGGAAATAGAGGCGTAGGACATCGAGCGTGGTAATGGTGACAACGACGCCGATGGGATCGATGAGGACGGCTTCTGCCGCGAGGACGGCGTGCAGGCGCGGGCTGACGCGCATGAGGCGGAGGATGGGTTGAACGACGGTGGGGCCGGTGACGATGACGGCGGCACCGAAGAGGATGGCGATGGGAGGTGAGATGCCGAGGAGGAAGTGGGCTGCCGCGGCGGCACCGATCCAGGTGATTGTCGCCCCGAGCGTGAGCAGGCCCCAGACAGCGCGGGGCGCGCGTGAGAGTTCTTCGCGGTTGAGGTGGAGCGCGCCCTCGAAGATGAGCAGGCCGATGGCGACGGTGATGAAACCGGTGAGAGCGCGGCCGAGCGAGGAGCCATCAACGACGCCCAGACCGGAGGTGCCGAGCGCGAGGCCGGTGGCGAGGAGGGGGAGGAGCGCCGGGATGCGAATCCGGCGGCAGACCACGCTGACGATCGCGCTGACGCCGAGTGCGAGAGCGATGGATTGGGCGGAGGTGTTGGTCATGGGGAGCGGTTTGGCCAGCACCGTGAGCGGGTTGCTTTCAGGCGTATCGGTGAGGAGGGTGTGCGATCGGCGACGGCGTATGCAGCTTCCATTCGCTGCGCTCTGGCTCGTACGGCAAGGTCGCGCCGGTACGGAGTTTCACGGTGTGGCCTGTGCGTCAGCGGACGTGGGCGTCAATGGCATCCGCTCGGAGCAGGGCGACTGGGTGTTGGGGTGCAAAGTCGGCGCATGGAACCCTGGCCGACGAAAGGCGGCTGGAGGCGTGCGCCAGAGCCAAGTTCAAGGCTTAGAGCTGCTGGAGCAACCAGAGAATGTACTCGATCGTGTCGCCGATGGGCCCGCATTGGAAGGCCTTGGCGTCGGTCGCGACGGCGCCGAGCGATTGGGCCAGCGTCGCTGCGGCGTGGAGCGCGACGAGGGATGAAGCCCAGAGGCCCGCGATCAGCCGGCGGCGAGCGGTGAAGCCGATCGAGTGGTTCGCGTTGGAGGCGGGGGAAGTGGAGGAAGTGGGGGAACCGGAATTTTTGCTGCTCACGGCCATGAGCCTCCGATAAAGAGGATGGCGCTCGTGGTCGAATGACGCACGAGTGCTGACATGCCGTGTCCTTGGCTTCAACTGCGGAGCGATGATCCATGCTCCGCCAGTGACCAATATAGCGTTGGCCGCGGCCCTCTGCAACGTACCCGGCAGGGCCGACATCGCCGTTCTGCCTGGAGCACTGAGATGGAACTTGAGACGCTGCTGGTTGGGCGTGTTCGGTCGGGGGACCGGGAGGCGCTGGCCGAGTTTGTGAGGCGGTATGAGCCGCTGATCCGGGCGCGATTCCGAGAGCAGTTTGCGACCTCGCCACGCGGGGTGTTTGATACCAGTGATTTCTTTGCGACGGTGTCCCGAAGAGCTGATGCCGTCATGGGTAAGGGCGCCGCTGAGGGCGGCAACGAGTCGCCGGGGGAGCTGCTGGGCAGGATCATGCGCGCAGCGGCATCGGACTATGCCAGGTCGCTGGAAGCGGAGCGTCGGGCACATCGCAATCGGATTCCGGCCGAGATCGGGAGCGAGCCGACGCGGACGGTCGATCGGGATGAGAAATCGGTGGTCTCGCGGCTCGATGCGACGGACGGGCAGATTTTTCGATTGCGTGCCCTGGGTGCTGAGCACGGAGTAGTCGGGCAGGCGCTGGGCATGACGGAGAGCGCCGTGCGGATGCGGTGGAGCCGGATTCTGGGCAGGCTGCAGCGGCTGGCGCGTCAGGCGTGAGCACGACGCTTCCACTCGCGGAATCGATCGGACCGGTCGGATCATCCGACTCGGAACTTGCGACCACAATCTTCAAGGACGGGCGACATCGGCGGAATCTGGGCGAGGATCTGACGCTGTCGGATTACCTGCGGGTGGT
>JAEUJD010000063.1 GCA_016793015.1 Phycisphaerales bacterium
CATCGCCGCGCCCGCTGTCATTTCTGCTCCGGCAGAAATCGTCATCGCGGCCGAGACAAACGCTGAGCGGCGCGAATCGAACTCTCGCAAACTCATCATCATTAACTTGATCACGGTGCTTCTGCCGTTTGCCGGGCTTGCCTCGGCGATCGGCCTCCTCTGGGGGATCGCCTTCAACTGGTACTACCTGTGGATTCTGCTGGGCATGTGGGCGGTCAGTTCGTTGGGCGTCACGGTTGGTTTCCATCGATTGTGCACGCATAAGTCATTCGAGACTCCGGCAATCCTGCGGTACCTGTTCGCAGCGGCGGGTTCGATGGCGGTGCAAGGTCCGGTCATCCGCTGGTGCGCCGAACACCGCAAGCATCATCAGCATTCTGATACCGAAGAAGACCCGCATTCGCCCCATATGGCGCTCAACGGCTCGTGGGGCGAGGGCATCATCGCCACGCTGCGGGGGGCGTTCCATGCGCATGTTGGATGGCTGTTTGGACCGAGTTCGACCGGGCTGGGCAAGTACTCGCGCGACCTGCGCGAAGACCCTGCGATCGCGCTGGCTGATCGGCAGTTTGTTTTCTGGGTGCTCTTCGGGCTTGCGTTCCCGGCAGCGCTCGGCGGGCTGCTTTCCATGTCATGGGGTGGCGTGCTGCTCGGCTTCCTGTGGGGCGGACTGGTGCGAGTCCTGCTTTGCCACCACATCACGTGGAGCGTGAATTCGGTTTGTCACCTTTGGGGGACCAAGCCCTTTGACAGCCACGACGAGAGCCGGAACAACGCGATCGTTGGCGTGCTCGCGCTTGGCGAGGGCTGGCACAACAACCATCACGCGTTCCCGACGAGTGCGCGGCACGGGCTGCGCTGGTGGGAGCTGGACCTCAGTTACGCGCTGATTCGCACGCTTCAGTTCGTGGGGCTCGCGCGTCAAGTGCGGACGCCCGATGCGGTGCGAATCGCGGCGAAGAAGCGCACGAGAAGCTGAGTCGGGAGTGAATTCACTTCGGGCGAAGTGATCGCGGCGAGCCTTTGGCGCGCCAACTCTCGCGGAGCGAGGGGCCTTCCTTTTCGCCGCCATTTGAGGCCACAATCCAGAATCTCATCGTCCCCACATGGGGTTGAGTGTCGGGCACGGGGCCTCCGGGGGCTTTGGTCCGGAGCCCGGGTTCGTCAGTTCGACTTTTCTTCCACCAAGCCGGCTTCTGCTTCTGTGGTGTCGGCCATCGCCTTGCTGCACCAGAGTTGCCACGAAGCTGGGTCTGCGCCCATCCGCTCGCCGAGATCCGCCAGAGCGTTCATCGTTTCCGGCTTGAAGTCGCCCTTCACGGGGGCGCGCCAGTCGTTGGGAACGGAAACGACGCGCACTTCGATATTGGCGCCGAACTGTGAATTGACGTACATTGCTTCTGCCGCGAGCCAGCGGATTTCAGCGATGGTTCCCGAGCGTGTCGACATCGCGAGAGCGGGCGACATGACCTCGGTCCACCGTTGCTGAACGGCGCTGGCGGGGGGTTGCATCCAGTTGTTGAAGATCACCCAAAAGCGAACACGCGGAAAGGGCCTTCCGGGGTATTTTTTCCGCCACATCTGAATGAAACCGTCGGGAGAGTGCGGCTGCAGGCGGACGAGCACGTTTGCGGTCACGCCTCCATCGGCGTAGAGGAAGCCGTCGATTTCGACCGGGGGAAAGACGACGGGAATTGCCGAGGAAGCGAGAAGGCGTTTGTGGATGGGATCGAGGTCGCCCGTCTTGGCACCTTCGACGGCGTAGGGGCCCATGTGCCAATAGCGCTGGCGGCTGAGATCAAGATTGGATGCCGAGACGAGAAGGAGTTTGCCCTTTTCGGATTGTGCTGCCATCTGATCGACGAACTTCTGATCGATCACGCCGCTCAGATCGCGGTGCAACCCGGGAATCGTCGCGAACGACGGGTTCCACGGCAGGAAGAAGAAGGGCTCGTGCATCGAGACCCAATCGCTCTTGGGGTTGCGGTAGAAGTTCTCGACGGTTTTGTACGACTCGTCGGTACCGACGTAGGCGAAGGGAGAAATGAGCGCGCCGGTGCTGACGCCGGTGACGCAATCGAAGTCGGGGCGTTTGAATTCGCCGGGGGCCGCGCCCCAGCCAACGAGAAAGCCGGTGCCAAAGGCTCCGTAATCGCCCCCACCAGAGATGGCGAGGATGTCGATGGTCTGGTCGTTCACGCCCGGCTGATCCATTCGCGAGGCGACGCGTTCCATCAGGCGATGGACGCCGGCGCGGAACTCTTCGCGGAACTTCACTTCGTCTGCCGCGGCCATTTCCTTTAGCTTCGCGTCGTCGAGCACGCGTTGCTGACCGGAGCAGCCTGAAAGTGCGAGTGAGGCGAGCGAAAGAGCCAACCCGGCGATCAAAGCGGCCCGCATCGAATTCAAACAATTCATGAGAGTCATCCCTTCCTTCAACTGGCAATCGCAAAGCCTCACGCCCACATACCCCCAACGCCTGTGGCACCCCAACACGGTACCATCCTTTGAATCCGGAGCGAACTAGATGATAAAGAAACTTGTCTTCCTTGTCGTTCTTCTTGTTGTGATTTGCATTGGCGCAGTTGTTGCTGCGTTTTTTGCGATTGACTCGATCGCGAAGCGCGGCATCGAGTCCGGCGGCACGTATGCGTTTGGCGTCCCGACAACACTGGATTCGGCCAGTGTCGGGATCCTCGGTGGGACGTTTTCGATGTCGGGGTTGAAGGTCGCCAATCCGCCGGGATATGGCTCATCGCCGTTCATGTCGCTGGGCAGCGGCGGGGTGGCGGTGACGCTTGCGTCGCTGCGTGAGCCCGTGGTGCGGTTGCCGCGGCTTTCGCTCGACGATTTGAATGTGTCGCTCGAAAAGAAGGGCGGGACGGCAAACTACAGCGTGATTCTGGGCAATCTGAAGAAGTTGAGTTCGGGCGGTTCACCAAAGCAGAGTGGCGGCGGCGAAAAGAAGTTTGTGATCAGGGAACTGTCGCTGAAAAACATCAAGATCGCGGTGGACCTGTTGGGCGCGCCCGGCGCGGTCGGGAACCTTGCGAAGGTGACGATTCCAATTGATGAGATCAGACTTGAGAACGTGGGACAGACCGGAACGGGCGTGGCGGGCACGGGCGTGACGATGGAGCAACTTTCGTCGATCATCGTGCAGGCGGTACTGAAGGCGGCGGCGGAGCAGGGGGGCGGGATTCTGCCGGCGGAGATTCTCGGCGAACTGCAAGGGGGCCTCGCGAACCTCGGCAATCTCGATCAGTTGGGCATGAAGGTGCTGGCGGATCCGAAGATGCTCGAAAAGATCGGTGCGGGGAACGCGACCGGCGCGATCGAGCAGGGGAAGAAGGCGGTCGATGATGCCGCGAAGAAGGTGACGGACTTGATTCCGGGGTTGAAGCCGAAAGAGAAGAAGTGAACGGAGAGCGGAGCGGAGAATGCGGCCGGTCGATCACCGAACCCGCGGGGCTCGAACGCTAGAAGTTCACGCCGACTGAGATGATGAAAGTCGGCTCGCCTTGATCGGGATTGAGGGCGTAGCCGGTGATACTGAAGTGGTCGAAGGTCAGCCCGATCAACGGGCCGACTTGTACCTCGCGGTCGCTTTCGTAAAGCCGGGTGCGTTCGGCGACGATGCCGAAGCGGAACCATTCGACCGGAGCGAGGCTGAGTTCGGACCAGCTGTAGAAGAAGTTGTTGGAGGAATCGTTTGTATCGAAAACGAACTCGTCCTCGGTGTAAAACTGCACTTTCCCGCAGGTCAGCGAGAGCTTGAGCCCCGGCGCGACGCCGTTGACTTCGCCGAAGACAGCACCGATCATGGGCGTGAGTTCCCACTCTAGGGACTTGCCGCCACTGAAGTTGTAGCCGCCCCAGATCGAGGTGGTGTCGAGCGACTCGTAGTTGTAACGGGCCTCGAGGTGGAGCCAGTCGCGATCGGCGGTGAGCGTGGGTTGGATGTATTCGCGATCGTCGGGGACGATGTAGATATTGACGGCGGCGGAAAAGCTCCACTTCGTGGGGTCGGCGTCGAGGAGATGTGCGGGCGCGGGAGCGGGTTGGACTTCGGTGCGCGCTTCTGTTTGTGATTGTGGGTCGGACTGAGTTTCGCTTTGGATTGCGGGGAGGGTGTATCGCCGGGAACTGGCCGAGCGAAACAGGGGGAAGCGACGAAAGCGAGTGCAAAGGTTGACGCGATGGAGAGGCGCACGCTTTCAGCCTCCGAGCGCGATGGTGAGAGCGACGAGGACGACGCCCAGGACGACCATTGAAACGGCGTAGAGCCAGGGTCGATGGCCGACGCCGCGGCCGAAAGCGTAACCGAGCACGAAGAGCATGACGACGGCGATTGTGTTGGAGACGCGGAGCGCGGGCGTCGCGCTTTGCATGAGCAGGAAGGGGATCACGACGGGAAACGTGGCGAGGAAGACGAGCAGGAAGACGCCGAGTGCGCCGATCCAGTCTTCTTTGCTCAAGCGGACGAAGCGCGGGGGCTCGGGGAGTTGGAGCAGGCGTTCGTGGATTGCCTTGAACTCTTCGGGCTGAAGCACGGAGGCGACGAGAGGGGGGAGCGCGCCGGAGATCGCGAGGCGAGCGGCGGCGTGATCTGCGGCGCTTCGCACTTTGCGAAAGGAGCGAAGGTTGTGGCCCTTCTCGGCGAGGCAGCCCATGAGATAGAGGATGGCGTCGATGATTCCCCAGGCGAGGTTGCAGCCGACAGCGCCGATGAGCATGGCGCGGACGTCGTCGCGCCCGGCGGTGGCGACGCTGAGCGAGCCGGTGAACGTGGTCACCATGATCAGGCCGAAGAGGATCTCGGAGATGCGCTCGTTTGGCGTCAGGACGCGTTTGGAGGATTGGATGGGATCGGTCGGCGGCATGTGATTCGATCTAGTGCGCGGGCATGAAGTAGAAGAGCAATGCGAACATCATGTAGACCGTGATGAGCTGATAGCCCTTGTACCAATTGGAGCGGCCGTCGCCCGCGACGAGTGCGCCGATGAGCACGCCGAGGAAAAGTGTTCCGACCTCGGCTCGGCTGAAAGCGAGTTCGAGCGGGCGCGGCGCGACGAAGTAGCTGGCGAGCACGAGCACCGGGGCGACGAAGAGGGCGATCTGGATGCTGCTGCCCATGGCGATGCCGACCGTGAGATCGAGCTTGTTTTTGCGGGCCATGGCGATGGCGGAGCCGCTTTCTGCGGCGCCGCCGACGATGGCGAGGAAGACGATGCCGATGAAGACCTGAGACATGCCGAGGGCCTCGCCGGTGCCCTGCGCAGCGCCGACAAGGATCTCGCTCACCCACGCGGCAAGAAGCGATGCGCCGATGAGCGTGCCGATGGCGCGGGCGAGAGACCACCGGGGCGCATGGTGTTCGGGTTCGGACTTGTCACTGGTTGCACTCTTGAAGAAGTCGGGGTGCGTCTTGAGCAGAAAGACGAGGTAGAGGCAGTAGGCGACAAGGAGGATGATCGCGGTGATCAGATTGATGGCCTTGGAATCGGGCATCGCGTCCTGCGTGGGAGCAAAGAAGCGGTTGAACGCGCTGGGAACGGCGAGACTGATGGCCGATATCAGCATCATCGAGCTGTAGAGACGGGTCGCGCCGGAGTTGTATTCCTGTGTGTGATTGCGAAGACCGCCGAGGAGAAATGAAACTCCCATCGCGAGCAGGAGATTGGCGAGGATTGCGCCGACGATCGAAGCCCGGACCATGTCGAAGTAGCCGGCGCGGAGCGCGACGAGCGCGATGATGAGTTCGGGGGCGTTGCCGAAGGTCGCGTTGAGCAACCCGCCGATCGCGTCGCCGGTGCGCTCGGCGAGCTGCTCGGTCGATTTCACGATGAGCCCGGCGATCGGGACGATTGCGATGGCGGCGGAAAAAAAGAGCACCGGCGCGGGTACGTGCAGGTGTTCGAGGGCGATGCTGAGAGGGATACATACGAAAAGCCAATTCAGAGAGGGTTTGAAGGAAACCTTCATGGACTTTTCGTGTGGGCGGCAGAGAGGCGCGGGAGCGATGGGTTGAATGAGAAGAAATTCATGGTACCAGAATTGGGAGAGGGGGGATGTCGGATGTGGGGCGGGATTGTGAACGGCGTGAAGGGCGAGTGGCACCCATTCAGGGGGCACGGATCTGGCGCGAAGGAACGTGGGTGTCGCTCGGAGGACTTCGCTCCATCCACGGCTCGATGCTGTCTGGCGGTCGGGCAGACGGCGCAGCGGTGACTGCACGACGCGGGTGATCGAGTGCCTTTGTATGGAAACGATGCCGCGCGGCCTACTTCGCCGGTTCTTTCATCAGCACCTGACGCTGCATGAGGGTCCAGATTTCCTGGACGGTTTTTCTCGCGTTCGGGTTGTCGGCGGATTGAACCTCGCCGTTCAAGAACGGCCGGATTCGGACATCGGAATGCGTCTCGCCTCGCGGGAGCACTTCGATGCAAATGGCGTAGTAATCCGGTGGTTTGTCCTGAGCGCCGGCGCCGCGTGTGAGGATTGCGGTGAGCACTACGAGCGTGGCGTTGACGGCGACCGACGGATCTTCGCGGCGCTCGGCGGTGAGCAGGCCTGCGTCGGCGTCGGAGACGTGGACCTGGTAGCCGGCGTCGAAGAGCGCGCTCGATGCCGCGGCGAAGGCGCGGTCGGCTGGCACCTCGACCTCGCGGACCTGAAGAGCATCCATCTGCGTGGCGGTCATGGGCTGCGTGGTTTCGCAGCCGCAGAGGGCGATCACAATGAGCGAAAACAGCAACGCCGCGAATCTCATTGGCCGATCGCTCCTGTTGCGGAAGGCGTGGCAACCGAAACGGGTGCGGACGGCACCTTCAGCATGCGCCGGTTGACCTCGGTCCAGAATGTTGAGACGCGTTCGTTGCTCTGCACGTGCCGGCCGAAATCGCGGTACTGCACACGCAGATTGCACTCGGTCGGAGTGGCCTGCACGACCCAGATCGAGACCATGTTCACCATGACGGGGCCGTTCATGCCTCCGTTGCGCTGGAATTCATCGCGCTGAGAGGAAGGAACTTTCGCGGCAGTGACCGTTCCCGCGGCGTGATCCGAGGCGGTGTAGTAGTAACCCTGATCGAGAATGACGGCGCTCGCGGCACGCAGCACGTCGTCACGCTGGCCTTCGACTCTGCGGGTTTCGAGCGCTTCCCACTGCGTGGGAGTCAGAGGGGGCGCTGTTTCGCAGCCGACGAGTGCCGACGCGAGAAGGAGTGCACCGAGAAGCAAAGCGAGCCGCACAAGCATCACTGATTCCTCGGGATATTCGAGGTGGTGAGGCGGCGATCGATGGTGTTGAGGATCTCGTCGATGCGTTCTATGTTGACGCGGGTCTGACCGGAAAAGCCGGTGCTGACGCGGACGGAAGTGCGCTTGGGACCGGCCTGATCGAGTTTGATCTGGACCATGCCGTTCTGGCTCACGGCGCTGAGGAATCCGCCCCGCTTGTCGGAGGTGCGGATGGTGTAGCCGAGATCGAAGAGCGCCCCCACTGTTGCATCAAAGGTCGGGTCAAAGGCGTAGTCGAACTCGCGGGTCTGGAGAGCGTTGAGCGCGGTTTGCGAGTATGGCACGTCGACGGCGCAGCCGGTGAACAAACCGAGCGTGCCGGCAGCGAGGGCGCAGGAAAGCAGCAGCGATTTCATCGGGGGCTTGCTCCGATCAGTACTTGATCGCGCTGAGGCGATAGTCGGTGACGATGTCTTTGTCGTTGAAGTAGACGATGAGGAGCGTGGAGCGCGAGCTGGAGCGGACGCGGTCGCCTCCCTGACCGATGAGGATGAGCGTGGCGTAGTCGGAGCGCTTTTCCCAATCGAAGTCGGTCTTGTCGTACGTCCAGATCTGCTGGCCGTCCTTGTGTGTGACGAGATCGGGCGGACCGAAGGCTTCCTGGACTTCGGCCTGCGAGGTCTGATCTTTGACGAGATTCAGTTTGACTCCCCCGGGCGTGAGCGCGGCCTGCTTGGTGGGGATGTCGTCTTGCTTCTGCTGATTCTGACAGGCGCCGAGAAGGGCGGATGCAGCGGTCAGACTGGCGATGGCGAGATGGGCGAAACGCATGGGCGAACTCCTTTGCTAGTTTCCACTAACATTGTAGGCGTGGGACGGCGGAAAGGAAAAGGAGGGAAAACACGGAGTACCACGGGGGACCACGGGGGAAGACACGGAGGAGAGAGGAGACAGCGAGGAATGCTGCAGAGAGAGAGAGAGGGACTTGGGGCCTTCGTGATTACTCGTGGTGGAGGAAAGAGTGTTCTATTTGCCGCCGCTGGTTTTGCCGCTGCGGACGCCTGTGGTGGTGGCGGAGACGTCGAGCTCGATTTCCAGTGCGCCGAAGATTTGCACGAAGTCCTTCATGGGCACTTTGAAGATTCCGAACTCGGTGGGATATCCGTTTTCGAGCCCGGGCGGGCCTTTGGGCTTGAAGGTGTTTCCGTGCGGGTTCCAGATGACGACCTGGTCTCCTTGCTGTTCGTATCCGATGATGGCGTATGCATGGCGATTGGCGATGCCGGGGGGGAGCGCTTCGGGGTAGGTACCGGCGCCGACGAGTTTCTTTTTCTGGATCGCGGGCTTGAGCTTGTCGCGGGTCATGCGGGTGAGCTCCTGCGGCTGAGCGCGGAGCTGGAACTTGTAATCGCCGTTGCCGGATTTCTGGACCGAAGACTTGATGGCAAATTCCTCTGAATCGTGGCCGGTGAGGACGCGGATCGTGGTGAGCATTGTGCCGCCGAAGGCGATAGCGTCGGAGGCGACGCCTTCCTTGTGGTCTTCGGGGAATTGAGCCTGGCGGAGTGTGCCGAACGCCTTCTCGAAGACGGCGACCCACGTCCCTTCCTCGCCGGTGGTCGAGGACGTGGCAATCTCCGCGTCGGTGAGGGGAGAGATCACGATGGTTTCGTTGTCGGCGAATGCGACCTTGAGATCGCCGTTGCGTTGAACCGTGATCATCTTCCGCACGGCATCGTGCTGCTTATTGACGAGCGCACCGATCATGGCGACGAAGTAGCAATCGCCGAGCATGCCCTGCTTGAACTGCTTGAGATCAACCGTGGCGGTGCGGAAGAGATCCCGGTTGGGGTCGTTGATGCGTTTGCGGGCGACGGCGAAGCCCTTATTCCAATCGGGGCCGCCCCACATGCGGAGCTCGGGGCGCTGCTCGCCGGAGCTGTCGCTGGAAGCCTTGGGCTTTGCCGCGGCGGACTGGAAGTAGTCGAGCGTCATCCGCGGGACCGGATAGCCAAGACGCAGGGTGGTCTTGATCGCACCGATCGCAGCGGCTTCGTCCCCTTTCACGCTGGGTTCGACGACGAGGCGATCGACTTCTTCAGGAGAGATTACGCCGTTCTTGTTGAGATCCCAGCGGTTGAAGTTGGACTGGACGACATCGATGAAATCCGGGGCCGCGGGTTTGGGGTCGGCCAGAGCGAGAGCGAGAACGGCGCAAAGCAGGGTCTGCATGAACCCATCATAATGAAAACGGCCGAGAGGCGAAGGGCTTTTTGTGCAGGTAGAATCGGCCCCTGCCCCATCGCTCCCTCCGCAGCCCCCCAGAGCGGGTGAGTCGGGCGGGAGGGAGAGGCCGGTATCTGAATCGATCGCGTGCCTGCGCGAGAAGGAGTTTTGAGATGAGTTCATTCCAGTCGCGCGACGCTTTCCAGGACCGTGCCGTGAGCCTCGAAGAGGGGTATTTCCGTACGCGTGATTCGGCGCTGGTGGACAAGCTTCGGAACGTCTTCGAGAACAAGATGGCGAAGGATGAGCTTGCCAAGGCAACCGGCATCACGAACGACGATTTCCTCAACCGGATGCTCCAGTTGAACATCAGGGGCGAGATGCTGACGGCGTTCAAGCTCTTTCCGCTGGTCGAAGTTGCGTGGGCGGACGGCTCATTCGACAGCGCCGAGGCGGAAGCGGTGATCAACGCCGCAATCAACCAGGGCATCCCGCGGGACAGCGAGGTGCTGGGGCATCTGAAAGAGTGGCTCCACAAGGGGCCGACGCAGGAAGGCCGCACGGTGTGGAAGATGTACGCCTCGGAACTGCGCAAGAAGCTCTCACCGACGGAGCTGGCGACGTTCCGCGACGACATGGTGAAGCATGCGCACACGGTGGCGCAGGCGAGCGGCGGGATCCTGAGCATGTTCCTCGCCGAGAGCAGCGAAGAGAAGAAGGTGATTCAGGAACTCAAGAAGGACCTGACGGTCTGAACTCGGCTTTGCCGAAAACGGGGCGAAGAGCGGCCGGGACTCTGATCGCTTCACGGATCGAGCATGCGTGCGATCTGCGTTTTTCGGTACGCAAAGATGCGCTCGAGATCCGGGCGCACGATGACCCGATGCAGCAGCCCGCCGAGCAGCGGAACCCAGTGCGGGATATCGCGCGGCACATAGCGGATGCGATCAACGATGCGGGTGGAATCGCGGCCGTCGTCCGTGCGCGATGGCTCGAACGTGTGCGTGTGCTCCCAGAGGATGTACGGGCCCCGTATCTGCTTGTCGATGAACATGCGGGGCGGGTCGTACCCGGTGATCTCTGTTCGCCAGCGGATGGGGATGCCTCGCAACCGGATCTTGTATTCGATAAGCGCACCCCGCTCCATGCGGATGGGGCCGGGTGTGAGAATCCTGAAGTTGAGCCACGGGGGCGTGATGGCTTCAAGATTTTCCGGCGCCGCGAAAAAGGCGAAGACGTCGGCCAGCGGGCGGGCGATCTCTTGCCGGGTCTCGAGGATGAACGGTTCACGCATTGCTTTGCTCACGCACGCCACCCAAGGAAACCGATCGGGAGCGAGGACTTCTTCTCCACCGCAAGGTCGGCCGCGGCCATCCCCATCGCGGGCGACAACTTGAACCCGTGTCCGGAGCATGCGGAGACGACGACGATATTCTCGTGGGCGGGATG
>JAEUJD010000067.1 GCA_016793015.1 Phycisphaerales bacterium
GCCAAGGCCGCGGTGATGAAGTACAAGGATCATCCGGCCGTGCTGCTCTGGGGCATCGGCAACGAGATGGAAGGCTTCGGCAAGGGCGACAACCCGAAGATCTGGAATCACATCAACGACATCGCGAAGATGATCAAGCAGGTCGATCCGAACCACCCGACGATGACGGTGATCGCGGAGATCGGTGGCGAGAAGCTACCGAGCGTGAAGAAGTACTGCCCCGATGTCGACATCATGGGGCTGAACAGTTACGGGGGCGTTCTGAGCCTTCCGGATCGGTATCGTGCCGCGGGCGTGAACAAGCCGTTTATCGTGACCGAATACGGTCCGGCCGGAACGTGGGAAACGCAGAAGAACGCGTACGGCGTCACGGCAGAGAAGACGAGCACCGAGAAGGCGGCAACCTATCGCGATGCCGCGGCGAAGTTTGAGAAGGACCCGATGTGCCTGGGTTCCTACGCGTTTATCTGGGATGACAAGCGCGAGACAACGCTGACGTGGTTCGGCCTCTTTCTTCCGGCCCCCGGACGCGAGCGGACCGCGGGAGTCGATGCACTCCAGGAAGTCTGGACCGGCAAGCCACCGGCCAACCGTGTGCCGGTTGTCGAGCCGATCAAGATCGCCGGCACCGACGACGTGAACGCAGGCGACACCGTCAAGGCCTCGTTCAAAGCCTCTGATCCCGAGAACGATCCCATCAACGTCCGGTGGGTTCTGCAATCCGAACTCGATCCGAGCGAAGGTGGCGACGCCGTTGCGGAGCGCCCGGCGCATCCCGAAGCAATCGTGCAATCGTCGAACTCGGATGTCACGCTGAAGATGCCGAAGGAGGGGGGCGTGTACCGCCTGTACGCGTTCGTTTCGGACAACCACGGGGGCGGCGCGGTGGCGAACGTGCCGTTGCATGTGAAGGGGCCCAAGGCGAGCGCCGCTCCGAAGGCGAAGCTGCCTCTCATCATTTACGCCGACGGTTCCACCGGCGCCTACTCGCCATCGGGCTGGATGGGCAACACCGGCGCGGTTTCGATGGACCCCGCCTGCACCGACAACCCGCACAGCGGGGCCACCTGTCTCAAACTCCAATACAACGCGGCCGACAACTGGGGCGGCATCGCGTACCAAAGCCCGGCGAACGACTGGGGCGATCAGCCGGGTGGCTACGACCTGACCGGCGCGAAGCGTCTCTCGTTCTGGGCGCGGGGCGAGAACGGGGGTGAGAAGGTCGAACTCAAAGTCGGCACCATCGGCAAGGACAAGAAGTATCACGACACCGCGGTGGTCGCCCGGCCGGTGACGCTGACCAAGGACTGGAAGAAGTACGAGATCGACCTCAGCGGCAAGAACCTGAGCGTCATCAAGACGGGTCTGGTCTGGTCGACGGCGGGGCAGGGGAAGCCGGTGGTGTTTTTTCTGGATGATGTGTGGTTTGAGTGAAGTGTTCCGCGCGGTAGCCGCGATTCTCTTCGCTGCAAAGCAGCGAGAGCCTACAGCCTGGGCGCGAGCCCCAGGTAACGTTCGCACAACCAAAGCCGCAAAGCGGCGACAAGCGCCTTTTCAAACAGATCGATTGTTTGGAGTTCAACGACGCACTTGTTGTCGCGTCGACTACATCCCGTTACTCATCTGAACCACCCGCTCCATCGCCTGCACCGGCGTGGGCGGATTCGATAGATCGATGGGCAGATACACCCCGCGCTCGTGATCTGTATTCAGCACCACGGCATTCGGCGCAACCAGCGCCGCACCTTCCGGCGCTTTCTCGTGCCCCAGAATGAACAGGTTGATCCCCCAGCGCTCGACCAGATCCTCGAGTTGCTCCGAGTCGTAGCCGCGGCCCCAGATCATGATGTGGGCGGCACCCGTCCTCGGTTCGTAGTCCTCTTTGGTGAGTTCGCGGGCGATCACCGACGGATCAAACCGCTGCATCATCGCCAGCCCGGGGAGGGAGTGCGCACACAGAATGTCCACGCCCCGCGTTCCGTCCGGCTTGTTGCACTCGCACCGCATCGCCAGCGGCATCGCCAGTACAAACTCTTTGATCGCCTCGTGTACCGCGATCGAATCATCGCCGAACACGTGCTCCAGCCCCGCGTTGAACGCGTCCACCACCTTCACGCCATCCTTCACAATCCCCGCGCCCATGATCTGCGAAAGCTCGTGATTGCCCAGCAGCACATGCACAAACTCGGGGAACTCCGCCTTCAACGAAGCCACCCGTGCCAGCGCGCGATACGAGTAGTCCACGCCGTTGAGCAGATTCGGCGGATGGATGATCTCGTGCAGCGTCAGGTGCGCCGGGTTCTCTCGACCCAGCCCCGCGATCTCGACCAGCTTCTTGAAGTTGATCGGGTGGTCGTGCAGGTCGCCCGTTGCGATCAATCGCCCCGGCGCCCGGATCACGTCGATCGATCCCCTGCGGCACGCGGCCTCGCGGCACGCCTTTGCACCCGCGCGAAAGAGTTCGCACACCTGCGACGAATCCTGCAGCCCGAGATGTCCGATTGCAGCGGGTTCCAAATCGTTTCGTTCCTGACTGACCTCAAACCACTGGTTCACGGCTCAAGGCCGCCCGGACAGAAGACATCGGCCAATGCCGCATGCTTCAGAAGCGAAAAGATGCTCCGGCGACCGCACCCGGGCGTCGAAGGGTCCTCCCGCAGGCCGCTGGGCCTGGCTCCGGGGCTTACGCCGCCGAATCTTCCTGGCTTTCGCCGGTTTCCGCGGCAGGCCCGGCCCGCTGAGCCACCATCTTCGCGCGGATCAGGTTGAGCCGGTCGGCGACCGCCTTCATGTCGGCCGGACGCTTTTCCGGTTCGATCTCGAGGCAGTTCATGATCAAGTCGCTCAGCATCTGCGGTATGCGCGGGTTGAGCGTGTGCGCCGGTGTCGGCTTGGTCAGCAGTTTGTCGTCGATCTTCCCGAGCAAACTGTCGCCCTTGCCCAGCGCCGTCGGAATGTGCTTCCGCGTGAGGATCCAGTACATCGACGCGCCCAGGTTGTACACATCGGTCTTCGCCGTGATCGGGCGGCAGTGCACCTGCTCCGGGGCGATGTAGTCGGGCGTGCCCTGGATGCGTTCCTTCACCGTGTCGATGCGGCACGACTGGCCGAGGTCGATGATCTTCGCCGTGCCGTCCGCCGTCACAACGATGTTGTTCGGTTTCATGTCCGCATGGACAAACCCGCGCACGTGCATGTGGTGCAGGGCTTCGGCCGTCTGCTCGAAGATGTGGACGGCGTCTTCGAAGGTCTTGGGCGGCTTCACTTCCATCGAAACGCCGTCCACCAGTTCCATCACCAGGTAGAGGTGGATCGTTTCGAGGCTCAGCATGCTCCGGCCCCGCTTGATCATTTTGGTGATCTTGCGGATCGACGGGTGATCCATCGCCTGGGCGACGTGGTATTCCGCCTCGGCCTGATCGAGGAATCGCTGGTCTTTGGGCTCGAGCTTTTCAACGTGCTTGAGCGCCCAGATGTGATTCTCTTTGTCCTTGACGAGGTAGATCTCGGATGCCGCGCCGCGACCCAGGTCGGAAAGGACCTTAAAGCCCTCGACCGTCTCGCCCTTCTTGAACTCGGTGACCGCGCGACTCATTCCGAACACGTCTCCGACACCAAAACATCCGACCAAACGACTGCCACCCAAAGCCGGAATCACCCGATCCCGGTCGCGTGCTACCCATCTTTCGTCCAGCAACCGTCCGTTGCCCGAGAACCGAGCGAACGCCCCTCCCGCACCAATTCCCTAGGCCCGCAGGGCGGGTACCTCTCTTCGTCCAGACCGAACCCGAACTTCAGCGTCCAGTGTAGCGCACTTCGGTGTGCCCGCATCAACGCTGCCGCAGGACCCACGTTGCGTCTATTGGCAAAAAACCCCGCCCGGTTCCAGCGCCAAGGCGTACTTCACCCGTATTTGGTCAAGGAGACCGCCCGGAATTCGGCCGCGGCTGCCCCGAACCCGAGAATCGGTTGTTCGCCGCGGACATCCTGATTGGGCTTAACGCAGCGCGAGCTGCTCGCGGAACGCGACACCGGGAAAGTAGCGGCCCGGGCCCGCACCCTTCACCAGCTCGTCCTGGAGAACGATGCGATCACGCGGGATGCTCAGTTCGCGGCACAGGGCGTCTACAAGTTGTGACAGCCGACGCATTTGCGCCTCGGTGAACCGTCCGCGATCGCCGTTGCCGACCAGGCAGATCCCGATCGAGTTCCGGTTGTACCAATCCGCCTTCGGACCGCTGGCGTGCGCACCCGGAAGCTGGCGGAGCCAGCGCGAGCCGACATGCAACTCGCCGTCGTCGAGGCCGTTGCCGTTGCCGATGACGAACTGATAGCCCAGGCCCGCCAATCCGTTCGCCTTTGCCTCGGATTCGAGCGATTCCGGCGTTGCATAGGGCGAGCCGGTGTGGTGGATCACGATCGCCTGCCACTTGGCCTTGTCGAGCGGCACCT
>JAEUJD010000093.1 GCA_016793015.1 Phycisphaerales bacterium
AACCGTGAGTGGTGGCACGTTAGCGGAGGCGACGGAATGCGCCGGCGGTAAGGGAGCCGATGGCCCAGCCGACGATGATGCCGAGGAAGACATCGCTGGAGAAGTGACGGCCGGAGAGCATGCGGGTGATTCCGCAGCCGAGGGCGATGGGGACGAGGACGAAACCGGAACCGGGAAAGGCGCGGGCGGTTGCGATCGCGCCGGCCATGGCGACGGCGGCGTGGCTGCTGGGGAGGCCGAGATTGGAGGAATCGAACCACTGGCCGTTGTGGTAGATGCCGGCGAAAGCGCCCCGCCAGACGTGGCCCTGAAACTCGCCCGCGGAATCACCGGAAATGGAGAGCGGGCGTTCGCGGCCGATGACGGCGCGGAGAATCTCGGCGACGAGGCCGCTGATCATCGGAGCGAGCGCGATGGTGATGATGCCCCCGAGGCGGATGCGGGGTGCGTTGCCTCCGAAAGCGCGCCAGAAGGCGTGCGCGAAGATGGCGCTCGCGACGATGAGCCAGGTGCGGACGTCGCCGGTCTGGCGGAGGATCTGGTACCAAGCTTTGGATTCGACGAGGCCGATCTGATCCGGACCGACGTAGGCGGCGCGGAAGAGGGCGTTATCGAGCAGTACGGTGACGACGAGGCCGAGCAGGGCGACAGAAACAAAGGTGAGGCGGGAGCGGGCGCGGCCTTTGCGTTCGGCGTCGAAGAAGTAATCGTGGCGGATGGGGCGCGATGCGGTCATGTGCCGCTCCGCTGGGTGGGTGTGGCGGTTTGCGGCGCTCTGGTCGATGTTGAAGAGCCAAAGCCACGGAAGCCTTCACCGAAGTAAACCCATCGATCGCGGCGGAGATCTTCGGGCAGGTGGCCAATCTCGGCCAGCGTGCGGAACGCGGGCTTCCACTGCGATTCGCCTGCGCCGATGAGCAGGGCGTTTCGACCGAGCAATGCGGGATTCTCGAGCGACATGTCGGGCCAGAGATCCCACTGCGTGCGGCGGTAGCCGAGGTGGCTGCCGGCGACGAAGACCATGGGGTGATCGGGGAGGTAAAAGGTGAGCTGCGCAGCCACGCCGTAATGGTACGAAATCAGGAGTGGCCGCCCGAGAGCGGGGATGGTCTCCTTCATCGCAAGGGCTTGGATGGCTCGGGCGAATTGTGGAGCGCCCATGAGGCGATGGAGCGCGACTCGCCGCGCGACTTCGGGGAACTTGGCGATGAGATCGAGGCGGAGAATGAGCAGCGAAACGACGATGCCGCAGGCGAGGGTGAGGTGCCAGCAGACTTGTGATGCGGTTTCGGGGCGCCTGAGCAGAAAACCTTCGCGGGGGCGTTGAGCGCGGGGGATGGCGCGCCAACGGGCCATTCGGGCGCGCCAGTCGTTCATGCCGTGCACAACTGCGATGGCGGCAAACGGGATGAGCGAGACGAAGCCGCCGATGGGCCAATTTGCTTCGACGCTGGTGAGGAAGGTTGCGCAGAAATAGAAGATGAGCGTGGGCAGGCCGGCGCTGGCGAGGTAGGTGGAAGGTGACGAGTGCTCGGGTTGCTCTGGGACGTAGGGGTGAAAAGAAGGCACACCTGCCGGAAGGGCGGCGCGACGAAAGCCGAGCCACATGAGCACGAGCGCGGGGCCGATAGCGGCGAGCTGGGTGCCCAGGAACTCGAACGTCCACTTGGGGGTGTAGCGCGAGACTTCGACTCCGGCGGGGCGATCTCCGCCGGGGAGCTTGGCGTGGCCGAGAAAGTGTGCGATTGCGGGCCAGCCGTTTTGATAGTTCCAGATGGCGATGGGCAGGAGGCCGAGTGCGATGCAGGCGAGGACGATCGCGATGCGGGGGCGGAGCGGCGTGGTGGTGTTCCGGCGCTTGCGATCGAGAACCCAGGCGATGAGGAGGCTTGGGATGAGCAGCGCGATGGTGTACTTGAAGAGGAAGCCGATGCCGAGTGCGAGACCCAGGGCGAGCCAGGCGCTGCGGGAAGCGCGATAGAAAGCGCGGAAGCCTGCCCAGCAGGCGATGGCCCAGAGGGCGATCATGGGGCCGTCGATGGTCATGAGGAATGTGCCGCTGATGACAAAGGCGGGGATGAGGAAGAAGATCGCGGCGCCGGCGACGGAGGCGCTTCGATCGCGGAAGGCGTCGGCACTGAGGCCCGCGATCGCGAGGGCGGAGATGGCTGCATAGAGCGGGGCGAAGGCGCGGACGCCCCATTCGCTGATGCCGAAGAGATGGGTGGAAGCCCAGATGGACCAGGCGATTCCGGGTCCTTTGGAGTAGTACGACCAATCGGGGCGGAGGCTCCAGACCCAGTACTGGGCCTCATCTTCGACGAGGTTGTACGGGCAGAAAAACGCGATATAGAGGATGCGTGCGAGCGTGACGAGCGCGACGAGCAACAGGGCTTCGCGCGAGAGGCAGGAACGCCAATTGGAGTCAGGGGAGGTTGGGGTCGCGTCCGGGAGCGGATCGCTCATTGGGGGAGGGTAGGGGGAGCGCGGAGCTCGGAACGCGGAACTGCCGGAGCGGCGATCGATGTCTGGTGAGGAGGCGTGGAAAAGAGGCTCGCGGATTTCTTGTTTTCGTTCCGCGTTCCGCGATCGAATCAGTGCTTGCGCACGATCAGGTAGGTCCAGAAGGTGTAGATCGCGAGAGCGGCAACGCCGGCCCACAAGAGGGGGAGACCGATCCAGCCGCTGGAGCGGACGAACTGCTGGCCGCCGCTGATGGTGATGACGCAGACGAGCGCGGGGAAGAAACTCCAGAGATAGACCGTGAGCGGGAGGCTTCGGCTGAAGCGGAGCGCGGTGACGGCGCCGGTGAGCATCATCACGAGACAGCTCGCGGCGACGGCGAGACGTTCCTGCTGGCGGCTGGTGATTTCGTTCTGCAGGTAGTCGATCATGTTGCGGAGGTCGCCGGCGCGCATGGCGACGTTGACATCCTTTTCAGAAGGGACCGACTCGACGAGCAGGGGGAACGTGCCCATCTTGAGGAGCGCGGAGAGCTGGTCCTTGGGTGCGAGCAGCCCGGCGATGGAGAAGCGTTCGCGCTTGGTCGATTCGGTTGCGGAGCCGTCGTTAAGCGGAGCGGAGGCGACGTCGCGGAGTTCGAGGCGGAGGGCCATTTCGCCGGCGGGGCGATCGTCGGAAGTGTCGGGCGCGAGGACGACGGATTGCGCGAGATGGCGGACGCCCCCGGTGCGGGAGAGGCCGTTGCCCTCGGTGCGGAGGAGATCGATCTCGACGTTGGCGCCGTTCTTTGGAAGGATGTTCCAGGTGCGGTTGTTGCCGGGTTTGATGGATGCGGCGCGGACAACGACCTGGCGGCCGGCGGCATCGAGGAGGGTGAAGGAACCTGCCGCGGCGAGGGAGCGGGACATGTCGTCGAGCGCGCGGCGGAGCGCGAGCTCGTCGGCGAGGCGGCGACGGCGGATATCGATCCAGCTCATGCGCTTGGGCTCGGTGCGGAGCTCGCGGAGTTCATCGGAGCGGAGGAACTTGGGATCGTCGGAAAGAGAAGAGGGAACGGTGATCGAGACGGGGAGGGTCTTGCCGGTGACGAGACCGGTCTTGATGTCTTTGCTTGCGAAGTCTTCGAAGCGCATCGCGACGCGGGTGGTCGGGCCGCTGTCGGCGGTGGATGATTCGGGGAAAACCCAGAGCGTGGCGCGGCCGGCGGTTCCTTCGCTGACGACGTTGCCCAGATCGTCGCATTCGATGACGGTGGGGCGGGCGAGGACGAGCGCGGTCCGGGCCTCGGAGCCGGGTTCGAGCTCGATGGGCTGGGCGCGATCGGCGAAGACGATGAGCTTGCGGAGTTCGACGCTCTGGCCCCGGTTGATGCGGGTGGCGAGGAGCTTGGCGACGTCCTCGGTGATCATGTTCTGCATGGTCACGAGGAATCGGGGGATGATCTGAGCGTTGAGGGCGAGCATGCCTCCAAAGAGGATGAGGCCGAGGACCGCGGCGGGCACCAGGAGCGAGCGGTGGCTCACGCCTCCGGCGGCCGCCGCGACGAATTCGTTGTCGCTGCTGAGGCGGTGATAGACGAGCGTGCTGGCGAAGCAGCCCGCGAAGGGGAGCGCGTACGCGAGCATGGGCGGGATGGCGAGGAGCAGGAACTTCAGGGCTTCGAAGGGGGCGAGGCGTCCGTCGGCGAGCGGCTTGATGGTGGCGGAGAAAGCGATGACCGTGACGAGGACGGCGGTTGCGAGGAGCAGGTTGCGCGTGAGTTCCCAGAAGATGGAACGCCAGAGGGAGATGGGTTGGGGGCGGGCCATGTGGGGGTAAGACGCGGGAAGAGACAGTATCGAAACGAAAAAGGCGAACCCTTCCCAAAAACCCTTTCCCTCAGGGAAGGGGCTTCAGAAGCGGTTCAATTATCCGGCGCCGAGACGGGCGAGGATGGCTTCGCGCAGGGTTTTCGCGTCGCCGCTGCCTCCGGAGTGCTTCATCGCGGCGCCGACAAGGCGTCCGACGGCGGCGAGTTTGCCCGCTTTGACGTCGGCGGCGGCTTGCGTGTTCTCGGCGATGGCCTGATCGACCCACTTTGCCATGGCGGCGTCGTCGCGGACGGTGAGCATGTTGCGGGATTGGGCGAGGGACTCGACGGAGGAAAAGACAGAAGGAGCATTTACCACAGAGGGCACAGAGAGCACAGAGAAAGACAGGGGCGAGAGAGGTTTTTCCAAACCAGTCTTTTGGCTTTCTCCGTGTTCTCTGTGCTCTCCGTGGTGAATTTCTTTGCAGAGCAAGCCGAAGAGTTCGTCGGCGTTCTGGTTATTGAGTTTGCCGTCTTCGCGGAGCTTGCCGATGGAGGCGACCTGCTCGGGGGAGATGCCGAGCTGGTGGATCTCGACGTGCTGCTCGTTGGCTCGCTTCGCGCCGGATTGGAGCAGGATGTTGGCGGCGAGTTTGCCGGCTCGGGTGTGGTCGATGCCGAGGGATTCCATTGATTCGAAGGTGCGTTCGTAGAAGAGGCAGACGTCGCGTTCGTCGATGAGGGCGGCGGCTTCTTTCTTGCCGAGGCCGAACTCGTTCATGAAGCGGGCGAAGCGAGCGAGCGGGAGCTCGGGGATGGTGGCGCGGATGCGTTCTTTCCACTCGTCGTTGACGACGACGGGGACGAGATCGGGATCGGGGAAGTAGCGGTAGTCGTGTGCGTCTTCTTTTTCGCGCTGGAGGACGGTGGCGCCTTTTCCGCCTTCTGCACGATCATCCCAGCCTCGGGTCTGCTTCGTGCCTCTTCCCATCTCGCGGCGATCGGCGAGCCAGCGGCGGGGCTGTTCGTTGAACTCGTATTCGATCGCGTTCTCGACGGACTTGAAGCTGTTGAGGTTTTTGACTTCGACGATGGGCGTCTTGATGAACTTGCCGTCCTTCATCGTGAGCTGAAGGTTGATGTTGGGCTCGAAGCGCATGTGGCCCCGCTGCATGATGCCTTCGGTGACGCCCAGAAAGCGGCAGATGTTGCGGAGCTGCTTGCAGAAGGAGACGACCTGCGCGCTGCTGGTGAACTCGGGCTGGGTGACGATTTCGAGGAGAGGCGTGCCTGCGCGGTTGTAATCGGCGATGGAGCCGTCGATCGTGCCGCCACCGGGCGCTTCGTGCAGGAGTTTGCCCGCATCTTCTTCGAGGTGCGCTCGGAGAATGCCGATGCGGGTTGGTTCGCCTTCGAGATCGACCTGGCCTTTGTCATCGACGGCGGGGACATCGATCGAGCCGTCGAAGCAGATGGGCAGGTCGTACTGGCTGATCTGATAGGCCTTCGGCAAATCCGGGTAGAAGTAGCTCTTGCGGTCCCACTTTGTGATCGGCGCGATCTGGCAGTTGAGGGCGAGGCCGACCTTGATGGCCATATCGACGGCGGCTTTGTTCATCACGGGCAACGCACCGGGGAGCGCGAGGACCGTGGCGTCGATCAGCGTGTTGGGCGTGACGGAGGGGTTGTCGTGCGGGTCGAACTCGGGGCAGGCCGGGCTTGGTGCGCGGCTGAACATCTTGGTGCGGGTCGCGAGCTCGACGTGGACTTCCATGCCGACGATGAGCTTGATGCGGTCGATGTCGGCGGCGGAGTAGGACATGCGGGGGATGGTACGGCGGAAGGCATTCACCACAGAGGCGCAGAGGCACAGAGAGGAAAGCGAGAAGAGTGGAAAGAGTTGAAGAGACGCAGAGATGGAGAGGCAGAGAGACGGGGATAAAGAGAGAGGGCGGTCAAGTGGGGCGTGCGCGCCAAGGTTGGCCTTTCTTTGGTCCTTCGAGCCTTTCTCCTCTCTGTGCCTCTGCGCCTCTGTGGTCAATGCCTTGTCTCCCGTTTCAAAAATGAAAAGAGCCGGGTTTCCCCGGCTCTTGACGAGGGTGTAAATGCCGAATTTACCGGCGGCGACGCGAGGCCAAAAGGCCCGCGAGCGCCAGCACGGAAACACCACCGGCGGAAGGAATATCCGAACCACCCTCAAACCCGCCGTTCCAGTTCACCTGGCCGCTGCCCGTCAGCGAACCGACGATCAGGTTTCCGGTGACCAGACCCGACGAGAAATTCACCGCGGCGTTGGCCGCGAGCATGTTGACCTCGTTGCTGCCCTGCATGCTGATCGAGGTCGCTTGGTTCATGTTGAGCAGGGTTTTCTGCGCCGACGAGCCGCCCGCGTAGGACCAGGAGAGGCCCGTGAGCGAGAGGTTCGTGCCGGCGAGATTCACGATGACGGTGCCGCCACCGTTGACATGAATGCCCCAGACGCCGGCGAGGTTCGCAGCGGTGATGTTCACCACCGTGAGCGGGCCCGTGGCGTTGATGACCATCTGGCTGAAGTTCATTGAGAAGTTGGTCGTCGGCGCGTGGTTCGCGGCGTACGAACCGACGTTCGCGAAGTAGGACGAGACTGCGCCGAGGTTGACCGACGGCGAGAAGGGCTGGTTCTCGATCACGCTGCCGCTGACGGTGAGCGGGTTGCCGGTGGTCTTCTGGCCGCCGAGTACGGCGTTGCCATTGACGCTGCCGCTGCTGCCGCCGAGGTTGCCGCCGGCGCGGACGATGCCGTTGACGCTGCCGCTGTTGAGGGTGACATTGCCGGCGACTTCGATGCCGTCGTGATCAACGCTGCCCTGGAGGGTGAAGTTGCCGCCGCCGTAGAAGCCGCGGGCGAGGCTGCTGGATGTGCCGGCGACACCCTTGACGGTGAAGCCGTTGAAGTTCACGTCGCCGACCGCGCCCGAAGCGCCCTGAAAGTCGGAGCCGTAGCCCTGACCCGGGGTGCCGATCGTGGAGCGGCTGAACACGTTGAAATCCCAGTAATTCACAGCGCCGGATGCGGTGCTGCAAGCCAAGGCGATGGACGCCACGGTAGAGACAACGACTGCCGCCTTTGAGGCAGACGTACCAAATGATTTCATGATTTTCTCTCTCCCAAACTCCCTATTGAGACGCACGGGCGGAAGTGTGCGTCGGAAACAACGAGGACCATTCTACCGGCACCACATGTCCGTTCAAGAACGAAGCATGGATTCCGAGCATTTCCAATTCCACCACCGATTTCGTGCGGAAAACAAAGCCGGGGGTGCGTCAGATAACCAATGTCGGGGGGTGAGCCCATCCTTGCATAATCCGCTGCTGCGCATCAAAAACAAGCAAAGCCGGGATTGCTCCCGGCCTTGCCTGTTGTGTGGCGAAGTGTGTGGCGAGGTGTGTGGCGAAACGCAAAGCCTAACCGCGGCGTCGACGGAAGGCGATAAGGCCGGCGCCGGCGAGGATGAACGCACCTGCGGGCGCGGGGATGAGTGCAGCGCCGCTGAACCCGCCATCGGCGTTCCAGTTCACCTGGCCGCCTCCGGTGAGTGAGCCGACGATCAGATTGCCTGTGACCTGGCCGGACGAGAAGTTCGTGTCGGCGTTGGCGGCGAGGATGTTCACGTTGTGTCCACCGGACATGCGGACGCTGGTGGCCTGATTCAGGTTGAGCAGGGTGCTCGCGCTGCTGGCGCCGTTCTGGTAGTTCCAGGTTTTGCTGGCGAATTCGAGCGAGGAGCCCGCGACGTTGACGACGACGGTTCCGGTGCCGACGACGCGGATGCCCCAGGCGTTGATGAAGTCGCTGGTGGAGACATTGACCACCGAGAGCGGGCCGCTCGCGTTGATGATCAGTTCGCCCCACTGGTTGGTGTAGTTGCCGGTGGGATTCAAGTTGGCGGCGTAGGCGCCCGTGCTCTGGAAGTACGACGAGACTGCCGCGAGGTCGAGTGCCGCGGCATACGCCTGGCCGGTGTTGAGCGACCCGTTGACAGTGAGCTGATTGCCGGTGGTCTTGGCGCCGGAGATGGAGACATTGCCGTTGACGCTGCCGCCCGTGCCGCCCAGGTTGCCGCCGCCGGTGACAGGACCGGTGATCGAGGCGTTGTTCATGGTCACGGTGCCGGCGACGTTGACGCCGCCGTTGTTGACGCTGCCCGAGAGACGAAAATTGCCGCCTCCGTAGAAGCCGTAGGCGAGGCTGGCAGAACTGTTGGCGTTGGTCTTGGCGGCGAAGTTGCTGAAGTAGGCATCGCCGACCGCGCCCGATGCGCCCTGGAAGTCGGAGCCGTAGCCCTTGCTGGCTGTGCCGATGGTGGAGCGGCTGAAGACGTTGAAATCCCAGTACGAAACCGCGGCGTTCGCGGCGCTCGCCAATCCGGCCATCGCGATGACGGCGGCAGGGATGTAGTTGAATCGATTCATGACCCCTCCTCTCGAGAGAACGCACGGGCGTGCTCTCTATCTGGATACGGGCTTGAAGGCCCGCTGGGTCAACGATCCGATTCGTGAAAGCGGCATGCAAGGCGTGGGCGCGAAATTGAGGGGGCGGGAAGCGTTTACAGCGGAGGGCGCGTCGGATAACGGTGGGGTTCTGGCATCGGGAATCTCGCCGGTCCGGGAATAGCGCGCGTCATTCGCTCACCGCGCCCGCACCCGGCTCTGCGTCCAGCAGCACAGCGAAGCGCACACCAGCCACGTCCCCGCGAAGATCCAGGCGAGCTCACGCATCCACTCGATCAAGTGGCGCAAACCCAACGCAAACGTCATCGGCCGGCTCACCGTCGATTTGGAAGCCTGCGCCAGCGCATTCGCCTGCGCCGAATCCAGCCGGCCCAAGTACGGCTCCAAATACCGCTCCGAGAAAATCGATGCGAGCAGCACCAGCGCAATCACGGCGGCGCCCCGCCCGCCCGTGCGTGTAATCCCGCCCAACCCAAACACGCGGCACGAACGCGACACCGTGAAGATCGCAGCCCCGAATATCGCCGGCATCGCGAACGCTTCCCACCACTCAAACAGCGTTCCCAGCCAGTCGAATCGAAACAGCGGGTGCAGAGGCGATCCCCATCGTGCGAGCGGGGTCTGCGAAGAGACCTTGATCGCGAACAGCACGAGGCAGCAGCCGGCCATGAGCCGCGTCCGCTGTCTCTCTCGCGCGGGAGCGATCAGCACCGAAGCAACAAGTGTCGCGCACGCCAGCGCCAGCCACGCGACCGACCGAGGAACACCGCCGCCGAACGACTGGAACCGATATCCGTACTGCCCAGCAGCCCCGGCCCCGATCGTCGCGATGGCGATCACGAATAAGCCCATCGATGCAAGTGCCGCCCGAGCGCGCCGCTCGTCCTCATTCGCCGGAACCAGCCCGCATTCCGGACACCGCGCTTCTGGGGCAACCGAAAGCCGCGCATAACCGCACTCGTAGCACGTTTCTGCCGGGACAATGTTCGCTTCGCGCATGCCAGTTCTATCGGCGGAGCGATCTCGCGTCGGTCGAAGTTCCTCGCAATCGATAAGGCAGCTGCCGCCTGTCTGCCCGTGCCACCACTCGTGGTTCCTCCACGGGTGGTGCGTGGTGCCAGATCACGACGAGCGTGTCCGAGCGATCGAAGCCGTGCCGTACGAACCCGAGCGAAGCGAAGTGGCGTCGCGGTAGCAACGACACGACGACCAAAGACTTCTTCCGCCGCTCGAGCCTTGTTCGCAATGCGGAAAGAGCGAGCCGCGATCGCCCGGCCGTCATCGGCTACCTTGCCGCGTTCCGGTGCGGAGTTGCCTGGCAATACTTCGGCGCTGTTGCACAAGCGTAATCCACGAAACAAACGGAATCAGAAACCCCCCGTGCGCGAGCAGCCCGCGGCGGACGTTGTGCCAATGCAATCGCTTGAGCAGAATCAGCGCAAACTCTTTCGGCAGTGTGTATTGGTGATTCCGCTCCGTAGTCCAAAGCAGAAAGCCGGAGTACGTCACGAACTCGATGCGTACCGGATCGCCGGCATCAAAGCCCGGGCCGAGTCGGGCCTGTTCTGCGGCCAGATCTTGAAGTGCCGCTTCTAACGTCTTGTCAACGGCGACCTCCGCGCGACGGTCGGACCTGCGGATGACCTTGAGCAGGAGTATGCCCAAGCTCACGCAAATGATTGCGGTAACCGTGAGAACGATGAGCATGACAAACGGTGAGTTGCCTTGGGCGGCAGCGATCGTCAAGCTCGCGCTCATCATGCCCCATCCATATCGACTTACCCGCCCATCGCACTCAGCATCGCACTACCCATATCCGCAGGGCTCATCGCAACACTCACGCCCGCGGCCTTCAGCGCCGTGATCTTCGCATCCGCCGTGTCATCCGCGCCGCCGATGATCGCGCCCGCGTGACCCATGCGGCGGCCGGGTGGCGCAGTGCGCCCCGCGATGAATGCCGCGACCGGCTTTTTGAGCCTGCCGCTCTTGCGGTTGGCTTCGATCCACTTCGCGGCATCGGTTTCGTCGCTGCCGCCGATCTCGCCGATCATGAGGATGCCGTGGGTTTCGGGGTCATCGGCGAAGAGTTCGAGGCAGTCGATGTGATTCAGCCCGCGCACCGGGTCGCCACCGATGCCGACGCACGTGCTCTGGCCAAAGCCCAAGTTCGAGGTCTGCCAGACGGCTTCGTAGGTGAGCGTGCCGGAGCGGCTGACGATGCCGATGGCCTTGCCCCGCTTGCTCTGGCTCACATGGGTGTTGATGTAGCCCGGCATGATGCCGATCTTGCAGCCCGCGTTTGTGAACGGCGCGCCCGGTTCGCCGGTGGTGCTGTTCATATTGGTTCGGGGGCCGGGCGTGATGACGCCGGGGCAGTTCGGGCCGACCAGCACAAACTTGCGTTTGCTGGCGGAGGTGTCGGCACCGCCGTTGAGTTCATCGAGGACCGAGCGCACGCGGATCATGTCTTGAACCGGCACGCCTTCGGTGATCGCGCAGATGACACGGATGCCGGCGTCGGCGGCCTCGAGGATCGCATCCGCCGTGAAAGCGGGGGGGACGAAGATCATCGTCGCGGTTGCGCCGGTTTCGCGGACGGCCTGAGCGACCGTGTCGAAGATGGGCAGTCCGTTGGCGTCTTTCGTGCCTCCCTTGCCCGGCGTCACGCCTCCGGCCATCTTGGTGCCGTAGAGGAAGCAACCTTTGGTGTGGACGGCTCCGAACGAGCCGGTGATGCCTTGACAGAGGACCTTGGTGTTTGCGTCGATCAGGATCGCCATAGGGGGAGGAGTGTAGAGGGTGCGGGAGGGGCGACCTTCGGAGCCGGGACGCCGGAATGGCGACGCCGGAACCGCCGCCGATTCGCGATATCCGGCCGCAGGGCGGGCAAACAATCAGCCATGCCCTCCCCCGCTCCATTGCCATCCACTCCGCCCGCATCCTTTGTCGGCGACCCCTATCCGGCGCACCCGCCGATCATCGCGCGGGACGGCTGGTTGATCGTGTCGCTCTTCTTTTTTCCCACGCTCTTTGCAACGGTGGTCGCGATCGGCCTTCGCAACACGCAGGTGGGCTGGCCGCTCATCGCTGTCGCGGTCGCAATGATCGCGCTCACCGTCTGGGCGTTCTGGTTTTTCCGAGATCCCAACCGCAAGCCCGCGGCAGGCGAAGATCTCACGCGCGCGATGATCTGCCCGGCCGACGGCGTCGTCGTCAAAATTGATACCGCATCACCCCCGGCCGAGGCGCTCGCTGCGGTCGGTGAATCGCCGCGACAGATGACGCGCATGTGCATCTTCATGAACGTGTTCAACGTGCACGTGAACCGCGCGCCGCTGGCGGGCTCGGTCGAGGCGATCGCGTACAACCGTGGCAAGTTTTTCAATGCCAGTTTCGACAAGGCGAGCGATCTGAATGAACGCGCCAGCCTGATTCTGAAATTGCCCGATGGCTCGCGGCTGTTCGTCATTCAGATCGCGGGGCTGATCGCACGGCGCATCGTCTGCAAAGTGACGCCCGGGAAGGTTCTGGCGGCGGGCGAGCGGTACGGGCTCATCAAGTTCGGCTCGCGGGTGGATGTGTACTTGCCGGCGGGGTATGAGCCGGCGGTGGAACTCCGGACGAAAGTGCTTGCGGGGCACACGATCATCGCGAGGCGGCAGGGAACCTGAACAGTTCGTCCGGCACGTGGGGGAGCCTCCGACGTTTCAAAGGCGGTGTTTCAGGCTGTTTCAGCGATCCGGGGGTTGTTTCATTCCGTGTGAATTCATCCTTTTGCGGGCAGAACTTCTGCGGAAGGCAGTTGAATCCAACGCTGGATTTCCTGTAGGCTGATCGGGCCGGATTGAGGATTCCGCCGCGGCTTGCCGCGTCCCTTGACCAGGCTTGGGAAAGAGCGCAGAGCGCTTGGGAGAGTCAACGATGAACATGTCGCGTAGTGGGGCAGTGGTGTTGTGCGCCGGGATCGCTTTGTCGATCGGAGCGTCGAACGCGCGGGCGGTCGATGCGCTCGAGGCGTACCTGAACTCGATCCGGCTGAACGAACTGCTCGCCAAGGGGCTTGATGGCACGGGCGTGAACGTCGGGCACATGGAGTTTGACCGGCCCAACGCGTCGCACGTGGCGCTCGCGGGGCAGGACATCACGTTCTGGGGGAGCACGCCGGTCGCGACGCACCCGCACGAGACGGGCGTGGCGAGCCTGATCATCGGCAAGCGGACAGTGGAGGGCGGGAACTTCCAGGGCGTCGCGACGAAGGCGTCGCTGTGGATGTCGGGGATGGGAACGCAGACCCCGGCCAACTACAAGGCCGCGATGGACTGGCAATTGACCGCACCGAAGACGACGGTGGTGAACAACTCGTGGGGCCAGGATTGGAACGTGGGCACCGAAGCGGTGCGCGATCGGTTCCGTCGTATCGCGGATCGCGCCGCGATGCTGGGGCAGTTGAACGTGTGTGCCGCGGGCAACGAGGGCCAGCAGGCGGGCACGGGCGGGAACAAGACGGGCAACCTGACGAATCCGGCGAACGCGTACAACACGCTGTCGGTGGGCGCGGTCGGACCGGCGGGGAACTGGAACCGCGTCGCGGACTTCTCGAGCGTTTCGGCGGCGGACAACGACGGAAATCCGACGGCGCGGCTGAAGGTGGACATCGTGGCCCCCGGCGTGGGCATCAAGCAGGCCTCTGGCCCGGGGAACGCCGCGTTCGCCTCTCCGAGCGGAACGAGCTTCGCGACGCCGATCACGACGGGCGTGATCGCGCTGCTGCAGCAGCACGGCATGGCCAAGGGCTTCTCGATTGATCCGAGGCTGATGCGGGCGATCGTGATGAACAGCGCGAACAAAACGGTCGAGAACCGCGCGGGTGTGCGCTGGGATCAGCAGTTTGCGGCTCAGGCGAACGGCGTGACGGCGCTCCGTATGAGCAACGAAACCGGCACGGGCAAGCTCGACGCGATGGAGGCGTACACGCAGTACGACGCGGGGCGAAGCCGGGCCTACACCAAGTTCAACGGGAGCAATTTTCCCGGGTCGGGGTTTGCGAAGAGCACGGGCTGGGACGTGGACGTCGCGACCAACGGCGCGGGCAATGTCTATGTCACGGAGGATGTGCTCCGCAAGGGCACGTATCTGACCGCCACGCTGACGTGGAACCGCGATGTCGATTCGACCGACGCGGACGAGGCGAACTGGACGTACAAGGACCTCGCGCAGCTCGACCTGGGCGTGCGGCAGTACCTGGGCGGCCCGGGGGGCACGACATCGACCTTCGGGGGCAACGATGCCGCGCTGAACGGGACGAGCCAGCACAACGTGACCAAGTTGCTCGCGCGCAACCAGTACACGATGTTCGTGGCGTATCGCGATACCAGCCCTGTCTCGGGCACGACCTACGCGCTGGCGTGGCGCGCGTACGCGATGAACGATCACTCGGTCGAAGCATTCAACGGCGGCTTTGATGGCGATCGAGGCGCGTACCGCGATAACGGCTGGTTCAAGGAGACCAATGCCATCACCTACGGCCAGGCGGTCCGCGAGGCGTGGATGCCCGGCAATGCCGACAACTGGGCGATGCGGATGGTGAGCGGACTCGGAATCCAAGGCGGCATTGCGCAGGAAGTGGTGCGGCCGCTGACGTTCTTTGTTGTGACCTTCGATATCGCGTTCGGAGCCGCGAATTTCCTCTCACGCGTGGACGTCATGCTCGGCAATCTATTCATGGGCAGCGTCTTCGCCGACGGTACGAACACGCAGTCGTTCCAGTTCATCAGCAACTTCGCGCTCGATGCGACGCAGCTCGCGGGGCTTGCACCGGGAAGCTTTGTTGATCTCAGCTTCAAGTTCACGTCGCTCGATGCGAACAGCGTGTTCATCGACAACGTGCAGTATGTGCCCTCGGCTCCCGCGTTCGCCCTGCTCGGCCTGGGCGGGTTGATTGCGGTTCGCCGGCGTCGCGCGTGCTGAAACTGGTCTGGTACGAAGTCTGAATGACCTTTGATTGGGGCCGCCCCTCCGGGCGGCCCCCTTTGTTTGCACGACCCGCGAGGAGCGGGTCAAAAGCAGGACGCCCGGCCAGAGCGAACAATCACACAGCGTGTTCCTCAAATTTCCAACCCGTCACGACACCGTCCCTCTTCGCGCGATCGTGCCGAACATGATCACGTCGGTCGCTCTCGCCTGCGGCCTCGCGAGCCTGCACTTTGTCCTCCAGGGCCGCTACGAGAATGCGCTCATCGCGATCGGGCTTTCGGCCGTGTTCGATGCGCTCGATGGCCGTGCCGCCCGGTTGATGCGCGTGACCAGCGAGTTCGGCGCGGTGCTCGATTCGCTCTCCGACTTTGTTTCCTTCGGTGTCGCGCCGGCGGTTTTGCTTTATCAATGGATGTTGCAGGATTCGCAGCCCGGCACCCGCCCGACGCTGCCACACGCGTACGAGCCGCTTTTCATGATGAGCGTGCTGACCTTTGCGATGTGCTCGGCGATGCGGCTCGCCCGTTTCACCAGCGCCAAGCCAGCGAAGAAGAACAGCCCCTTCGCCGCCCGCTTCTTTGTGGGGATGCCGACCCCTGCCGCGGCGGGCGCGGTGCTGCTTCCCGTGCTCATCGATGTTTCACCGTCGATCAAGTGGCAGATGCCTCCGGTCGCCGTGGCGATTTACATCTTCTTCATCGGCGCATTGATGGTCAGCCGCGTGCCGATGTTCAGCTTCAAGAAGATCCGGCTGCATCCGCGGGCTGTTGTGCCGCTCTTCATCGGCATCGGGCTGCTCGTGTTCCTGGGCTTCAAGGACAAGTGGCTGGTGGGCGTGATCCTGGCGGGCGGCTATCTGCTGACGCTGCCTCTCGCCTGGTGGTCGCACGCGAAGCTCAAGGCGCAGTTTGCCGGACAGGCCGATCAGGATGGCGGTGACTCCGGCGGAGCGGAGCACGGGGGCAATCAGCAGAACGACGAAGGCGGCAAACGCCCCAAGTCGGGGCGTGGCCTCAAAATCGGCCGGGGCTGAACCGGCGGGCCCTGCCGCACGTTGTATCGGACGTGCCTCGAACGCAATTCGCCCACGGGGTCATCCCGGGTTTCTTGCCGGCAACTTTCTTGCCGATCTGTGCGATTGGACTTTCCGGCTGCGGCCTGGCGTCGCACAATGGAACAGCAATGAAGACACCGGGTGCTATCACATCGTTTGCCTCGGCCGCGGCCATCGCGTGCGCTGCGTCGGGTGCGCCGCTCGCCGTTGAATTCAAGTCTGCCGCGAATCTGGGCGCGACCGCGATCGATCAGAATGGGACGTCGTTCACAGTGGGGGGCATGAGCGGGATCGTGCGGGTGCAGGGGAACGAGTACGCCGCGATCCAGAACAACTCGAACCGGATCGCGAAGATCAATATTGTGCTGGGGGCCGACGGCGCGATCACGAGCGCTCAGATCAAGCCGGGCACGGGCGGGGGCCTGACGCTCGCGCAATCGAGCGACTTCGAGGACATCGCATTCCCCGGGATTGCGCAGAACCGCGTGCGGATCTCGGAAGAGAGCGTTCCCGAGATCCGCGAGTACAACTTCACGACCGGTGCGTTTGTGCGGGCGATCCCGCGTCCGGCGATCTACGCCAATCGACGCTCGAATTTCGGGCTGGAATCGCTGAGCCTGAACCGCACGCAATGGTCGATGTGGTCGTGCAACGAAGAAGCGTTGACGGTGGATGGCGCTCTCTCGACGTCATCGACCGGCACGCTCGTCCGCATCCTGAAGTACGCCAACGACCTTTCGACGCCCGGCCCCATCGCTCAATACGCCTACCTCACCGATCCGGTGCACAGCACGTTTGTCAGCGGGTCGCGCAGCGGTGTTTCGCAGGTCGTCTGCCTTCCAAACGGCAAGTTGCTCGTGCTCGAGCGATCGTTCGCGCTCACGCTGGCGTTCTATCAGACGCGGATCTACGAGGTCGACGTATCGGGCGCGACCGATGTCTCTGGTCTCGCCACGCTTGTCGGAACCGCGTACACCCGAGCGGCCAAGCGGCTGCTCTACACCGGCGAACAGACCAACTTCGAGGGGCTTTGCCTCGGGCCAAAGCTGGCCTCGGGCGGTTACGCGATCATCGGCGTCATCGACGACGATGATCCGATCAGCGTGAACCGCGTTGTGTCGTTCCGGCTGACCGGCGATGTGGACAGCACCTGCCCGGCGGACCTCAACGAAGACGGCATGGTCGACGACGCCGACTTCATCCGCTTCGCGCGTTCGTACGACCTGCTGCTCGATCCGGTCGGCGATCTCAACCTTGATGAGGCGACCGACGACGAGGATTTTGTGGTGTTTGCGACTGCATATGAGCGGTTGCTCTGCCCGTGAATGCAGGGACAAAAACGAAATGGGTCGTATGGGACCCATAGGACCTATGCGAGCTATTTCCTGATGCTTACGGGTTCTGCCGCGGCATGCGAATCCGGCTTGCGAGCGCCGCGTCCATCGCTGCGTAGACGGCGGGTTCGAGACCGATATCGGCTCCGCGCTTGAGCATCCGGCGTGCGAGATCGAAGCGTCCGTCGGCCTGCATCAGCACCGAGACCATCAGCCAGCTCGAGGCGCTGCCGACGCGATTGGCGTATTCGACGGCGCGGTTGATCAGGTCCGACCGGCGTGCGGCATTCAGGCCGAGCGAATCGACATCGATCGTGCGGCTCGCGAGCGTTGGGTCGAGGCGATACGCCTGACGCAGCATCGCGACAGCGTCATCGGCCTGGCGCGTATCGAGCAGTGCGAGCGCGAGCAGACGCATTGCGCCCGTGTCTTCCTTGTCCTTGGCGATCGCTGCGGTGAGGTACTTCACGGCCGCGTCGCTCTGGCGCATCCGGAAGGCCTCGACGCCGTAGTCGTATTGGGTCGGCGCGGGCGCGGGCGCGACATTCTGCTGCTCGGCCAGGCTGCGCTGCGTCGCCCCGGGGAGCAGGTTTGGGTCGTAGATGTACGTCAGCCCGCCAAACGGACCGGGCACGTACGGCGGCACGGGGAAGCCATTCCAATACACGGTGTAGTTCGCGCCGTTCCACGCCACCCAGCTGTTCCAGCCCCAGGGCCACCAATTCCAACCCGGAGGACAAATCACAGGCGGATTGCAAGGCTGAGGCGGGCAGGGCACCGAGGGCGGCGTTGGAGGATTTGGGATTGTTCCGGGCGGCACGCCGGGAACTCCGCCCTGCCATGAGACGGGGTACTTCGGCTGGTTGAGCAGCGGAAGCGTGTTCGAGTTCATCGCCGGCAATGTGTTGGAGTTCATTGCGGGCAACGTGTTGGAATTGAGCGAGGGCAGGGTGCCGGGAACCATGCCGTTCCGCACGTTCCACTGGTTGAACTGTTGTCCGGGTGTGTAGGTGGGCGTGGTGCGGAACGCGCTGGTTCCGAAGCCTGCTGTGCCGGGGGTGATGAATCCGCCGCCTCGGGGCGCGACCGGGGCCATGCGGGGAGTTCCGAAGCCTCCGCCTCGGAAGGATGAGAACTGGCCTCCACCAGGAACTGCGGGTGCAGCGGCGGTCGCGAGCGCTGCGCATCCAATGGAAAGCAGCGCGCTTGCCGCCAGCCATCCCCCCGACCCCGATACTCTGCTAGCCCTGTTCATTGCCGTGGCTCCTGAACCCCGCACGTCAATTCTGAAAACCCCGCGTCTCCCGCCACGATACGGTACAAGTCTATCCGATCATGCCCCAAAGCGGACCATCGAAAAACCCCTTCATTCGCCGCTCGCTGCCGTTTGTACTGGCGGGGGCCATTGCCTGCTTCTCGGCCTCGTGCGGCATCTTCGGCGGCGGGCTGACCCGCGAGACCACGCTTGCTTCGGCCGAAACGGGCTTTGTGCTGAACACGACGCCTCGTTATCAGGCGTACCTGTCGGCGGACATCAATACGGCCGATTTCTTCCTTTCCGACCTGCCCGCCGACGCCTTTGCCGACAACGCCGACCTGAGTCAGTTTTCCGGCAGCCTCATCCAGATACACATGTTCCTCGCGCCCAAGGCCGGTTCCACTCCGATTGAGTTTTCCGCCACTTCGGCGACGGTTCGCCAGATCGTCTTTGCGCAGGGCCAGATGGGGATGTATTCCGGAGGCGGTTTTTTGCTCCCCAGCGGGACGGCGGGCGATCGGACCTTTGGCGGGAAGATCCACAGCGCTTCGATGCGGCTGACGGCCCGGACGCCGGGGTTTGCCGACAAGCTTGGGCCGGCGGAATTTGCGAGCGGGTTGAGTGTGCCGAAGGATGTATCGCGCGCGAAGCGCATGTCGCTGCTGGTCGAGCGGGCGTACGCACAGATGCCGATCCGCAATCTGCCCAAGATCCTCGGACAGGATCAGAACGACGCCTTCAACGAGCAGGCGGGACACCTCGATGCCGATACATCGGAATCGACGCCCGATGCGAAGATCGAGAAGCCCACGCAGGCGAACCCGGGCAATCAGCCCACGCCTCCGTCGACTCCGCCGCCCGGCCCGCTTTAAGTAGCGGGATGTTGCGATGATGCTTATGCGAGCTTTGGCGCACGGCGCCTGCGGATCGCGATGAACAGCGCGCCGGCCACGATCAGCACGCCCATGGCGAGAACGATGGGCGTCAGGATTGCGAGTACGCTGGCGACGGTCGCGAAGATGGATTCGACTGCGGCATAGAACGGATTGGCGATGCCGCCGGTGGTGGCTGTTGAAATCACGCGTCCGCCAGCGCTCGTGACCTGCGCGATGCCCGCGGCGGCAGCGCCGGATGCCGCGGCTGCGCCCAGCCCGGTTGCGTAGAGGGTCTGGCCCACCAGACCGTTCAAGTGGTCGCCGGAAGCGAGCGTCGAATGCAGTTCGGGTGCCACGAGGCCGATCGAGAGCAGCGCACCCGCGAGCCAGCCCGCCGGGGCGCTGACGGCGTCGAGCGCGTGATCGACAATCGGGACGCAGTAGCCGACACCTTCGGCGATGCTGAGCGCGCCGAGCACGGCGAGCGCCGTCCAGCCAGAAGTCCATGCCAGCGCGGGGGACAGGTGCACGAGATCCAGCCTCTGCGCAACTCCGGCGATCAAGAGGGGCACAAAGACGCGCAAACCACCCGCGGCGGAAAGGCCGAGCCCGATGCAGACTGCCGCGAGAAGCTCCATGGCAGGTTGTTGGGAATCCGGGCACCGGGATTTTGGTGCTGTTTCAGGACGAAACCGCGCGATAACCAGACCGGACAGTGCTGTTCGGCATGGCCGGTTGTGCATTCGGCGCTTGCAGTTTCATGGGAATTTGCTCCAGTTACATGAACAACGGTGCGGAGCACAGAGGTACGCTCCTGCACCGGCAGGCGAAATCGCGCCGCCGCACTCGGAGTCGCCCCCCATGCCACTGTTCCGCCGCTCTTCAAGCGTTGTCGCCGCCGCCCTGCTCTCGGCCTGCGTCTCGGGCGCGATTGCTGCCCCGATCAAGGTTGAACTGGTCCAAAAAGACGGTAAGTGGCAGTTGATGCGCGAGGGCAAGCCGTTCTTCGTTCGTGGCGGCGGGGGCGAAGGGAGCCTGAAGGTGCTGACCGCCGCAGGTGGCAATTCGAAGCGCACGTGGGGCGCCGACAACATCGGGAAGCTGCTCGATGAGGCGCAGGCGAACGGTGTCGCGGTCGCGGTGGGCATCTGGCTCGGGCATGAGCGTCACGGCTTTGACTACAACGACGAGAAAGCGGTGCAGGCGCAGTTCGAGATGGCCAAGGCCGCGGTGATGAAGTACAAGGATCATCCGGCCGTGCTGCTCTGGGGCATCGGCAACGAGATGGAAGGCTTCGGCAAGGGCGACAACCCGAAGATCTGGAATCACATCAACGACATCGCGAAGATGATC
>JAEUJD010000171.1 GCA_016793015.1 Phycisphaerales bacterium
CCCAATTGCTCGCAAAGCGGCGACCAACGGGCATGCCGCGACTTCCAACGGTCATGCACCGAACTCGAATGGACATGGACGACATTCTGTGACCGAAAACTCCGGTTCCATTCCTCTCCGCCCCGACGCGGGCGACACCAACCCGCTTGGTGGCCAATTGGGCGGCAGCCGCGCCGGCTCTCCGGGCGATACAGCCCGCATGGGCTCGAAGATGGGCGACCCGGGCGCAACGCCCCAACTCGTCGCCAAGGACCCCGGTCCGGCCCCCACCGTTCAGGCCATCGAAAGCGATCTCCAGGAAGTCGCCAAGGGCGGCACCAACGTCGACACCCTCGTCGCGCGAATGGTCGTCGATGCGGGCCTCGCCACTCCCGAAGAAGTCGAGCACTGCCTCGCGATGGTGCGCCAGACTCAAACCGAAGAACAGAATCAGGCGTCGCTGATGCACGTCCTGGTCAACAACCGCTACGCAACCGAACGCCAACTCGCGCGACTCAAACAGCAGCTCGAGGCCGAACGCAGCGGGCAGAAGATCGCCGGCTACAAGTTCATGGGCAAACTCGGCGCGGGCGCGATGGCGACCGTGCACAAGGCCAAGCAGCTCAGCCTCGACCGGGTGGTCGCGATCAAGATCCTCCCCCGCAAGTTCAGCAGCAACCCGCAGTTCATCGAGCGTTTCTACGCCGAGGGCCGCGCCGCCGCCGCGCTCAACCATCCGAACATCGTGCAGGCGTACGACGTCGGCAAGTCGGGCGAGTTCCACTACTTCGTCATGGAGTTTGTGGACGGGCGCACCGTGTTCGACGACATCGTCAAGCACAAGCGCTATCCGGAAGGCGAAGCGATCGACGTGATCATCCAGATCGCCGAAGCCTTGCAGCACGCGCACGAAAAAGGCCTGATCCACCGCGACGTGAAGCCCAAGAACATCATGATCACCAAGGAGGGCGTCGCGAAGCTGGCCGACATGGGCCTGGCCCGCGCGATGAACGACAAGGAAATGGCCGAGGCCGAAGCCGGCAAGGCATTCGGCACGCCGTACTACATCAGCCCGGAGCAGATCCGTGGCGAAGTGAACATCACCGCTGCCGCGGATATCTATTCGCTCGGCGCCACGCTCTACCACATGGTCGCGGGCACCGTCCCGTTCGATGGCAAGAACCCCTCGGCCGTGATGCACAAGCATCTGAAGTCCGAACTCGTGCCGCCCGATCACGTGAACCCGAAGCTCAGCGCGGGCATCTCCGAGGTCATCGAAATGATGATGGCCAAGGATGCGCGGGCCAGGTACAAGAGCTGCAAAGACCTGCTCATCGACCTTCGCGCCGTCCGCAAGAAGGAATCGCCCCCAATCGCGCACAAGGACGTTCTTCCTCAGGAAGACATCTCGGCGCTCGTCGCGGCAGAACATTCTGCCGAAGCGTTCATCGCGCAGGACCGAAGCGTCGGCCGCAAGGCCCCGAACCCCTATCTGGTGCTCGGGCTCATCGTCAGCCTCGTTGTCAGCGTCGGTTTCAACATCGTGCTGCTGATGATGAAGGGTTAGCGTGAACTTCGTCTGGAATTCAAGGCATTTCCGGCTTTTGCAGGCCGGGGCTATTGCTTCCAAGGCCGTGATCTGTTAGGATTCTGCGTCGCGGAAAGTTCAAAGCCTTTGATTGGAATGTCGCCGAGCGGGAGTGGTTCCCGATCCGAGCGAGAACATCCGCGGCACTTGTCAGGAGAGCTTCCCATCGCATTCGGTCGATTCAGTCGCGAGAGCGGGCCCGTCATGCGGACCCGCGTCAACTTCATGATCCGCTTCTCCCCGATCCGTGTGATCGGGCCCGAAGAAGAGCAGCTGGGCGTGCTCGAAACGCCCGATGCGCTCAAGAAGGCGCAGGAGCTCGGCCTTGATCTGGTCGAGATCTCGCCCGATGCACGCCCGCCGGTGTGCAAGATCATGGACTACGGCAAGTACAAGTACGAGCTTTCGCAGAAAGCCCGGAAGACGCGAGCCGCCTCCAAGTCCACCGAAATGAAAGAAGTGCGTCTCGGCCGTTCGGTCAAGATCGGCGAGCACGACATCCAGATCCGCATCGATCAATCCCGGCGCTTCCTGATCGCGGGGCACAAGGTCATGGTCACGCAGAAGTTCAAGGGCCGCGAAATCGCGCACCGCGATCTTGGCCTTCAGAACCTGCGTCAGGTCGCCGACGCGCTGGCCGACGTCTGCAAGATCGAGCAGACCCCGCGCTGGATGGGCAAGCAGGCGAGCATTATCGTCGCGCCCGACAAGGTGAAGATCGACGCGATCAAGCGGAAGATCGAAAAGGAAAAGGCCGCGGCCATCGCGCGCGGCGAGAAGCTCAAGGAAGAGAAGAGCCTCGAAGAACTCGAAGCCCAGGTCGCGGCGCAGAACGCGCAAGTGGAGGGCGATGGCGACGAGGATTGATCCCGTACTGAATGTTCACAGAGCAATCAAAAACAGCCCCGATATCGGGGCTGTTTTCTTGGATCGTTCGATCGGATTGCTTACGAACCGCCCTGGCGACGGCCCCCCCCCACCCCCCCACCCCCGGTCCCCCGACCAGCCCCCGGGCGCGATTCGTCCAGCTTGGTGAGCTGTTCCTTGTTCAGGATCGGCTGCATCGAGTCGAGGAACTTCTGGCGGCCTTCCTGTGCCGCGGCACGCATCGCCTCGCGATCGGGCGGCGCACCGGCCTCGCCGCCGCCTGCCGCGCCACCCTGATTGTTCCCGCGTGATGCGCGGAGCTGGGCCTGCGCGGCGCCGCTGGAAACGGCGAAGTCCTCGATCGCGTTCAGACCTTTCTGCTGATTGGCCGAATCGAGCTTGAAGGTCGAGAAGACATCGACGATGCCGTCCCACTGGCGGCTGAAGAGACCGAGCGAAGGCATCGCCTTGGCCGTTGCGTCCGCCCCGATCGCGGTTGTGAGGGCGGCCTGGAGCTTCGCGCGCTCGGCCGTGTTCAGTTCTTCGGCCTTTGCCATCATGTTGCGCATCGTCTCGGGACCGGCGCCTTCGTCGCGGGCCTTCTGCATCGCCTCTTCACGCATCTTGTCGCTCGCGGCGCCCTGGCTTTCGCGCGATGCGGTATAAGCAGCGACGAGAGCCTTGGTCTGATCCGCGCTCAGGCCGAGGCGTGCCGCGACGCCGGTCGCCTGAGCCGACCACGCAGCCTTGGCACGTTCGGCGCTGAGCTGGCGACCGCCGAATCCCATACCGCCACCCGGGCCGCCTTCGCGCGGGCCGCCGGGTCCGCGTTGGCCGGGAGCGCGTTGTGGTTGCTGGGTTTGTTGATCCTGCGCGAGCGCGCCCATCGAGAGGACGCTCGCGGCAAGGCCGCACACGATCAATTGGCCGTACTTCATGGATTCCGCTCCGTTAGAAATTTCGATCGATTTGACCCGGATAGAACGTGGAGACCGAACCAGTATTGCAGATCCGGCGCTGAATCGCCGGGTCGCGGGGATGAAGGCCGAACCGGCACAGGGAAGTGCCGGCGGCGATTTCCGTGTCTTTGAGCCTTTCCGGGAGGATTCATGTTCTCGATCGCGACCGCCGTGCTTGTGACGCTCTCTGCCATTGGCTCGCCGGATCAGGCTTCGGCCGAACGCGCAAGTTTGACCCTTGCACGCGCCGAGCAGCCCGCGCAACAGGGGGCGGGACAGGGCGGTTCGGCGCAGCCGGGCGGGCCGCAAGGCGAACGCCCCCGGGGCGAGCGGCGGATCAGCGTCGAAGCCACGATGAAGATCATGGATCGCGCTTTGGAGCCGCTGATCAACCAGATCTCAGACCCTGCGAAGCGGGATGAGAATCTGGGATATGTGAACGAAATGCAGCGGGGCTGCGTGATCGGGAAGGGATTGGCCCTGCCGAAAGAGTTTCTCGCGAAGGCGGGCGACGAGGCGGCGCAGGCGAAGATCAAGAAGGCCTATCACGCGCACATGCTGTCGCTGCTGAAAAAACTGATCAGCCTTGAAGAGGCGATTGACGACGGCAACGTGGGCGACGCGAAGAAGCTTCTCGACGAAGTGATCCAAGAGCGCGACCGTGGGCACGCGGCAATGGAAATGCCCGACGAGAACGTGAGCCCTTTCTACCCGAAGTAAGTTCGACGGGCGCGAACGCGCTTACGCGAATTCTCTCGTAGACGTCACTGATCGTCTTCGTCGGAAGGCTCGGGCGGCACACCGTTTTGGATCAGGTTCCGCCAAGCTTCCGCGGCGGCCGGTCCCTTTTCGGTGAACGTGCCACCTTCGGCTTTGTGGATGATCGCCTCGATGTCGGAGCGGCTGAACATCCAATTCAAGCCGCCGTGGCCGGGGCCTCGGACGCGGGCGGCTTTGCGGATGACGTCGAAGGTTTTGGGAGACATTTCCGCCGCGTCGAGCAGTTGCTGCTTGCTGAACGCGTTGGGGTCGGTGTCGTTGGGGCGTCGAGTCTGGCCGCGGCGCATGGGGGAGGGTATGCGTTGCGGGGGAGAGGAAGGAGAGAACGCGGAGATGCGGATTGGGCGGAGGTGCTCGGAGAGGAAAGATTGAGTTGATCGCGTAGCGTGTTTGCGGCACTATTGGAATCTTGACGCGGAGGCTGCGGACGAAACCCCCTCCGGCCGTATACGCGGCCAGCTCCCCCTTTAGAGGATTATGCGCCGTTCGGCGCTTGTGCGGGCTTGCGCCAGGCGCAGATCGCGTCCATGCTTGTGTCTCTTTCCACGGAGTACAAGCATGGAGCGCGAACTTTGGCGGGCGATAGTCGCGGCGATTCGGAGGCTTCCACG
>JAEUJD010000217.1 GCA_016793015.1 Phycisphaerales bacterium
TGTGGCGCTGAACAACCACCTGCTCGACGGCGCCGCGCTTGAACTCGTCGGAATAGAGCTGCTTACCCATCGTGACACTCCTTCCTGCGGGCTGTTGTAGCCCGGAGGGGTTTGTGTCAACGGAACGTGGGACGGGTCACATGCTGCGGCTGCTTGTTCATCTACTTCGGCGAAAAGATTGGACGGTCTCGGGATCGGCAGGTCACGAAGGTTTGAGCGAACTGCCGCGATGTGGAGGTGCGCCAGTTGGTGAGTTTGTGAGGGGAAGATCCATGTGAAGGATGTGGGGCTTGGACGCGATTTCGCGTCGTCATTCTTCGACCCCTTCGGGGTCGTGAAGGAATTTTGGGTTGGCTTACCGGGGGTGCCGCGGCGCGGCGACCCCCGGCTACTCAACGTCACCGCTTCGCGGTGGAAGGCGGAGAAAGGATTCGTTTGCCGCGGTGCGGTGGGGAGGTGAGATCGGATGCTGGAATGCGATGCGAGGGTGTTGGTGTGCGCGGGCAACCGTGCCCTCGCTGGCGCGTCGGGTTCGTAGAGGCATGTTGCTGATGAGAGAGTTGTCGGGTTTTCGCCGCGGCAGGATCGCACTGATCGCTGGAGGAACCGGCGGTTGGCGGCAGGCGTTGGGGTTTGCGGTTTGTGAGATTGTTTGCAACCGCGCCCTTCACTTCGTTCGAGTTCGTACGGCATGTCGCTGGGGGCTTTGGATGTGGGTGGCGGGATTGGGGGTTGTGAAGAAAAGACGCACTGATCGTCGGAGGAACCGGCGATCAGTGGCACGCGGTCAGGATGCCGCGGGGCGCCAGGACTTGCCTTCGCGTTCGACGCGGCGGTAGAGGGTGTCGCGTTCGATGGGTTTGAAGCCGGCTTCGCGGATGGCTTTTTGCAGGGTCCAGACGTTGACTTCCTGGTGCGTTGAACTGCCGCCGACTTTGGTGATGTCGTACCAGACGACGGTGCCGTCGATGTCGTCGGCGCCGCTTTGGAGCATGAGCTGGGCCATCGGCAGGGTCTGCATGATCCAGAAGGCTTTGACGTGGGGGAAGTTGTCGAGCATGAGGCGCGCGATGGCGAGGGTGCGGAGATTTTCTAATCCGGCGGGGCCGGGGAGGTGTTCGAGTTCGCTGCCGTCGGGGAAGAAGGGGAGGGGGATGATGGTTTGGAAGTAGCCGGAGGAGGGTGCAGTGGCATTCGGCATTCGGCATTCGGCATTCGGCGATGAGCCGAAGGCGATGTGTTCGGGGAGTGGGGTGTTTGGGCGCGTGAGCGTGATGACGGGGACTTCGGCACCTTCGTCGCCGGAGTAGCCGAGGTGACCGGACGTGGGCGCGGCGTTTTCGCTGATGCCCGATGCCTGATGCCTGATGCCTTCGTATCCCATCTTCGCCAATGCGCGATCCTGGGCGCGCCTCAGCATGTCCATGTGCACGAGGCGGTCGTGGCGTTGTTCGATGTGGCCGTAGAGGATGGTCGCGTTGGTGTTGAGGCCGAGGTCGTGGGCGACTCGGTGGACATCGAGCCAGACGTCGGAGCGGATTTTGCCTTTGTAGGCCTCGTCGTGGACGCGGTCGTCGAAGACTTCGGCGCCGCCGCCGGGGAGGGAGCCGAGGCCGGCTTGTTTGAGCTTTTCGAGGACCCAGCGGATGCCGAAGGTGCGGTCGTCGGCTTTGTAGACCTTGGCGATTTTGGCGAGGTGGACGATCTCGACGGCGGTGTAGGCTTTGACGTGGAGTTCGCTGCCGAGTTCGCGGGCGGTATCGCGGATGGTGCTGACGAGATCGGTGTAGTAGGAGAAGGGGAGGTAGGGATGGAGACCGCCGACGGAGTGCATCTCGGTTGCGCCGTTCTCGATGGCTTCGCGGACCTGGTTCTTGACGTACTCCATGTCGCGCGTGTAGGAGCCGGGCTCATCCTTTTTGCGATAGAACTCGCAGAACTTGCAGGAGAGGGCGCAGACGTTGGAGTAGTTGAGGTGGCGGTTGATGTTGTAGAAGGCGGTGTCGCCGTGGAGACGGCGGCGGACGGTGTCGGCGAGTTCGCAGACGGTCCAGATGTCGGGGGTGGTGAAGAGGAGTTCGCCGTCCTGGAGGGAGAGGCGCTGGCCTTGGGCGACTTTGGATGCGATTTCGGACAGCCGCTCATCGCGGATTGGGCCGTGCGTTGAAGGCTTGAAGGCGAGTGGCTCGGGGTGGAGCGTGGCGGTCATTCTGGAGAAGGATAGAAGCGTGGAAACGAACTTTCAAGAAACATTGAAAATTCAGAAACGGCCTGTTTTGTAGCGGATATGTGCTATTTGAGGACGAAGACTTTGACGAGGATGTCGCCGATGCCGATGAGCGCAGCGCCCGCGATGAGGCCGGCGCAGATGGGCTCGTGCGTGTCGATCCAGAGTTTGTGGCCGAAGCTGTCCTTGCGGGCGTGATAGATCTTGTGCATGAGCCAGAAGAACGCGGCACCGGCGAACATCGCCATCGTTGAATCCGGGGGGACGACAACGCCAAGGCCGATCGCGAGCGGGCTGAGGGGGAACTTGCCTTTGGTCTTGATGCGGAGGATCTCGAAGATGAGGCCGACCACGCCGGCGATCGCCATCGACCAGAGGATGGAGGTGGTGAGGAGGGACTTGGTGCCGTCGCCACCGAAGATGGAGGTGACGAGTTCGGAGACGCCCTTCCACTGGAGTGCGGAGGGGAATCCGAACTGGCCGGTGACCATGGTGTCCTGCACGGAAGCGCCGGGTTTGTAATCGGAAAGGAAGAGGGCGTAGAAGAGGGGCGTGCTGGCCATTGCGCCCGCGAAGATGCCGATGGTGTGTCCCCAGGCCTGCTGGCGGGGCTTGGCGCCGAGCATGTAACCGGGCTTGATATCCATGAGGAGGTTGCTGGCGTTGCTTGCGACCTCGACGCACATGACGCCGGTCATGAGGTTGGTGGGGGGGTGCTTGGGATCGAGCGCGCCGTAGGTGAACTGCGGGATCTTGGAGAGTGCGCCCGTGGGCGTTGTGCCGGTGAGGGCGGTGCTGCTCGCGGCGATCAGCGTGAGCAGGATGATCATCGGGATCGCGGTTGCGCCGTAGATCCATGAAACGCCGAACCAATCGTGCGCCATCCAGACGCCGATCGCGCCGACAATCGGCACACCGACGAACGAGACCCAGAGAGGGAGCTCGATGTGGCGTACAACGTCGGCGGATTCCTTCTTTCGCCCGGTCAGTCCCTTGAAGGCTTCGATGAAGACCTGCGGCTTGGCGAAGAGGGAGGTGAGCGAGGCGACGACCATGATCACGATGCCCCACCAGAGCGACCAGTTGTTCAGAATCCAGGCGCGGCCAAAGACCGCATCTCCCGCGGCGAGGCTGCCTTTCTGAGGGAGCAACTCGCCCGCGCGGATCATGATCGGGACGATGATCGCAAAGTTCAGGATCATTCCGACGAGGAGGCTGCTGGCGGACTTGATACCCATGAGTGCGCCCGCACCGATCATGGTGAGATCAAGCGCGGGCGTGAGAGCGAGCTGCTTGAGCGGGATGCCGGCGATGTTGGGCTCCCAGCCTTTGCTTGCAAGCCAGGCGTAGAAGCCTTCAACGTTGTGGGGCAGGTGCCAGGTTGCGGCGAGCTTTTCCTTGTAGTCCACCAGCACCTTGGACCAACTGTCGCCGGTGCGGAGCATGATCGAGAGTGCGTGGAGGGCTTTGAGGTAGCTATCGCCCATGAGGAAGGAGAGTGCCGCGGCACCGGCGGCGGCGTAGGCGAGGGCTTTGGCTTTGAAGATGCCGACTTCGGCGGAGGCGGTGTAGAGGGTGTCGAGGACGACGCCGCAGGCGCGGCCTTCGGGGAATGGCTGCTGCTCATCGTTGATGAAGCGGCGCTTCATGGGGAAGGCGACGAGGACGCCGAGGACGGAGAGGACGACGTTGAAGAGGAGCATCTGCCACCAGGGCATGAGTTGATTTTGCACCCACATGTAGGCGGTCATGCCGCTGATGAGGGGGCCGGTCATGTATCCGGCGGCGGTGGCGATGGACTGGCTGGCGTTGTTTTCGAGGATGGTCATGTCCTTCGCGCCGAAGCGGGAGAGGACGCGGAACATGGCGAAGGAGAGGATGACGCTGGTGAGGCCGACGCCGAGTGTCCAGCCGGTTTTGGCGCCGACGTAGAGATTGGTGGCGGAGAGGATGCCGCCGAGGGCGAAGCCGGTGAGTGCCGAGCGAAACGTCAGCTGCGCCATGTTGCCGCGGAAGACGTTGGAAAGCCACCATTGATCCTTCTGCTCACGGGACCATGTACGTATCTGTTCGTCGGTGAGTGAGGGGATAGCCATGGGGTGGGAAGAGTACCCGGATCAGGGGAACGGGTTGCGGCCGCGAAACGCGAGTACCTCGAATCGAGAAACGAGCCGTTACTTCAGCCAGCCAGCCTGAATGAGCAGACCGACGACGGTGGCGGTGATTGCGAGTCCCGCGGCCATCAGCGATTCGCCGGCGATAAGGCCGGAAGCGATCGAGATGTTGTATTTCTCGGCCGACTTGCGTGCGGCCCGGGCCCAGATCATGGCGATCACGGCGCCGATGAAGAAGGAGAACGCGTTGTTGAACGGCATGACCCAGGCCAGGCCCATGCCGGTGGCCGAGGGCATGTACGCGCGGTACTTCTGCGGGAGCAGGCGATCGACGATGGGCAGGATGATGCCGACGGCGGCGCCGATGAAGATCGACCAAACGGCGGAAGGGGGCAACTCGGAAACACCCTTGACGAGCACGCGGGCGACGGCCTCCCACGCGCGGGTGGACGGGAGCGCGAAGGTTTCGAGCTTTGCGCGATTCGGCACCATGAGGTACCAGATGGGCACGATGGCGACGGTGCCGAAGAAGACGCCGAAGAACTGCGCGAGGAACTGCTTACGCGGATTTGCGCCGAGCAAGTATCCGGTCTTGAGGTCGGTGAGAAGGTCTGCGGACGACGATGCGCTGTTCGCGGCGATGCCGGCGGAGGCGAGGTTGGCGCTGATGTTGGCTGGAGCAAGCCCAGCGAACATCAACTGCATCACCTTGCCCATTGCGCCGATGGGCGTCGTATCCGTTTCGCCCGTGGCGCGGCAGGCGACCAGCGAGAGCACGAACGACATTGCAACCGCGATCACGCCCGCGTACCAACTGACTTGGAACGCCTGATGCTGGAGCCAGACCATCGCGATCGCGATGGGCACCATGCCGAGGATCATCCAGAAGAAGGGCACTTCGATTTTGGTGAGCTCGCTGCGTTCGTGCACGCCGGCCTCGGCGCGCTGGCCCCGGAAGGCGCGAACGAGCGTCTTCCACTGGAGCGCGACGGCCATGAGCGAAGAGAAGACCATGAGCGACGTGCCGCCCCAGAGCGACCAGCGGGTGATGGTGATTGTGCCGCCGCTCCAGTTCCAGATGAAGTTGGGCTGGAAGCGACTGGCGTTGAACGCGGCTTGGCCTGCTGCTTTGACTTCCGCTTCGGGCTTGCCCGCGGCGGCCGCGCTGGCGGCGGCCTGTGAAGCGGCGGTGGTCGCGGCGAGATTTGCTGTGGCGGTCGCAGCGCTGGTGGCGGCGACATTGCCGATCGCGGTGGCGATTCCGGCCTGGGTGTCTTTCAGGTCCTGGGCGCTCGGCTTTGGAAGTTCGCGGTTTTCCTTTGCTGCGAGCTTGGCGGCATCGGCCTCGGCCTTTTTGATTTCATCGAGGGCGATGTTGGCGGCGTTCTGTGCCGCGGCGCGAACGGGCGCGGTGTCGATCTTGAAGGTCGCGGCCGCGGCAACGGCGGCTTCGACAGCGGCGGCGGCGGCCTGCGCTGGCGGAGCCGGAGTTTCGGCGGTTTTCTGTGCGGCGGCGAGGACGGTCATTGCGGGCTGTTCAAGCCGGGAAGCATCAACGGCTGCAAGCTGCGGGCCGACGACGGCGTAGAGGAGCAGCGAACTGAGCACGAGCGAAAGACTGATGCGCATGCCGACGATCATGCCGGCGGCGATGAGGAGGGCCGAGGGTTCGAACGCGAACCCGGCCGGATGCCGGCCGCCCGGGTAGAGACGATCGATGACGTGCATCTCGATCTCGCTCGGGATGCGGATTTTGTTTCCGAAGAAATCAAAGAAGCGGCGGAGGAACGCGACCTTGCTGAGCACATCGTCGCCCACGCGAAGGAAACCGACGAGGAGACCGAGCGCGAGGCAGATAACGAGCGCGTACGCCTTGTGGAGCGCCTCAACGCTTTGGCTGTAGAGGCTGCGGAGCGTTTCGGCGGCGGCGATGCCGGAGGGGAAGGGCAATTGCTCGTGGTTGATCATCTGGCGCTTCATGGGGATGGCGAGGAAGACGCCCATGAGACCGGTGCAGAAGGTGAAGAGTGTGAGGATGCCGGGCGTTCCCCCGGGGACTTCCCAGGTGGGCATGTCGGCGGCGGTCTTGCCGGCGGGGATTTCCTGGAGGAGTGCGAGCGCGCCGAACATGGTGGCGATGGTGGAGCCGGTCGAATAGCCCGCGGCGGAGGCGCAGCTGGCCATGCAGGCGTTCTCGAGCACCGACATCTGGCTGACGCGTTTGCCCGAGCAGAGGATGACAAAGTTCCACATGACAAACGAGATCACGCAGGCGGTGATCGCGATGCCGAAGGCCCAGCCGATGGAGAGCGTGGTGTAGAGATTGGCGGCGGACATGAGCATGCCCAGCACGCCCCCGACGATGACCGCGCGCCACGTGAGCTGCGGCATCTTGTCGCCCTGGTACACGTTTTTGAACCAGTACTCGTCTTTCTGCTCCGGCGTCATGTTGGTCATGTCGGGGAGGGTGGAAGGTTCTGGTTCGCGATCGCTCATGGTTTTCGGTTGGGTTGGAGTGGAGGGCGGGGGCGGGCAGGCGTGAGTGAAAACACGTCCGGAGTGGACGCGATCAAGATAGCACGAAAAGGGGGAAAGGGCGGCGGGGCCCGGTCAGGAAACCGCCCGCACGCGGACCTGGTTTGCCTCGACGTGGACGACTCGGACCCGCGCACCGGGCCGGAGGAAATCGCTATCGCAGAGGGCATCGTGTCGGACGCCGTCGATCTCGATCAGGCCGACGGGGCGGAGATCGGTGATGACGATGCCCTCTTTGTTCAGGAGTTGCATGCGGGAACGGACGAACGCGTCTTCTTTGGCGACGGATTCTGCGACTTCTTCCTCGGAGGGGATACCGATCATGCGCCTGCCCAGGGGCGTGTTCCGCCAGATCGAAACGCCCGAATAGAGCACGGCTGGAACGGCGAAGAGCATGCCGACCAGCCCCATGAATCCCCACAATGGGTTGAAGCGGAAGAGGCAGACGAGACCGGCGATGGCGCATCCCGCGGCGAGCACCGCAATGAGGCCGGCGCTTGGAACAAAGAACTCCATGAGAAGGAGCAGCAGCGCTGCGAAGCAGAGGCCAAGGCCCCAGAGTAAGAGCGGTTCCATTGGAGGGAAGAGTAGTGGGGAGGTGAGGAGGTGTAGAAGTGAGGGGGTGATAGGGCGAGTCGGATTGGCGAATGATGCGGCGCGCCTAGGTGTCGCGCACTGCGTCGACGCCGATGCGGAAGGGCGTGACGTTCACCACTTTGACGCGCTGGCCCGCATCGACAAAGCCGAACTCGGCGACGACGTCGTGGAGGCGGCCGTTGATATCGATCTTGCCGGCGGGACGCAGCGGAGTGGTGGCGAGTCCGATCTCGCCGACGTGTACGTCATCGTCGGCCATGGCGGCGAGCATGGAGCCGCCCATGACCGTTCCATCGCCATCAAACTCCGGGTTCTGGAGCACGAGTCGGCGCAGCGCCGGGATGTTCGAGATGTTTCGATAGATGAAGAAGAGGGAGATCCACGCGGTTGCGCCGGCGAGAAGGAGGGTGGTCACTCCGGTTGCCAGCCCGGCGCGGAATTCCATGGCGGTGGCGCTCGGACCGCTGCTGCCGGGGATGAAGACGCCGATCATCCCGATGAAGAGCGCGAGGAATCCGACGACACCGGCGACGCCGAAGCCGGGGAGAATGAAGATCTCTGCCGCCAACATGAGCACGCCCACGCAGATGGCAACCAGTTGCCACCACATGGCCATGCCGACGATGAAGGTCGGGAGGAAGATGCCGGCGAGGCAGAGCATCGCGATGGCGGCGGGGAAGGTGACGCCGGGGGAGAACATCTCGATGAAGATGCAAATGAGGAAGACGGTGATCAGGATGCCCCGCACCCAGGCGGCGGACATGAAGCGTGCGAGACCCTCGGACCAGTTCTCGTCGAGACGAGTGATTGTGGTTGCACCGAGGAAGCGGGCGAGATCGGCGTCGGAGTTGATCGGATCGAGTTGAACGGCGCCATCGGGCGAGCGGGTGACGTTGGAGGCGAGTTGGAAGAAGGCCATCTCCTGTTCGTGCAGAACGATGGCGCCGTCGCCGTTGGAGACTTTGGCGAGGAGCGTGTAGCGGCCCGGCGAGTTGCTGCTCGTGCGTGGTCGCAGAGATGGGGTTGCGCCGGCGAGGTCGAGGGCCTCGGCTGTTTTGCCCTGGATATCGGCGAGGGAAGGTGCCGCGGGGGTGTAGGGGACGGCCGGCGCATCCGCATCGGGCGTGGGGACGTTTGCGGGCTCGGGCGTAGCAGATTGGGCGGACGATTCTGCTTGCTGCGATTCGGAGGGGGCGGCATCGGGAACCGGCGCGGAAGGGCGCTGCGATGCGCGTGCGGCGCGTGTCGCGACTTCGTTGCTGCCGACCGAAGCGGTCGCGAGGATCGGCTGGAGGACGGGCTTGTCGGGGAAGAGGCGCTCGAACTCGGCGCGATCGACGGCAAAGCGGACACCGGTCTTGTTGTCTTGCACCCACCAGAGTTCGGCGTCGGTCGCGACGATCGCCTGGACGAGAAGTTCGTCCCACTGATACGCGCCGGCGGAGCGATTGTGGCGGCGGGCGGAATCGACGACGTCGGCGAGCAGCGGGGGGAGAAGCTTTTGACGCTCGGTGTCGTTCATGCCCCTGAGCTGGGCGGAGAAGGACGATCGATCGATCTTGACGACCTTGGCATCACCGAATCCGGAGCCATCGGAGACGACGATTTCGCGGCAGGCGAGCGCGATGATCGCGCCCCCGGAATAGGCCATCGGATGGATCCACGCGATGGAGTTGCGGATCGGGCTTTGCTTGATGGCGTTGGAGATCTCGAGGACCGCGCCGAGCTCGCCTCCGGGTGTATTGAGTTCGACGACGATGGCGTCGGCCTTGAGCGCGACGGCTTCGTCGAGGCGCCGCCGGAAGCTGCGGGCCGTGATGCCGTCGATGGAGCCCTCGATCGTGATGACCGCGACGGAGTTGGCCTGGCGGGAGGCGGCAACGGAAGAGGGCGCGGCCGGAGTCGGAAGGGCGGGCGTTGAAATGTCGGCTCGGATCGGCGGGGAGAGCAGAGTGAGAAGCACCAACCACGCGAGCGAAAACGCGGCGACCGAAAGGCGAACCGGGATGGAGCGGGTCACGCCGGGCATGGATGATTCTAGATTCGTGGAATCGATGTGCCGGTTTCACGATGGCACGGGCGGGTAGAAATCTCGGTGGCCGGTGCAAGATTTCGGGGCCTTGTGTGAACTCCCTTGGCTGAAGCGATCGAGGGCAAGCGGTGTCGCGGGCGATCGGCCATTGGAGTTTTCACAATGCGATATGTCATGAGCGGCATCTGCGTGATGGCGGCGGGTTCTTCGTGCCTGGCGGCGATTGTCGGAACCACAGGAGCGGGACTCTTGGTCGCGCCGCCTCCGTCGCTCGCGCCGGGGGCGTTTGCGAACGGCACGACCGTGTACGCGATGAACGAGAAGCAGGGCGTGCTGTTCAACGGGCTGATTGATCGGTACCTGCCTGCAATCGGAACCACGTATGTGCTGAGCTCGGCGTTTCCATTGAATCCGGGACCGAGATGGGTGAACAGCCACTTGCTGCACTTTGATAATCAAGGTGTGCCGCAGGCGGGGCCCGTGACCGGTACTGTCACCTTCGACAAAGCGATCATCGGAGTGATCTTCACGAGGCAACGGCTCGACCTGAGCGATGCGGCACTCGGCAACCCGGGCACCGTCTACCCGTTCGGGCACCTCAATCGCGGCTTTAGCTCCGTCATCGACAGCTTCACGCTGCTCAGTCCGTTCACGCTTCGGTTTACCCTGGCGAACGGCGGCGCGATGGATCAGATTCGCGTGCTGACGGTGCCGGGGCCGGGAACTTTGGCGTGCGGCGTCGGGCTGATTTGTCTGGCGCGGCGTCGGCGATGAGACGCATCAGATCGCGGGCGTTTCCTGCTGGACGTTCCAGGTGAGTTTTTCGCCTCGTTCACCCACGCACGCAATATGGACAGCGAAGTAGCCCGGGCGGCCATCGGGCGTTTTGGGTTCGTGCTTCCAGACCAGGGGCCAGATGATCTGGCGGTCGGATTCCGGAATCGGGAGCGATTCGATCTCTTCGCGCCGGAACCAGTCGAGGCGGCCCTCGGGCATGTCAACCGGCTCAACCCATACCGGGCCGAGGACGCGGTAATAGAAAAGCAGCCAGTGACCGCGGCCCTCGAACGAGCTTTCGCTGATGAGGCCGGTCAGGTGCAGGCGTTCGAGCGGGACGTGGATACCGGCTTCTTCTTCGATCTCGCGCTGGGCGCAGCGGGCGGGCGATTCGCCGTGTTCGACATCGAGCTTGCCCCCGATGGGGGAGACGAGGCCCTTGTTGGGAGCTTTGGCACGCCGAAGCAGCAGGAGGCGGCCGTCCTTATCGCGGAGGTCGCAGAGGCAGGCGATCTTGTACGGGAGTGCGCCGTTTGGATTTCCGGCGGCGTTGACTGCGTATTCGGGCATGACGGAGGGTATGTGGCACCGCCTTTCCGGCGGGCGAGCCCTCGTCTTTTCGTGTGTTTGCGGAGGGCTCTAAACGCGCGCCAACTTGCTCGCGGATCCTTCACGGCGGAGCCTTCCGTCGGTCGATACGTCCGCCATGTCCACGCTTCCCATTTCGTCACTTGGTGTCGGTGCGCCGTCGCTTACGATCGCTCTGCCCCCGCTGCGCTACGTGCCCAGCGGCGTGCGAGAGGAGCTGCGCGGGCCTTTGAAGTTCACAAGTTCCAAGCAGAACCAGCCTTCCGAGCAGCGGCTCGATGTGGCCGGCAAGAGCCTGTACCTGATAGGCATCGGGGGCTGCGGCATGAGCGGGCTGGCCCGGATGCTGCGGGGCCGAGGGGCGGTTGTGAGCGGCTCGGACATGAATCCGTCGGATGTGACGGACGCGCTCGGGGTAGAGGGGATCGAAGTCGGGTTTGACCAGTCGAAGCGTTGGCTGCCGGAGTCGTGCGACATGGTGGTGTGTTCTGCCGCGATCCGGCCGGAGCATCCGCAGGTGGCGGAGGCTGTTCGGCGCGGGATTCCGGTCCTTTTTTATGCCGAAGCCCTTGGACTTTGCATGATCGGGCGGACGGGGGTTGCGGTCGCGGGCACCCATGGGAAGAGCTCGACGACGGCGATGCTGGGTACGGGCCTGACGGATGCGGGGATCGACCCGACGGTGATCGTCGGTGCGACATGTACGCAGCTCGCGACGGGGTCGTTGAACACCGTGCCGCGGGCGGAGGGGGCGCAGATTTCCGGGTTCAGGTTGGGAGCAGAAGCGATCCCCACGGGAGCCATGAAGGGCACGCCGGGCGTGCTGGTCGCGGAGAGCTGCGAATTCAACCGCAGTTTTCACAACCTGCATCCGATGATCGCGAGCATCAGCAGTGTGGAGGCGGATCATCTTGATATTTACGGATCGCTCGATGCGGTCGTGGAGAGCTTTCACGAGTTTGCGAGGCTTCTTCCGCCGGCGGAAGAAGGCGGCAAGCTGCTGATCGCTCACGAGGGCGCGCATCGGCGCGAGGTGACGGCGGGCCTTGACTGCGAAGTTCAGACGATCGGATTTACGCCTGCCGCGGACTGGGTGGTGGCGTACGACCAGGAAACGCGGCGCGTCTCGCTCCAGCATCGCGGGCAGGAAGTTCAAGAGTGGACGATGCGGATTCCCGGCGTGCACAACGCGATCAATTCTGCGACGGCGATGGTGCTGGCGATCTGGATGGGAGCTGATCCGGCTCGCGTCGGTCAGTCGCTTGCGGCGTTCGCCGGTGTTGATCGTCGCAACCAGTTGCTGGGCGAGCGCACGATCGGGTCCGGCACGGTGCGGGTGTACGACGATTACGGACACCATCCGACTGAGATCGATGTGACCCTCCGGGCTCTGCGTTCATTCGAGAAGCCGGAGAAGCGGGGGGGGAGGCTGATCTGCGTATTCCAGCCTCACCAGCACTCGCGCACGCGGCATCTGCTCGAAGAGTTTGCGCAGAGTTTCAGCGGCGCGGATGTGGTGCTTGTGCCCGACATTTATTTTGTGCGCGACAGCCAGGAAGAGCGTGCGAAGATCGGGGCGCAGGATCTTGTGAGCCGCCTGACCGATCGCGGGTTGAACGCGAGCCATATCCCGACGTTTGATCGGATTGTCGAGAAACTCGAGGAGATATGCCGCCCGGGCGACCTGGTCGTGGTGATGGGCGCGGGTCCGGTGTACGAGGTCGGGCGGAGTTTTCTTGCCCGCGGATAATCCATGCTCGTGACGGATGAATTGGCCATTTCGAGACTTGAGCACGTGCCGACGTGGTTCGGCATCGGCGGCGGCGCGGACAGGTTTGCCGCGGTTCGAAACGCGGAGCAACTTCGTCGCGCGATGGAAATCGACCCGGCGCTTCGCGTGCTGGGTGACGGCGCGAACCTGCTGGTTGATGATGATGGGGTCGCTGAACTCGTCGTGAAGTTGGAAGGCGAGCTCTCGGAGTGGGCCATCGATCCGGGGAAGGCGACGGTTCGGGTCGGCGCGGGCGCGAATCTGCCGAAGTTGATCAACGAGACGGTGCGGCAGGGCCTGGCCGGCCTTGAGACACTTGGTGGAATTCCTGCCAGCGTGGGCGGCGCGCTCGTGATGAACGCCGGCGGCAAGTTTGGCGAGATCGAGCAGTACGTTGTTCGCGTGCAGGCCCTCACGCGTGAAGGCGCCGAGATCGTGCTCGAACGCAAGGACATCGCGTTCGCGTATCGCCGCTCGGGATTGAAGGATTTGGTCCTGACTTCCTGCGAATTGCAACTTGCGCCGGACGATGCGGGCGCTGTGCGCAAGCGGCTCAAGGAAGTGATGTCGTACAAGAAATCCAGCCAGCCGATGGCAGAGAAGAGCGCGGGCTGCACGTACAAGAACCCGACGCTCGAACACGACATCATGGATCTTTACGACGCGAACGGACGCGCGGGACGACGCGTGCCGGCGGGGTTGCTGATCGATCGTGCGGGGCTCAAGGGCCTCGCGGTCAACGCGGTTTCGGTCAGCGATGTGCACGCCAATTTCTTCGTCACCAAGCCGGGCGCGACGGCCCACGACGTGATCCAGTTGATGAACGAAGTCGAGCGCCGCGTGCAGGATCGCTACGGCGTGCAACTCGAGCGCGAAGTCGTTGTCTGGTCGCGCCACGAGCACCCCCAACGAAATGGGAAGAACGGATGAGCACCAAGTCCGTTCTTGTTCTTGGTGGGGGTCCGGATGCCGAACGCGAGGTGAGCCTCGTCAGCTCGAAGGCGGTTGCCGCGGCGATCGAGCGCTCGGGCGCTTTCCGCGCCAATTACCAGGTCATCGATCGCGCCAGTCTCGCGGACCTCAAAGGCATGAGCGGCGATGTTGTGTTCCCCGTTCTGCACGGCGGCTGGGGCGAGGGAGGTCCGCTGCAGGACCTGCTCGAAGAAGATGGGCGTCCCTTTGTGGGTTGCCGCGGGAGTGCGGCAAGGCTCGCAATGGACAAGCTTGCCACCAAGTTGCTCGCGGGCCGACTGGGCGTGCCGACCCAGCCGGCGTCCGTCTACAACGCCCGAGATGCGGCGTGTCCCTTTGAGTTTCCCGTTGTCTTGAAGCCGGTTCACGAAGGTTCGAGCGTGGGGGTTCATATTTGTCGCACCGGGGCGGATTGGGCGTCGGCCGTGGACAAGGTGCAGGCCGACACCAGGCAGCACCCGAGTCGCGTGTACATGATCGAGAAGGCGGTGCTCGGCGGGAGCGAATTGACCGTCGGCATGCTCGACGGTAAAGCCTTGCCACCAATTGAGATAAAGCCGAACGTCGAGTTCTACGACTACGAGGCGAAGTACCACCGGAACGACACGCAGTACGTGGTCGATCCGCCATTGCCTTCGGGCGTCGCTGGGGCGATTCAGACGTACGCCAAGCAGATGTTCGACGGCCTCGGGGCGAGGCATCTCTCCCGGGTGGACTTCCTTTTAGACGGGACAGGCAAGGTTTGGCTGCTGGAAGTCAATACCCTGCCTGGATTTACGGATCATTCCTTGCTTCCGATGGCTGCAAACAGGCAAGGATTGCCGATGGAGAGGTTGTGTGCCTCGCTGGTGGAGATGGCCCTGCGCGATGCAGGAAAGATGTGAGAGATTGATCGAACGCGACATGGAAGAGAACGGTGACAAATTCGAAGGCGTGAACGCGACGGGAACGGCCGTGGCAATCGGGTCGCGCTTCGACTGGCGCGCGTTTTTCGCACACCTGACGACATTTGTGAGCGTGGCGATCGTGGTTGCACTGGGACTTGGGTTTCTGCTTCTGCGGGGGACAATCAATCAGCGTGCTGAGTCGGTGGTTTCGCGCGAGCCGGCGCGCCTTCGGATCGAGTGGCCCGAATACAAGAATCCGAAAGCGGCGAACGAGAAGTCGCGGACTTGGCTCGCCGCGCAGTTTCAAGAAGAGCTGATGACCGCGGCGACGAGAGCGCTCGGCTTCAACCCGGATCCGCTTTCGCGGGAGCCGCTCGATGCGGTCGGCGCGGCGATGGAAGCGTCGGGTTGGTTTGACGGGCGCCCGATCGTGGTGCGTCACGGCGATTCGGAGATCGTTGTTCGCGGGACGTGGCGGATTCCTGCTGCGGTGGTCCGCTCTGAACCAGTTGCCGCCAAGCCCGGGGATACCGCGCTACGGAACGATTTCCTGGTGAGCTGGGATGGACGCCCGATGCCGGTTGTCTATCCGGAGGGCAAGTCGGGCTTGTATGTGATCAAAGGCTGCGTGCAGAAGCCCGCCCGACTCGCGAATGGAGAACTCGATTACTCGCAGGTCTGGGCGGGCGACGACTGTGCCGCGGGGCTCGAGCTGCTTCGCCTGCTGGTGAATCAGGATTGGCGTACGCAGGTTGCGGGCGTGGATGTCAGCGCGTTCGCGGATTCAAAGCAGCTCGTGATCGACACGGTGCACGGCACGAAGCTGGTCTGGGGCGGAAGACCGTCGAAGCCGCTGACTGGCGAGTGTGCGACCTCGGCCAAGCTGGGCAAGATCGCGGAACTGAACTCGCTTTCCAAGCGGATCGATGCGGGGCACGCCGAACTCGAACTCTGGTGGCCGATCAATAAGCCGCTCGAAATCGATCGCAGCGCGACTGCTGAAATCCAAAAACCCGCAACCGCCAGCGCCGAGCCGGCGCGTCGATAAAGTCAGTTGTGTGTATGAGCGAGGCTTCTCCACAGCCTGAGCAAGCGGCCGGTGATGGCGCACCCATCGATCCGAATGGGGGCGATACGTCGGGCGTTTTGCCATCCGATGTGCGGGCCGATTTGCGCGCCGATGTGCGGGCCGATGTGCGGACCGATGTGCGGACCGATGTGCGAAAACGACACCGGCGTCCGCTCGAATGGCTGAAATCCGAACTGGCGATCGCTAAAGGTTCGGAATCGGACAAGTGGGCCCACCGAAGGGGCGAGCCACGCAACTTCGCGTTCCTCTGGGCGATTTATCTGATGCTGGGTTCGATCATCGCGCTGGGCGTGGTGCTTGCGGGCGGGATTATCACGCTCGATGCTTATCAACCTCTTTCGCGCGGGTTGATCGTGACGCTCGCGATCGGCGTGATGATCTTCTGGCCTCTCATGCGATTGAGTCAGGCGGCGCCGGAAGAGAGTGCCCCGATCGCGGTGCTCAAGGACCTGGCCATCGTTCTTATTCCGTTGCAGGCGGTCGTCTGGCCCCAGATGGTGCTGGCGCGCTGGACACCGAACATCGTGCTCGCAACTTCTCTGGCGATGATCGCGTGGGCGTTTTTGATCGGCGGCATGATGGCGATGGGCACACGCTCGAACCGGACGTGGCGCAGCGCGTGGATGGCGGCGATTGTGATGCTGGTGCTGGGCGGCGCGGCGGTTTCTGTTCTGGCGGGGCAAGTCTCGCCCGATCTCCTCCGCCCCACGCGCCCTGGGGCGGCTCCTGCTCTTGTTCTGGCTTCGGGCGCTGGTCTTGTTGCGGATATTTCCGCGGATCGATCGTGGTCGGGAAGCTGGGCGCTCGCGATGCCCGAACATTGGCGGGCGATCTGGTGTACGTTTGCCGCCGCGGCGATCGTCTGGACGGTGACGGCGCTGACGATCCGCCGCGGTCGAACGACGGATTTGGCGCAAACGGCTGCGGGCGGCCCCGTACCGGTGGGTGGCCTCGATTCAGGATTGCCGCCGGAAACGGACTTATAATCCAGTTCGGCGACTGATTTCAACTTTGAACAAGGCCAGGGTGATTCCGGTTTGGATTCCGGGAACTCCGGCAAACGAATCGTCTGATCCGGCGGCGAATGGAACTTGCGATGGAACTGCTGAGCAAAACCGAAAAAGAGCAACTCGACCACCGCCTGAGCGATCTGATTGCGAATCGGCCGGTCATTTCCAAGCGTATCGCCGAGGCCCGCGAACTGGGTGATCTGAAGGAGAACGGCGATTATCACGCCGCACGCGAGCAGCAGGGGATCGAGGAGGCGGAGATCCGCCGCCTTGAGCAGCGGCTTGCGCAGGTGAAAGTCATTGACGACGCGATGCAGAAGGCCGCGGGCGGGACGGTCTTCATCGGTTCGGCGGTGAAGATGAAGGACCTCGACGACGACGATGTCGATATGTACAAGCTCGTCGGCGAATCGTCGGGCTCGGGCGACTTTGTCGAGGTGACTGCCAACAGCCCGATGGGCGAAGCGATGATGAAGGCGCGCGTTGGCGATGTCATCCGCGTGAGCGCACCCCGCGGCACCAAGCGGTTTGAGATTCTCGAGATCTCGTGACGGCCTATTCGCCCAGGAACCACTTGCGCCTCGGCGCGGCCTTCTGACGCTTTGCGCTTTCTTCGACACCCTGCCAGAGCATCGACTCGACCTCAACCGGTGAATCGGTAATCGAGAAGAGATCGATGTCTTCGGGATTGATGGTGCGCCCATCGATGAGGCGGCACTTCATAAAGTCGATCAGCGGCTCCCAGTACTTGCGTCCGACGAGCACAAGCGGGAAGCGGTCGACCTTTTTGGTCTGAACCAGCGTGAGCACCTCGAAGAATTCATCGAGCGTTCCGAAGCCTCCCGGCAGGATGACAAAGCCGTACGAGTATTTCACGAGCATGACCTTGCGCACGAAGAAATAGCGAAAGTCGATGAAGCGATCGACGTAGGGGTTGGGCTTCTGCTCGAAGGGCAGGATGATGTTGCAGCCGATGCTTCGTCCGCCGGCTTCCTTTGCGCCGCGATTGGCGGCTTCCATGATTCCCGGTCCGCCCCCGGTCATGGTGGTGAGGCCCAGGCCGGCGATCTTCGCGCCCACCTCACGTGCGAGTTCGTAGTACACGTGGCCGGGCTCGAAGCGGGCGGAGCCGAAGACCGTGATGCACGGGCCAACGAAGTGCAACGAGCGGAATCCGCGCAGGAACTCCATCCCTATCCGCCCGATCCGGAGCAGTTCTTCGGTGCGGCTGAGCGGGCCCGACAGGAACTCGCGGGCATCCCGCGTGGAAGCGCTCTTCCCCCACGGGGTACCGGTCGCGGGGCTTCCAAGGGGCGCCTGGCCGGAAATGACGGGCTCGGGGAAGTGGGGGAGGGATTGCAGGAGGTCGGGGTTTTCGGGCATTTGGGGGCTTCCGAGGTGCAATGTAGCGAAGAGGCGAACCCGGCGAGTTGCCCGGGCGAATAAACCGGGGTATGTTTTTGAGAATGAATTCTCATTTTCGACAAGCGGACGGTCGGCGCGGGTGCAAAATCAGCCCCGCCGGGTTCACGCTGATCGAGCTTCTGGTTGTCATCGCCGTGATCGCGGTCCTGATCGGGATCCTGCTTCCCGCGCTCGGGCAGGCCCGCAAATCGGCACGGTCGCTCGTGTGCCTGAGCAATGTGAGACAGATCGAAGTCGCGCACGCCCTGTACGCGGACACGTACAAGGGCGCGTTTGTGGATGCGGGTTTGGCGCACGGCGGGCCGCCGAATCTTGCTTCGATCAACGGATCCTGGATCAACACGCTGAAGCCCTTCTACGGCGGCACGGTCAACGTGCGTTCTCCCATGGACAAGAGCGAGTTCTGGGCGCTTTCGCAAGGCGGGACGGACCCCGGCTACACGCTCGATGAGTTCACGGGATTGGCCGCGTCGGGCAAGAGTTTGCCCCTCACGAAGCTGGCACGCTGGACGAGTTACGGGCTCAACGACTGGCTGACGACAAGCACCAGGCCGGGGCTCTAACCGCTCGAGCAGTTCAAAAACCTTAACAAGATCGCATAGCCGTCAACAACCGTGCATTTTCTC
>JAEUJD010000223.1 GCA_016793015.1 Phycisphaerales bacterium
GGCGGCCGTCAAAATCCGGTTGCACCGGGCCCGTCAGGCCCTGCGCGAGTTGCTCGACAACACGTTCCGGGACGGTCTCAACTAACAGGAGCTTCCTTTGTCTGCCGGTGCGCCACGAGAATTTGGAGATCTGCTTGCTCGGCTGGAATCCGGCGGCTCGATCAATTGCCGCGATTGCAGCGATTTCCTGATGGCCTACCTGGACAACGAGCTGGAAAAGGGCGTTCGGGACCGCTTCGAGCAGCACCTCTTCAAGTGCTGTTCGTGTCGAAACTACGTCGATACGTACCGCCAGACCGTCAAACTCGCCCAAGAAGCCTGCTGCCCCAAGGCCAACCCGCATCTGGGGAAGTGCCCGCCCGAACTTGTCGCTGCCATCCTGGCTTCGCTCGGCCGACCGCCCGAAGCCTGACGCGTCCATCTGCAGACCTGAAAAATCCCGCGCAACCACCTCCTTCACGAAAATCGTCAGTCCGGCCCGCTTTCGGTCCGATTCAACACCGGAACGATTGTGGTTGGCCGGATGCCCGTGACAGTCAATTTCGACAACTCTGAAAGCCGGTGCGAAGCGCTGGCTGGCGATCCGTCACTCTCGACGCTGGTCGCAACATTGGCCGCGGCCACCGGCAGCCCGATCGCCGGTTTCTCCGTGCAGCGTGGCGACCGAATCTGGTCCGGGCCGACGATCGGATGGCCGGGGGGCTGGCGAAGCAGACCAGGCACCTGCTGTGCCAAGGTGATCGACAGCAGCAGCGTCGTCGCCGAATCTGCGATCCTTTCAAACAGCGAACTTTCTGATCCGCGCCTCACTGCGGACAGTGCGGCACGGAGCTACCTCGGCGTCCCGGTTGTGACACCAAGCCTCGGGGTGCTGTGCGTGTTCATCGCCGACGTCCGTCTCCGGATGTGGACGCCCTCCGAGATCGATTCGGTGCGCCAGGTTGCCTCGCTTGTCCCTGGTCTGCTCGACTTCGCCCCGGCGACCGCGTTAACCGATGCGCACCTGCTGGAAACTCAGGAATTTCTCGAAGCCACTTCGCGCCTCGCCAACGTCGGAAGCTGGTCGCTCGATGCTCGAACCGGACGCATCCGCTGGTCCAGCGAGGTCAAACGCATCCACGAAGTCAGTGAAGACTTTGAGCCCACGGGGATTACCGAAGCCACCGGTTTCTATCCGGGCGAAGCCCAGGCGACCATCCGCACACTCGTCGAGCGCGCGCTCGCCCACGGCGAGAGCTACGAAGCCGAACTGCCCTTCGTCACCGCCAACGGCCGTCACATCTGGGTTCGTTCGATCGGCAATTGCGTGATGGAGCACGGACGCTGCATCGGGCTGCGGGGCGTCTTCCAGGACATCACCGCCCGCAAACTCAGCGAAGACCGCTACCGCCTGCTGGCCGAGTCCACCGACGATCTTGTCACGCTGACCGATCGCCAGGGCTGCGCGCTCTACATCAGTCCATCGGTCGAGCGCAAACTCGGTTGGACCGTCGACGAACTCGCAAACGAATCCTGGCAGGCCGCTGTCCACCCCGACGACCTTGATTGCGTGGAGGGAATGCGGCAGCGCGCCCTTGCGGGCGAGCACACCCGCTTCCGCTATCGCGCCAAGAACAAAGACGGCCGCCTGGTCTGGCTCGATACCCGCGGCTCACCGGTTCTCGACGCCCGCGGAGCGGTCGAACACGTCGTCTGGACCTGCCGCGACGCCACCGCCCAGGTCTTCGTCGAAGAATGGCAGCGGGAACGCATCGGCATCCTTGAAATGATGCTCAGCGGCGCGCCCCTCCAGCAGACCTTCGACCGCCTCGTCTTGTCGATCGAGGCGTTGCGCCCAGGCGTTCGGGCCTCCATCCTCACCACCGAGGTCCGTGGCGGACTCACGGTTCTCCGCGACGCTTCAGGCCCTTCGTTTCCGGCCGAATACCGCGCTGCCGTCGACGGGCTGCCGACCGGCCCCACCGTGGGCAGCTGCGGCGTCGCCGTCCACGAGCGCCGCCGGGTCATTTCGACCGATCTTTTTATGGACCGGAACTGGGAACCCGCGCGCGAGCTCGTTCAGTCGGTCAATCTCCGTTCCTGCTGGTCCGAGCCTTTCTTCGCCTCCGACGGCACCGTACTGGGCACCTTCGCAATCTACGGCAGCACCCCGGGTGCACCCGACGATGCAGAAATCCACCTGATCTCCGAAGCCGCCAAGCTGTGCGCGCTCGCCATCGAACGCCGAAATTTCGACGCCGCTGTCCGCTCTGTGCTGTCCGATCTCGCGGCAACCCGAGATTCACTCGAAGCCCGGGGACAGGAACTGCTCAAACGCAACGAAGATCTCGCCACCGCAATGGCGGATTCCGAGCGCCTCCGTCGCCAGGCGGAGCTCGATGCCATCGTCGCCCAGGAACTCCGGCGGCGCGCCGACGAAGCCAACCGCGCCAAGTCGGATTTCCTGGCAAACATGAGCCACGAGATCCGCACGCCGATGACTTCGATCCTGGGTTTCGCCGATCTGCTCACCGACTCTCGCCAAGGCCACGAAAACAGCGCCGAATTCATCCGCGCCATCCACCGCAACGCCGAGCATCTGCTCACCGTCATCAACGACATCCTCGACATCACCAAGATTGAAGCAGGCCGCGTCTCGATCGAACGCATCGAGTGCTCGCCCGCCACGATTATCCACGATGTCGCAAGCCTTATGGCCGGGCGCGCCGCCGAAAAGGGCATCGGCCTTGAGTTCTCCTTCGCCGATTCCGTCCCTCCCACGCTCGTCACCGATCCGACCCGGCTCCGTCAGATCGCCATCAACCTCGTCGGCAACGCTATCAAGTTCACCGAGAGCGGCCGCGTCCGCGTGCTGCTCGAGTACGAGCCCGATCGCATGCTCCGCCCGCTCGGGGTGCTTGTTGTCAAGGTGCAGGACACGGGTATCGGCCTGTCCGGCGAGCAACTCTCGGGCCTCTTCGAAGCCTTCTCGCAGGCCGACCCTTCCACGACACGGAAGTTCGGCGGCTCGGGCCTCGGTCTTGCGATCAGCCGTCGCCTCGCCCGGCTGCTCGGTGGCGACATCTCCGCGACATCCACGCCGGGGCGTGGATCCGAGTTTGTCTTGCGCCTGAATTGCCGACTCGCAGAGGGCGCCCCGATCGGTGCTGCAAATACCGCTTCACCCGAATCACCCGCTCCCCAGAAAATCCGAGGCAGAATCCTCCTTGCCGAAGATGGCCCCGACAACCAGCGCCTCATCGTGCACCTGCTTCGTCAAGCCGGGGCAGAAGTTGTGACTGTCTCCAATGGCAATCTTGCGATCGAACAGTGCTTCGAGCAGCTCCGCATCGGCACGCCCTTTGACCTCATCCTGATGGACATGCAGATGCCAATCAAGGACGGGTACGAAACGACGAAAGAGATCCGTGCCGCGGGCTATACCCGCCCCATCGTCGCGCTCACCGCAAACGTGCTGACCGAGCAGCGCCGACGCGCCATCGAGAGCGGCTGCGACGACATGATCGAAAAGCCGATCGAGCGTCAGCGGTTTCTCAGCGTCTGCCGCGAGTGGATCGCTGCCGGCGCCGAGAAATTCGGAGCCGTTTCCTAAATCTTCACCGCCCGCAGTCAACTTCAAACGCCCGCGAACTGCTGCCTCCGGGCCCGACACGAAACGTCACGCGCCGGCCGCATTTCGGGCACCTCGCGTCGTACGCCTCGCCGCTCTTCTTGCGATACACCCGCACGTACGTCGGGCCGCATCGAAACAGCACCTGGAGAAACGGCCTCGCCGGTCCGCGCGGCGTCGAGCCATCTGCCTCGTTGATGTCGAGCGATCCGGATTGCACGAAATCTGTATCGGTCGAAGGCTGCCGCGTTGCCGGCGCAAAACACCGATACCAAACATTATACAAACAAATTTGCCGCCGACTTGATATCGACGTCGAACAGATGTATAGTGTGCAGTAACTTTCCCCGGGTAAAAGTGGGGTCCGCTCGTGTGATTCACGCGCAGGCTCCGACCCGGACGAATAGTCTTCTTCGGAAGACACCTTTCCGGATTTCATGTCGCTCGCAATTTCCCCCAGCTCTCTCACGATTCTGCCCGACCCGCCGGCACCGCCGACGGGGATTGGGCTCATTGCAGGGTCAGGCCTGCTTCCGGTGAAGATTGCGCAAGGACTTCGAGCCCAGGGCCATCGTGTTCACGGCCTGGGCCTGTCCAGCCAATACGACCCGCAGTTGCCCCGCCTTTGCGAGACCTTCGCTGAGGTCGGCGTGCTTCGCCTAGGAAGCTGGGGACGCATCCTGAGGGATTGGGGCGTCCGGCACGCGATCATGGTCGGCCGGGTCGACAAGGCCAAGCTGATGCACGATCCGTGGCGGCTCGTGCGCAACATGCCCGACATCCGGACGGCGCGGCTCTGGTTCCAGAAGCTCCGTCACGATAAACGCTCGCACATGGTGCTCCGGGGCGTTGCCGAAGAACTCCACCGTTTCGGGGTTTCGCTCCTCGATTCGACGATGCCGATCCCGGATGAACTCGCCCATATCGGCGTGCTCACCCGCACCCAGCCGACCGCGGAGCAGCGGGCCGACATCGACTTTGTCTGGCCGATGATGTCCGAACTGCTCCGTTTCGACATCGGTCAGTCCGTCGCCATCCGCGAGCGCGACGTGATCGCCGTCGAGGCCGTCGAGGGCACCGACCGCATGATTGAGCGCGTGGCGCGTCTCTGCCGTGCCCGGGGCTGGACGCTCTGCAAGGGCGCCCGTGCGGGCCATGACCGGCGCAGCGACGTTCCGACCATCGGCGCGACCACGATTGAAAAGATGGCCGCTGCCGGAGCCGGCTGCCTGGCGCTTGCTGCGGGCGATGTGATCATGCTCGAGAAAGAACGCGTGATCGATCTCGCCGATGAACTCGGCATCTCGATCGTCGGCGTTCCGTCGATCATCTGACCGCGACCGCCTCCTCCCCACCCCAACAATCCGCCGTGGACCCTGATTGCCCCTATGTCAGTCGAGGCGGGCTCAAACTCGCTCACGCGCTGCGCGAGTTCTCCATCGACGCGAAGGGCCTTCGCTGCGCCGATCTCGGCTGCTCCACCGGCGGCTTTACCGATTGCCTGCTCCAGAACGGCGCAATGTCCGTCGTTGCGGTCGATACCGGCTACGGCCAGCTCGCGTGGAAACTTCGAATTGATCCGCGGGTAACCGTGAAAGAACGATCGAACGCGCTGCACGTGCCGCCCCCCCAGCCGCCCGATGTTGATCTTGTCGTCGTCGATCTCGGCTGGACCAAACAAAGGCTGCTCATTCCTGTCGCGTTGAAATGGCTTGCGCCGGGCGGCCGGATCATCACGCTGATCAAACCGCACTACGAGCAGGACAATCCGCGGCGCGAGAGCGTCGTGCTCGAAAAATCGCAAGCCTTCGAGATTGTGGAACGCGTTGCCCGCGACATTCCGGCAATGGGCGCAACCGTGCTCGCGATCACCGAATCGCCGGTGCTCGGCGGTGCCAAAGGCGGCTCAAAATCAAAGGGAACGGGCAATACCGAGTGGCTCGCGCTGCTTACGCCGTCGTCGCCGGGGACTTCCACCCCTCCACTTCGTCCGCCGGGTTGAGCTCTTTCCAGAGCCGTTCCAGCAGCGCATTCAGATTCGTGCGGGCGGCGCCGGAAATCGCGATCACGTCCCGATCGATCCGCAGCTCAAGCTCGCGGCAGACCTTCTTGATCAACTTCTCGCGCTCGGCCTTGTCAGGAATCAAATCGATCTTGTTGAGCACCACAAGCTCGCGTTTGTCGTACAGCGCCTGCGAGTGCTGACGCAATTCCTCGCGGATCATCTTGTAGTTTTCGATCGGGTCCGAACCGTCTTCCGGCTGGAGATCGAGCAGGTGCACCAGCACGCGTGTGCGATCGACGTGCCGCAGGAATTCGTGGCCAAGCCCCGCGCCCTGCGCAGCTCCTTCGATCAAGCCGGGGATATCCGCGATCACGATGCGGCGTTGGCCATCCACTTCCGCGATGCCGAGTTGCGGGCTGAGCGTCGTGAACGGGTAACTGGCAATCTTCGGGTTTGCGCGAGTCAGTGCCGCGAGCAGGGTCGACTTGCCTGCGTTGGGCTTCCCGAGGAGACCCACATCCGCGATCAATTTCAATTCGAGCCGCAGGTTCAAGGTCTCGCCCTTCTCACCGGGCGTGGCCTCACGCGGAGTCTGGTAGGTTGAGCTCTTGAAATGCTCGTTGCCGAAGCCGCCCTTGCCGCCCTTGGCGATCGTGAAGGTCTCGCCCTTTTGAATGTCGTGAATCAGGTCGCCGGTGTCGTTGTTGAACACAAGCGTTCCGGCGGGCACCCGCAGGATCAGATCCTTGCCGTCGCCACCGTGCTGCTGTTTGGCGGCGCCGTTCTGGCCCGGCTCGGCCTCGTAGGTGCGCTCAAACCGAAAATCGAAGAGGGTCGAAAGCCCGTCGTCGCAGACAAAGATCACCGAGCCGCCTTTGCCGGCGTCTCCGCCGCTCGGACCGCCCTTGGGAATGAACTTCTCACGCCGGAACGAGATATGCCCGTTGCCGCCGTCTCCGGCCTTCACAGTGATAATTGCGGTATCGACAAACACGGGGCAACAGTACGAGCCCGCACCGCCGTATCCAAATGAGATTCGAGAACGATTGAAGCCCGGCAAGTCACCGGGAAATCAGGCCGCCCGCAGGTATCGGCCGGAACCAAGCGACTTGAGCAAGCGCTCGCGATCGCCCAGACGAGCAAAGTTTGTGATCGCCAGCGCCATGCGTACCGGTCCGGGTTCGCTGTCGTCTACCCAGACCACATTCCCGAACACGATCACGCTGCGCTCCGTGCCCGAAGAGCTATCGATCGGCCCCTGACCCGCCGGAAGCGTGACCTGCATCGTCACGCGCGAGCCGGTCGGCACCGCCTGATCGAGCTCGAACCGAATGCCGCCTTCCGAAACGTCGTACGCGTGGCCTTCCAGCGGACTGCCGTTCCCATCAATCTGCCGCACGCACACGGGCGTGTACATGGGCTGAAGCGAGAAGCGTTCGAAGCGACGGCGATTGATGGCGTTCATGTCTGACTCCTGCCGCGGCACCCCGGGACGGGGACTTCCGCATCTTGGTCTGTGCTTATCGCACTTCCGCCACCCGACCTTGATGCCGAGAACCAATTCTGCACGTCTCATAAGCCGCGGCAAAACTCTCCCTGCGTACGCTGCGAACAGGTGAACAACCACGTGGCACCAAATCCGGCAATTCCCGCAAGCCCGGCCTCCATTCCCCGCTGCGAGACCTGCGGCTACGAGCTTCGGTCCGTTCTCGAAGTATCTGGCTCTGCGTCGAAATGCCCCGAATGTGGCACGCCATGCTGGCAAAGCAGCCCCGTACTGCGACCGGGCACGCCGTGGCAACAACGCCTCAGCCTGACTTCGTTCTGGCTCACGCTCTGGCTCACGATTGCCCGGCCCGCTGCACTCTTTCGCGTGATGGAGGCAAGCTCGCGCCGTGCGTTCTCGCTGCTCTTCCTTCAGACCACGATCGCGGCGGTCGCATTTCTCTCGCCGTGGAGCGGAGTCTTTGTTTCTGATCCCGTCCGACAATTTCGATTCGCTCGCTCGTTCTCACGCATGTTCCAGATCGTCGGTTCGGTTTTCGCGCAGATTGCAATCCTCGCGATCTTTCTGGCCGGCGCGACGCTGTTGCTCGGTTGGATCCTCCGCGCTTACGGACGTGCCCGAGGCTGGCACACGTCCCGCGGCACGATGCTCTCCATCATCGCGCACGCTTCGCTCGGTTGGACGGTTCT
>JAEUJD010000213.1 GCA_016793015.1 Phycisphaerales bacterium
CGCGCTCGCCCCGCCGGTGGCAGAGCCGACGCCCGGGGTCGATCCCACGGCGAAGGTTGATCCGACCGCGTCGATCGATCCGACCGCGCGCGTGGGGCCCATGTGCGTGGTCGGGCCGCGTGCGAAGGTCGGGGCACGCTCCAATCTCGTTTCGGGTGTGCATATCGGCGATGAGGTGACCGTCGGCCAAGACACCGAGATCGGCCCGGGGTCTTCGATTCTCGATCGCTGCATCGTCGGAAACAATTGCCACATCGCCGGTTGCGTCGTGATCGGAGCGGAGGGCTTTGGATACACGATGCAGGCCCACCCGAGCGGGCGCGGCAAGTTTCTTGTCCACTTCCCGCACATCGGCAACGTCACCATCGGCGACCACGTTGATATCGGTGCCAACACCTGCATCGATCGCGCCAAGTTCGGCAGCACCAGCATCGGCAGCGGGACCAAGATCGACAACCTCGTGCAGATCGGGCACAACTGCCGCATCGGACGTTCGTGCATCATCTGCGGTCAGGTCGGGCTTTCGGGCTCGGTGACGCTGGGCGACGGCGTGCAGCTCGCGGGCCGCGTGGGCGTGACCGACAACATCCACATCGGCGCGATGGCGCGGGTGGGCGCGAGCGCGGGCGTGATGAACGACATCCCCAGCGGGCAGACATGGCTCGGCGCACCGGCGATGCCGGTGAAGGAAGCGGCCCGGAATATGGCCCTGTTCCGTCGGCTCTCGCAGATCATGAAGAAGGTCAAAGTGGACGGGGCCTGATCTCCGACTTGCCCCCCACCCTCCCACTGTTTGCAGCGTCGATGAGCACGCCGCCAGAAATCGCAGTCTCCGGGGTTGGGCTCTTCACTGCGCGCCCTTCGCGTGTTGAGGTGCGCCGTGCAAGCGAACCGACCGGCATCCGTTTCGTGCATCCCTCGTCATCGCGCGTCATCCCGGCGTTGATCGCACATCAGCAGCCCGCGCATGGGCCGCTGGGTGGCCGCAACACCGTTCTTGGTGATGAACACTTCTCCGTCGCGACGGTCGAGCATCTGCTTTCTGCGCTCGCGGGCCTGGGTGTCTGGCACGCCGACATCGTCGTCGATGCGAGTGAATTGCCGATCCTCGATGGATCCGCGGCGGGCTTCGTCTCCTCGCTCCGAGGCCGTCAGATTTCCCCGCACTCCGCTCACGCGATCCGCCTGACACAGACCGTCCGCGTCGAGGATGCATCCTCCGGCGCGTGGATCGAGGCACACCCAGCCGACCGGCTTCGATATCGATACGAATTGCGGTACCCGCCCGGAGCGGGAATCCCCGAGCAGTCGTTCGAGTGGGAGGGCGACCCGGATCGCTACGCGACCGAGATCGCACCCGCCCGCACCTTCTCCCTCGAACGCGAGGCGATTGCTATGAAGGCCGCAGGACTTTTTCCGCACCTCACACCCCGCGACATGCTCGTCATCGCGCCGGACGGGCGCGCGATCGACAACTCGCTCCGCTTCGCCGATGAGCCCGTGCGGCACAAGCTGCTCGACCTGATCGGAGATCTGGCTCTACTCGGAGGCCCGCTGATCGCCGAAGTCACGGCGCACAAATCGAGCCATGCGCTCACGCACGAACTCTGCCGCCGGATTGCGGCACTCCGGCGCTGATCCGCAAGGCGCGGCACACCGCTTCCCGCTTACACTCGGTGCATGGGTCACGAGCCGCTCTCGCCAGACTATGTCCGCCGCATCGCGAAACTCTCGCGCCTGTCGCTCACCGACGCGCAGGTCGCGGACTATGGCGCTCGCATGACCGCCGTGCTCGGATACATGGACCGCCTGCGCGAACTGAAACTCGACGATGTCGAGCCGATGGCGAACGTCGGCGGCACGACCAACCGGCTGGATGAAGATACTCCCGGGCCGACGCTGAGTAACGAAGCGCTCATGAAGATCGCGCCGGACACGATGCCGCCGTTTGTGAAGGTGCCGAAGGTGCTGGGTGAAGGGGGTGGAGCGTGAAAGCCAAACCGCTGATTGCTGCTGTGCTCGCGGGCCTCTTGCTGTCTCCGGTCGCGTGCGAAAAGCAGGGCGACCAAGCCATCGTTCAGGTCTCGAAAGACGATCCGGAGATGAAGGCCGCACGCGACGAGGCACTCAAACGCTTCCCCGAGTTTGAGGCGGCGTTTGCCAAGCGCACCAGAAACGACGCGTTCGCGGTCAAGGTCGGCTTTCCGATCCGTGGCTCCGATGAACGCGAGTACATGTGGATCGATGTGCGCTCCATGAAAAGCGGCGTGATCACCGGCAAACTCGATGACGAGCCGATCGGCGATGTCGGCCTCAAGAGCGGCGAAGAGGTCTCCGCGAATCGCGCCGATATCCACGACTGGATGTACGCCCTCAACGGCGCCAAGCCGATCGGCGGTTTTCAGGTTGAGGTTCTCCGCAAGATCCAGAAGGAAGGCGGCCGGTGACACAGCCAGCCCCCCCGATGTTCGCCGGTTCGGCCACCGAACGCGTTTCCGCCGGTCTGAAGCGCGCCGGAGAAATCGGCACGAAGATCCGGGCGTTCACCGAGCTGTTCGAAATTCGAGCGGCTGCGGACGCCGCGAAAAGCACTCCCGGCGGTGCGCTCGCCGGTGTCCCCGTCGCACTCAAAGACAACCTCTGCCTCTCCTGGGGCAAGACCACCTGCGCCAGCAACATCCTCCGCAACTACGAATCGCCCTACACCGCGACGGCGGTTCAGAAACTGATCGATGCCGGAGCGATCATCCTCGGCAAGACGAACATGGATGAGTTCGCGATGGGCTCCTCCTGCGAGCACTCCTGCTTTGGCCCCACGTTTAATCCGTGGGATACGTCACGCGTCCCGGGTGGCAGCAGCGGAGGCAGCGCTGCGGCGGTCGCGGCTGGCGTCGTCCCGCTCGCGCTCGGTTCCGATACGGGCGGCTCGGTCCGACAGCCCGCATCGCACTGCGGCATCGTCGGCGTGAAACCGACCTACGGGCGCATCAGCCGCTACGGCTTGGTTGCATACGCGAGCAGCCTCGATCAGATCGGCACACTCACGCGCACGGTCGAAGATGCCGCGCTCGCGCTCTCGGTGATTTGTGGCCACGATCCGCTCGATACAACCTCATCGCAGGAACCACTGCCGGATCTCCTCGGCTCGCTCGAAACTCCGCTCGATGGCCTGCGTCTGGCCGTTCCCCGCCAGGCCCGCAGCGATGCAAACCACCCCGAAGTCGCCCGCGTTTTTGAAGAAACGATCGCGACTTACAAAAAGCTCGGCGCCACCATCGTCGATGTCGAGTTGCCCCTGCTCGATCACGGAATCGCGGCGTACTACATCGTCGCTCCCGCCGAAGCATCGAGCAATCTCGCCCGCTTCGATGGCATCCGCTACGGCCATCGCGCGAAGCTCGAACCCGGCGATGATCTCTTCGATCTCTACTGCAAATCGCGGTCCGAAGGCTTTGGCCCCGAGGTCCAGCGCCGCATCATGCTCGGCACGCACGTCCTGAGCAGCGGCTACTACGACGCGTACTACAACACCGCGCTCAAAGTCCGCCGCAGGATCAAGCAGGATTTCGACCGCGTCTTCGCCGATTGCCACGCCGTGCTGATGCCCGCAAGCCCCTCGCCCGCATGGAAAATCGGCGAGAAGACCAGCGACCCGCTCGCGATGTACCTCGAAGACGTCTACACCGTGACGATCAACCTCGCAGGCCTCCCCGCGATGTCGATCCCCGCCGGTTTCGCTGTAGTCGAAGGCAAGCAGTTGCCCGTGGGCGTCCAGATCGTGTCGCCCGCATTCGATGAGGCCCGCATGCTGCGCATTGCGCGGCAATTCGAGAAGGCGACCGATTG
>JAEUJD010000214.1 GCA_016793015.1 Phycisphaerales bacterium
TCATGACTGATTTCAACGCGCACGTGTATCAGACCGACCGAAACGGCGACGGCGCGTGGACCCAGGCGGATGTTGACCGCTGGATACAGGAGTTCAATGGCAATGAATAAGCTCAGCAACACACTGTTGTGGTTCGCGGCATTTTTCATGGCAATTCTTCTTCTCGGTGCTTCCTGTACCGTGGCGCAGGCACAACGGGAGCCGGGCGCCAGTCCTCCGGCACCCGCGCAGCGACGCGAACCTGGCACCCTTCCTTTGGTAGCTCCTCCACCTCTCCGGGAAGACCCCAGCGAGCTTCTCTGGCAATCCCGCGAGGAACAGCGGTGGGCAAAAATTCTTGAGGAACTCTTCTGGAGAAGTTACAAGAATGTCGACAACCGCTGGACGCAGAAGTTGCAGGATGAGGCGACGTGGCTCGGCGCTCGTTCGAGTTACGTCGAAGTTGTCTATCTTGAGGACATCGAGAAGTACAAAGCCGAGGGCACTCTGGCTGCAAAGATGAAGGAAGCCCGAGACGAACTCACTCAAATCAGGGAACGCCGCATCCGGTTCACCCAGGACGTGATGCAGGACGTGTTTCACCACGAGCCCGGAGTGAGGATACTTGAACTCTTCGACCTTCCGGCTCCAAAGACCGGTGAGGCGAATCAGCCCGGTTCCAAGTAAACCTCTGAACGCTGTGCATTTGTTGGGCAAGATGCGTCGTGCGAGAGCACGACGCTTTCTTCTTTTCGCAGCCAAGAGTTTTCGCCTGTTTCAACGTTTCAACGCAGTTCGGGGGATTTCTCCGAGAGACAGTCGCGGGAACCGCGTCTGCGAAGTAAATTGCGCGTCTCGCGGCATCGCCGTCAGAAAGCGAGGTTTCGGTCGCAACTTCCTCCGACCTGCGCGCCCACAATTCGCACCATGCCGAGCGTACCCACGCGCATTCCACACGTTCGCTTCCCAAAGGACGCCCGCCCTCCGCTCAGCATCCTCATCCTCGCCGGATTCGTTCGCAGCATCGACTGGTCCGAAACGCTCTGGGCCGCCGATCTTGCACACGCACTCGCCGCACGGGGCCACAAGGTCGAAGTCGCCGCCGATGGCTGCGATGATCCGGCGCTCTTCGCCGGTCTCCCGCTCATCGTCCACCGCCCGAATCGCCGCCACTTTGGCGCAGAGCCATTCCTCTTCCGCTACTGGGCGCGAGGTCTTCTCCGGGCTCGCCCCGACAGCGTCTGCCTCAGCCTCACACCCTTGTTCTGTGGCGACGTCTGGCTCCCGCTCGGCGCACGCGCGAACGAAGTTGTCGCACGAATCCTCGCGGAGCGCAGCCCGGTCTCCGCTGCGATGGAACTGGTGCACCACCCGTGGTTGCTCCACGAATTGCTCGCCGAGCGCCGCGCCGCCAAGGACACGCCCCGCCGGCGCGTGCAGCCGCTCACCATCGGCCCCCATGCGGAGAAGTCCAGCCTTCGATCGCTCGGCTACGCCGCCCGCGCCCAGCCGCTTCGAGGCCTTGAGCGAGAAACCGCACGGCGTGAAGTACGAGCCGCCCTCGGGCTAAACGAAACCGATCGTGTCTTTCTCCTCAGCGGCACGCACGCTACCGATGTCACCGCTGCGAATCTGCTGCAGGCACTCGCCATGCTCGAGCGCGTCGCCACGCCCAGTCGCATCCTTTCATCAAATGATGCGGCGCCGTCAGCGCAGCCCCGCCTCCGCCTTATCGTCACCGGTCGCTACCCACACTTGCTCAACTCCCTCGCGCGTGATGCCAACTGCGCACACTCGCTCGTCTTCGCTGGCACGCGTGTCAGCATCCCGCGTCTTCTCGCGGCTTCCGACATCGCCATCGCCGGCTTTGGCCAAACCGGCCTCGGAACCGGCCGCTTTGCCTGCGAAGCGATTCGCGCGGGGGTCCCGCTGCTCGCGGCACAGCACGCACCCGGCAGCGATCTCGTCGATAGCGGCATGCACAAGCCCGGCGAGATCATCCGCGACGACACCCGCGAGGGCTGGCTTGCCGCGATGGGCAAGATTCTGGATGATCGCTGGATGACCGAGGCCCGCGCCGCCGCGGGAAGCGTGGGGCCGGATCTGACCGTCGCCCGCCTGACCGAGCGACTGGAAAGTTACCTCCTGGGTGCTCTTCGCTAACTTTTCTTGCTCGGCGCAAGCAACCGGCTGCTCGGGGGGCTGTCTTTCCCCGTAAACTCGCCCTCCCGTGAACGCCTCCGACGACAAGCCCGCTTCATCGATTCCCGCCGAGTCTCCCCCCGGCGGCAAGATGCAGATCATCAAGGGCATCGCCGTCTCGCCCGGCATCACGATCGGTCACGTTGCGCTTCTGGGCGATGACCACCGCCGCTTGCCCCGCCGGCCGATCGCCGATTCCTCCGTCGCGGCAGAACGGAAGAAACTCGACGATGCGATCGAAGCATCCATCGACGAACTCACCGAGGTCCACTCTCGCGCCAAGAAGGAAATGGGCGACGAGGCCGCGAAGATCTTTCTCTTCCACGCCGGGATGCTGAAGGACAAGTCGCTCGTCGTCCCGATGCAGAAGATGATCGAGGCCGAGCACGTCGGCGCGGAGTCCGCCGTGAGCCACGTGCTCGGGCAACTCGCGGATAAGTTCCGCTCGAATCCCGATTCGGTCTTTACCACCAAGGTGAACGACATCGACGACCTGGCCTCAAGGTTGTTGAACCACCTGCTCGGACGCGCCGAAAGCCGGATGGCGAAGCTTCCCCCCGGCTCGATCCTGCTGGCGCGCGACCTCACACCGTCGCAGGCCGCGAGCTTTGATCGCACCCGCGTGATCGGCTTTGCGACCGACCTTGGCGGCCGAACCGGTCACACCGCGATCGTCGCCCGTGCACTCGGAATTCCAGCAGTTGTCGGCTGCCGTCAGCTCACGGCCGCTGCGACCGATGGATCGAGCATTATCCTCGACGGCGACCGCGGCATCATCATCCTCAACCCGGATGCGGAGCGGCTTGAGGAATACCACGGGCTCATCAAGCAGCGGGAGACATTCCAGCTCTCGCTGGGCGAACTCCGCGACCTGCCGTCCGTAACAACGGATGGAGAACGCGTCGAGCTTGTCGGGAACATCGAGTTTGCCGACGAGGCCGAGCATGTTCTCGAGCTTGGTGGTGAAGGGGTCGGTCTCTTCCGCACCGAGTTCCTCTACCTCACCAGCAAGACCGAACCAAGCGAAGAAGATCATTACAAGAGTTACCTCCGGTGCGTCGAGATCATGAAAGGAAGGCCGCTCACCATCCGCACGATGGATTTGGGCGCCGACAAGTACACACAGGAACGAGCCGAGTTTCCGGAACGCAACCCGTTCCTGGGCTGCCGCAGCATTCGGTATTGCCTCAAGAACCAGCCGATGTTCAAGCGTCAGTTGCGGGCCTTGCTGCGGGCCAGCGCCAAGGGACCGATCAAGATAATGTTCCCCCTGGTGACCAGTACGGGCGAATTCCGCCAGGCCAAGTACCTCGTGAACGACGTGATGGAGGATTTGGACGAAGAAGGCATCAAATTCGACCGAAACCTGAAGGTGGGCATGATGGTGGAGGTCCCCTCCGCCGCGATCATGGCCGACACCTTCGCCCGCGAAGTCGACTTCTTTTCCATCGGAACCAACGACCTGACCCAGTACACCCTCGCCGTTGATCGCTCCAACGAGACGATCGCGAGCATGTACAACCCGGCCCATCCGGCAGTCATCCGGCTGATCCGGGATGTCGTCCGGGCTGCCCGGCGGCACGACACCCCGGTTTCCTGCTGCGGCGAGGCCGCCGGCGACGTGGAATACGCCCTTCTTCTCGTAGGGCTGGGCCTGCGTACCCTTAGCGTGTCCGCGGGGTCGATCCCGCAGCTCAAGCGGCTAATCCGCTCGGTGAGCCTGAAACAGTGCGAACAGATTGCCCGACAGGCGCTCTCGTTCGATTCAGAGACCCAGGTTTCCTCGTACTTGAGGGACCGGGCTCGCAAGATCGTGCCTGATTTGTTCGACGGGCGTACCGGCGAATAAGGCAGGCAAAAGACAATTGAGGGCTTGTCGGCGTCCAGCCGGGCAAGTCCGAATGACGAGCATCGCTTCCCCCTTGGCTTCTGCCGCTCACGCGGCGTACCGGGGTGCGGGGAGCAGAAGACCGGGTCCGGCTTTCGAGTTGAAAGCCATCCGGCGGATCGAAGGCGGAACGGAAATCCGCCACCCGGGCCCAGCCCGGATTCGGTCGCGGTGATCGACGCGTGTGCGCCACTCATTCGGGAGGCGCCGAGTCGGTCGCAGAAGGTGCAGCGGGCGTAGCCCCTCTGCCGGTGCGGGTCTCTCGGACTTTCTCTGAAGCAATCCGGACACACGAGCACTCCATTGCCCGCGGCAGATTGCCGCGCACGGCGTTCGAGGCGATCAGCCCCTCGCGCCAGTTCGGAGTTCGAGATGGTTCGCGAAAGCAAAGAAAAGTCCAAGACCCAGATGCTCATTAACTACGTGACCGGCGAGGAATGCCGGATCGCGATTGTTGAAAACGGCAAACTGGAAGAGTTCACCAGTGAAAAGTTCGCGGCACAAAGCCGCGTCGGCAACATCTACGTCGGCAAGGTCATCAACGTGGAGCCTGCGATCCAGGCCGCGTTCGTTGATTTCGGCGTGGGCGACAACGGATTTCTGCACGTCAGCGATCTGCACCCGCGTTATTTCCCCGGCGAGAGCGATGATGCGACCGAACAGGTCGGCCACAAGACCCCTCGCCGCGAGCGTCCGCCGATCCAGGCTGCGCTCCGCCGAGGCGACGAAGTCTTCGTGCAGGTTCTGAAAGAAGGCGTCGGCACCAAAGGCCCGACGCTCACGAGCTATCTGTCCATTCCCGGCCGCTTCCTCGTGATGATGCCGCAGATGGACAAGGTCGGCGTTTCCCGCAAGGTGGAGGATGAGGAACAGCGCCGCAAGATGCGGGAGATCCTCGATCAGCTCGACCTGCCCGAGGGCTTCGGCTTTATTCTCCGAACCGCCGGGCTTGAGCGCACCAAGATGGAGCTCAAGCGCGATCTCGCGTACCTCGTGCGTCTGTACAAAGACATGGAACGCCGGCGCGCCCAGGGCGATAAGCCGCGTTTGCTCTATGCCGAAAGCGATCTGCTGGTCCGCGCTCTGCGCGATCAGCTCACGACCGATGTTGACGAGATCGTCATCGACAACGAGCAGGCGCTCCAGCGTGCCAGCCGCTTCCTCAAGATTGTCGCGCCGCGCACCAGCACCAAGCTGCTGCACTATCCCGGCCGCACGCCGATCTATCACGCGTTTGCAGTCGAAGAGCAGATCGCTCACATTCATGCCCGCGAAGTGCCGCTGCCGTCGGGTGGCCGCCTCGTCATCGATCAGACCGAAGCCCTCGTCGCCATCGACGTGAACAGCGGCAAGAGCCGCGATTCGCGCGATGCCGAGGAGAATGCGTACCAGACCAACCTCGAAGCGGTAGACGAGATCTGCCGCCAGTTGCGGCTCCGCGATCAGGGCGGCATCGTCGTCAACGACTTGATCGACATGCGCTCCATGGCGCACCGCAAGGATGTTGAGAGCCGTCTGCGCGAGCGTCTCAAGCGCGATCGCGCCCGTACCACCATCACCACGATCTCGCAATTCGGCATTCTGGAAATGACGCGCCAGCGCATGCGGGCCAGTTCCGAAAGCCTGCACTTCGCCGATTGCCCGACCTGCCGCGGGCGTGGACTCGTCCAGAAGCCCGAGAGTGTGACCGGCGATGCTCTCCGCGAACTCGCAGCTCTGCTCGATGTTGACAAGGTTGGCCGCGTCGAACTCGTTGTCAGCCCGCGTGTTGCCGGTGAACTGCTCAGCGCCAAGCGCCACCTGCTCAGCCGCATCGAACGCACCAGCGGCAAGCGCGTCGATGTCCGCGTGAGCGAAGCCGTCCCCGTCGATCGCGTGACCTTCTACGCCTACGACACGCTCGGCGCCGACATCGATCTCACGCAGCCCTTGCCCCGCAAGCGCCCCGCCGAGCTCATCGTCGTCGAAGAGCCCGCCGAAGCCTCCGAAGAAGATGGCTTCACTTCCGACTCCGCCACCGAGCGCGATGAAGCCCACGAGGCCGACGTTGCCGCGGGCGATCCATCCGAGGAAGTTGTGGAACTCGGCGACGAGCCGGTTCTGCTTTCCGATGAAGATCTCGACCGGCAAATCCGCTCCGACGCGCAGGAAGCCGCGGCATCCACTGCCGAAGCCGAATCGCAAGGGGGCGGACGTCGGCGTCGTGGCGGTCGGGGCCGCCGGGGCGGACGCGATGATGGACGTGCACCGCAGGGCCGAAGCGATTCGGGCCGAGGTGATCAGGGGCGTGCAGGTCAAGGTGGTGGTCAGGGTCGAGGCGATCGAGGCAGAGGCGGTCCGCCCCGAGATCAGAATCGCCAGGATCAGCCGCCACGCCAGCAGCAGCGTCCACTTCCCGAGCCTTTTCGCGCACCGGATGTCCGTCGCGTCGAAACCGAGCGAGGCGTAATCCTCATGGGCGATCACGGCGACGAGGACGGCACAATGCCGCCCCCGTTGCCCGTGCAGGGTGCAGCCGCGCCTCAGGGCGACCAGGGCGACGACAATCAAGAGCAGTTCGACCAGCAAGGCAGCGATGGAAGCCCCGATTCGCAGGGCCACCCGCAAGATGGTCAGCAAGGCGATGGTCAAGGTGGTCGTCGCCGTCGCCGTCGCCGCGGACGTCGAGGCGGTCGCGGACGCGATGGCGCTCCCGGCACGCAGCAGCAGGGTCAGTCTGGCCAACAGCAGAATGGCCAACCCCATGAAGGCGGCGCCGCGCAACCCGTGAATGAGTTTCGCCAGCCCGCGCGTGAAGGCGCCGATTCCGAAGCCGGCGATCAAACCAGCACGGGAGATCACGGCGACTCGAACCAATCCGACGGTCACGGTCAACCCGGAGCAGAAGGCGAACAGCGAGGTGGCCGACGCCGTCGCCGAGGTCGTCGAGGCCGAGGCGGACGTGGTGGACAGGGTGGCGGACCGGATGGTGGCCAGAGTGGTGGCGCTCCGAACGCTGGTGCGCCCGCCAATGCTGGCGGTGGGGGTCAGCAACCCATCCGAGGCAATCGCGACTACTCCGGCTACGCACCGGGCGGCAACAGTGGCAACTCCGGCGGCAATCAGCGTCACCAGCCCCGCGAATCCGCCGCACCGGCACAGCCTGCGCCGACCGGTCCGAAACCCAAGCTCCTCTACAGCTCGCGCCGCAAACTGACGCCCGCCGAACTGAACAAACGTCCGAAGCCGGAGTAGAGCAGCAGGGCCGCGGATTTGCAGAGCAGCAGAGGGCGAGACCTCCGCGCGCTGAATATTTTGTCTCGCGGTGTATCCTTCCATTCCGCTGTTCTGCAAGTCTGCGGCTCTGTTTTCCATGCCTCCCACCCGCCTCCTCATCCTCGGCTCCACCGGTTCGATCGGCACGCAGACGCTCGAAGTCGTCACGCACCTCAACGCGCTGCACGCGAAGGGGCTCTTCCAAAGGCAGTTTGAGGTAGTGGGCCTTGCGGCGGGCAAAGGGGCAACTCTTCTCGCCGATCAGGCCAAGCGATTCAACGTCAAGCATCTCGCTCTCTCGGATGGGAGCGGCGATGCGCCGAAGGGTGCATTCACCGGGCCGGACGCCGCGGAGCGCCTTGTTCGGGAAGTCGACTGCGATGTCGTCCTTGCGGCGATTGTCGGGTCGGCGGGTCTGCCCGCGACGCTCGCGGCGGTTGAATTCGGGCGCGACGTTGCGCTCGCAAACAAGGAAACGCTTGTTGCCGCGGGCTCGATCGTCGTCCCCGCGGCTCAGAAAACGGGAGCGAAGCTGCTGCCTGTCGATAGCGAGCACGCGGCGGTCTGGCAGTGCCTTCAGTCGGGTCCGGACGCGGCGAACGGCCCGATTTATCCGGCGCTGCGGCAGGCCCCGGCATCCGTCAAGAAGGTGACGCTCACAGCGAGCGGTGGCCCTTTCCGCACGTGGGAAAAATCCCGCGTGCAGCGTGCGACCAAGGCCGAAGCGCTCAAACACCCGACATGGACGATGGGCGAAAAAGTCACGGTCGACAGCGCGAGCCTGATGAACAAAGCCCTCGAAATCATCGAGGCGCACTGGCTCTTTGCGCTGCCCGCGGAGAAGATCGACGCTGTGGTTCATCCGCAATCGATCGCGCACGCATTGGTCGAGTTTGATGATGCCAGCGTCGTCGCGCAGATCGCGCACCCGGATATGCGAGGGCCGATCCAGCAGGCGCTCGCCTTCCCGGCGCGGGTGCCCTCGCTCGTCAAGCTGCTCGATCTCGCGGAGATCGCGACCGCGCTCCAGTTCGAGCCGCCCGATCGCGACAAGTTCCCGCTTCTTGATCTCGCCTATACGGTCATCCGCGCCGGGGGAACTTCCGGCGCGATCTTCAATGCCGCGAACGAAGAGGCCGTACTGGCCTTTCTCCGGGGCGACATCCTCTTTGGGCGCATCGGTGAGCTGGTGATCGAAGCGATGGAAGCGATCGGTCCGGCTTCGATGCGCACGTTGGATGATGCTCTCGATGCAGATCGGCGCGCCCGTGCGCATGTTCGCGAGGCCCTCCGCCGCGACGTTGTCCGGGCTTGATCCACAGTCTTCTTCGGCAATTCCGCCGATCCGGCGCGAGTTCCGTCACGGCTTCGCCGGCTTTTCCGGCGATTGACTCGCTTCGAGCCTTGCCCGCAACTCCGCAGCCTTCGCCCCGTGCCCGGCGCCCGGATCAGCCTTTTCCCACGCCTCATAGACCTTGATCAGGTCCCGCGCCATCTGGATCGAGGAGTTGCTGGTTTCTCCCAGCTTCTTCGTCACGATCCCGCGACCCTCGAGCAGCGCCGCCTCTGCTTCCGCGTACCGGCCCAGTGTGGCGAGACAACTGCCGTACCACCCGAGCGTGTAACCCGTCCCCTCATGATCCGGCGGGAGCGACTGGCGCGACCCCTTGATCGCACGCTCCAAGTACGGCAGCGCCTCTGCGCATCGGTCCCTTCTCCGCAGCTTCGCGCCCAGGTTCGCCAGCGACACGATCGTGTCCGGGTGGTTCTCACCCAGCATCCGCGTAACGATCTCGAGGTCCTTTCGCGAGAGCGCCTCCGCCTCGTCCAGCATCCCGAGCTCGGTGTAGACCGACGCAAGATTGCTCATCGTCGCCAGCGTGCTCTGGTGCTCCTCGCCGAGCACCCTTCTCTTGGCTTCGAGCACCTCTTCGTTGAGCGCTCGCGATCGCGCGATCCGTTCCTTGTATTTGTCCGGACGCTTCTCCCGTTCCTGCATCGCCGACCAATACTCGAGCCACGCGAAGTTGCTCCGCACCTCGAGCGTGAGCGGATGGTCGCGACCGCTGATCTTCTCCTGAATCGCCGCGGCCTCGGCAAACAGCTTTTCCGCCTCGTCGAATCTCTCGGTGTCGCCGTACAGCGTCGCCAGGCTATTCATCGACGACACGGTCTCGGTGTTCTGCGTTCCCAGAGTTTCTCTGCGGATCTCCATCACTTCCCGCAGCAGCGGCTCCGCTTCCGCCGATCGCATCTGTTCGACATACAGCGTCGCCAGCGCATCGATGGATTGGAGCGTGATCGCGTGCTTGCGCCCGAACAGCCTCGTGTGATCCGCCAGTGCCGGCTTCAGCAGCGACTCCGCGTCCGCGCTCTTCCCGTTCTTGGTGAGAAACACACCCAGATCGTTCACGGCTCGGCACGTGTCTTCGTGATCCGGCCCGAGCTTTTCACGCCTGATCCGCACCTGCTCCCGCAGGTGCGACTCCGCCGGTTCGTACGCGCCGAGGCTTGTGTACGTCCGCCCGATCGTCCCGTGCAGCCGAGCCGCGATCAGCGGGCGATCGGCAAATTTTTGCCCGATCGACTTGGACGCGCCGTCCAGCACCGCGCGCACGCTGATGTCCTTTCCCTGCGCGCTCGGGTCTGCGGCGCCCAGCATCTCATCGAGAAACGTGACCGTCGCCTCGGATTCCGCAAGCCTCGACTGTGCGACGCTCTCGGCGTTCGTCGCGCGCGATGCTTCTTCCTTTGCGAGCGCCGCGTTTGCTTCGGCGAGCCCCCGCTGCCTGTTCGCTTCCCAAAGTCCAACGCTGGTCCCCACGACACCGAGCACCAGCGCAGCGCCCACGACGCTGCCTGCGATCACCATCACCCGATGCCGCTTCACAAACTTGCGCACCCGATACGACACGCTCGCCGGCGCCGCGACAACGGCCTCGCCCGCCAGATATCTGCGGATGTCCGCCGCAAGCCCGTTCGCCGTCTCGTACCGGCGCTGGCGGTCCTTTTCCATCGCCTTCATCACGATCCAGTCGAGTTCTCCGCGGATCGCGGTGCCGAGCCTGCGTGGCTCCATTTGCCGCTTCGCGGCAACCGAGACGATCGTGTCGCTGTTTCGCGAGATCCGGGTGCTGGGAATCGGCGGGTCGACCTCGCGGATGATCCGCTGGATTTCCACCTGAGCGACCGATCGCAGTTCCTTGGTCGTGAACGGCGTGGTGCCCGTCAGCAGTTCGTACAGCAGAACGCCCAGCGAGTACACATCCGTCCGCGTATCGATATCCATCGAGCCCTCGGCCTGCTCCGGGCTCATGTACTCGGGCGTGCCGATCAATTGCCTCTGTTCAGTAAAAATCGTCTTGTCGGTCAGCTGCGCGCTGGTCGCTTTCGCGATCCCGAAGTCGATCACTTTCGCGCTCGGCGCGCCATCCTGCATCGAGACCAGGATGTTGCTCGGCTTGAGGTCGCGGTGGATGATGCCCTTGGTGTGCGCGTGCTGCACCGCCGTGCACACCTGGGCGAAGAGTTCAAGCCGCTCGCGGATGCTCAGGTTGTGCTTGTCGCAGTACTCGACAATCGGATCGCCTTTCACAAGCTCCATCACGAAGTAGGGCCGCCCGGTCGCCGTCGCGCCCGCATCCAGCACCCGAGCGATGTTGGGGTGATCCATCATCGCCAGCGCCTGGCGTTCCTGCTCGAAGCGCGCGACCACCTGACGCGTGTCCATGCCCAACTTGATGATCTTGAGCGCCACCCGGCGCTGAACCGGCCGCTCCTGCTGTGCAAGGAACACCGAGCCGAAGCCGCCCTCGCCGATCAACTGCAGAACCTTGAACGGCCCGATGTTCGACCCGGGCCCCTCCGAGAGGTGCGCCGCCATGATCGCCGCCGCCGCGGTGTTCTGCGGCCCGTCGATCGTCGGTTCCGACGAAAAAGTCGAATCGTCACTCGCCATTGCGTGTTTCCCGGATAAACACGATCCTGTCCTTGTCAGCAGTCTACGGCCGAACCGGCACGCGCCAATCTCTATACTGCACCCGCGACGGGCGGCCGCGAGTTCTGCCTCCCCTGTATTGTCGCGGCAACCTTTCGGAAGAACACCCCATGCGCATCGCCCTCACTCGCGTTATTCTGACGGTCGCCGCTCTCGCCGTTCTCGCAGCCCCCCCGATCGCCGACGCCTGCACCGGCATCACGCTTCGGGCCAAAGACGGCTCGATTCTCTTCGGCCGCACGATGGAGTGGGGCTCTTTCGATCTTCACTCGCGCCTCATCGTCATCCCCCGAGGCCACAAGTTCACATCAACGCTCTCGGACAACAAGCCCGGATTTTCCTGGACGGGCCAGTACGGCCTGGTCGGTATCGACGGTGCCAATAAAGACCTCGTCCTCGATGGCATGAACGAGAAGGGCCTGCAAGTCGGTCTCTTCTACCACCCCGGCACCGCCGAGTATCAGAAATTCGATCCCGCGCAGGCGGATAAATCGATGGCCCCGACCGACGTCGGCGCCTATCTGCTCACGACCTGCGACTCCATCGATCAGGTCCGTGCCGCGATCGCGAAGATCCGCGTCGTCCCCGTCGTCGAGAGCACGATCGGCATCGTCGCTCCGGTTCACTTCCTCGTCACCGACCCCAGCGGCAAGTCGATCGTCATCGAATATCTCAACGGCGAAGCCCGGATCTTCGATGCACCCCTGGGTGTCATCACCAACTCGCCCAGCTACGACTGGCACGAGACCAATCTCCGCAACTACATCAATCTCTCTTCCGTTGCGCTTCCCGATAAGAAAATCGCCGACCTCGATTTCCGCCCCATGGGTGGCGGCAGCGGCATGATCGGCCTCCCCGGCGATTTCACCCCGCCCTCCCGCTTCGTTCGTGCCGTCGCCTTCTCCGCATCCGCTCGTCCAACGGCCGATGGCCCCGAAACCGTCTACGAAATGTTCCGCATCCTCGACAACTTCAATGTTCCGCTCGGCGCAGCCGAAGCCGGTGGCGCAGCCAAGATGGAAGGCATGCGAAGCTCGACACTCTGGACCGTCTGCTACGACACCAAAGCCCGCAAGCTCTACTACCACACGATGAACAACCGGCGCGTCCGCGAAGTCCAGCTCGACAAGATCGACTTCGCCGGGAACAGCATCCTCCACCAGCCTCTCGACAAGGCGAAGTCGCAGGACATCGAAGACGTCACGCCCGCCAAGTAAATCTTCTTCGCAAATTACAATTGCTGCTGCTCTACCGCTCTACCGCTCTACCGCTCTACCGCTCTACCGCTCTATCTCTCTACTTCCCCGGCCCCGCTGCATGCTGATCCAGCAGAATCGGATTTCCATCCGGGTCTATCAACATCACACTCGCCGGTCCCGTCGTTGACTCATCCGCCGCGAGTGTCAATTCCAGCCCCTTCGCCTTCAGCGTCTTCTGAATCGAACGCACATCCTCAAAGGCCGGCAGCGTCGCGCACGTCCGATCCCATCCCGGGTTGTACGTCAGCGTGTTCTTCGGGATCACGCCCTGAAAGAGCCCGATCGTGCTCGTCTCGTTCTGCATGATGAGCCAGCTCTTCGCCTGATCGCCACCGATCTTTTTGAACCCGAGCTTCTCATAAAACGCCCGCGACGCCGCGATGTCTTTCACCGCCAGACTCACCGAAAAGTTTCCAAGGTTCACTTCCGTTTCTCCTTCTTTGCGTTCGGCCTTCTGCATCATGCGCGTCAGCACCATCTCCGCGCCCTTGAACTCCGGCGAGCCATCAAACGACATCCACGTCTCGATCACGCACTTGTCCGCTCCCTCGTGCCGGATCACATCGCGCTCGGTCCCCTTCATCCCCATCATCACGTAGTTGCCCGACATCTCGATCGTGCCGTCCGGCTTTGCTTTGCCGCGCACGTTGATCATCGTCGAACTCGACGATGCCATCCGCACCGCCTCGTACTCGCCCGTCGAACCGTTAAAGCCCGTATACGAGACGCTCGTCCATGGCTTGCTCCCCATTTCCGGCCCGAATGTTCCATCGAACCGCTGCTCCAGAAACATCCCGCCAATATCCATCTTGGCATTCAGCACCGCGTGGCTCTTGATCGCGTCGCCGCCCGGCTTGATCCAGAACGAGACCTCTGCGTTCCAGACTCCCTCATCCGCCTTCAACGCTTCAAGCGCCTTCGCGGTTGGCGACGGCGGCTTTGGGGCGGTTTTCGCCGCGGGGTCCTGCCAAAGCTCGCTCGCAACCGCACCGAATGCGCACGCCGCCGAAATCACAATCGCCGCACCACGAGTCCGCATGATCCCTCCATTCATCCAGCTTACCGCCCGCTTTCGCTCACGCCCAACTCACGCCTGTTATCGTACAAGTCCCGCTCCGGAGGTCTTGACAGATCTTGCGAATCTCAACCAAACGCTCATCCCCAACAGCCGCGGCATACCTCGAACGGGTCAACCTCGCCGTCGATCACATCGTCTCGCATGTGAATCAGCCCATCCGCCTCAACCGCCTCGCGAAAATCGCGATGCTCTCCCCGTTCCACTTTCACCGTGTCTTTCAAGCGATCATCGGTGAAACCCCCGCCGATTTCGCCAAGCGCCTCCGCCTCGAAAAAGCCATCGGCCTGATGGCCCACGCACGCAAATCCTCGCTTACATCCATCGCGTTCTCCTGCGGCTTCGCCTCCTCCTCCGATTTCTCCCGCGCTTTCAAGCAGCGATACGGCGTCGCACCCCGCGCGTTCGATGTTGATGCCTGGCGCGCCAAGCGCAGCGAAATCCTCAGCACCGCCCAGCCCCAGTTTGCAAAACCGCACCTCGCGAAGCTCCCACCCCGCACCAACCCCGACGCGTTCAAAGTCCGCATCCGCGACCTTCCTTCCCGAGCCGTCGCGTACATCCGCGTCGACAAGCCGTATCAGGGCGAAGGCGTCATCGCCGCGATGAATCGACTCGTCGCCTGGGCCGAGCAAAATAACCTCGCCGATTCGCAGTACCTCGGCTATCAATGGGACAACCCCGAGATCACAGCGCTCGAAGATTGCCGCTATCACGTCGCCGTCGAAATTCCCTTCGCCCGGAGCAAAGCCCCGTTCTCACCCAAAGGGGAGATTGGCTGCTATCGCTTCCCCGCCATGACGGTCGCGCAGATCGAAATGCAAGGCGACATCAATCTCGAAATCCGCGCCCTGCAATGGCTCTACGGCGTCTGGCTCCCCCGCAGCGGATATGTCCCCGACGACCAGCCCGGCTTCGAAGCGTGGATCGGCAAACCATTTGCGCACGGAATGACCCACTTCGAGGTTTATCTCCAACTCCCCGTGAAGCAAGGCTGAACGGCCATTCCTGATCCCGACTTGCGTATCCGTATACGCTGAAGACTCATCTCAAGTGTCGCCCGCGATCGGCAGCACACATCACCTCTCACTCAAAGGGAACTCAACATGCCCACGCTCGACAAAGTCCTCTATACCGCCAAAGCCCACACCACCGGCGGCCGCGACGGCAAATCCCGCACCGACGACGGCCAGCTCGATGTCAAGCTCACCTCCCCCGGCAAAGGCGGGGGCACCAACCCCGAGCAGCTCTTCGCCGTCGGCTGGTCCGCCTGCTACATCGGCGCGTTGAAGGCCGGTGCCGCTAAATTGAAAATCGCGTTGTCCCCCGAAGTCGCCGTCGATGCCGAGATCGACCTCGGCACCGTTGCCGGCGCGTACACCATCCAAGCCCGCCTCAACGTCAGCATCCCCGGTATGGACAAAAAGCAGGCACAGGAACTGGCGGACTTGGCCCACACCATCTGCCCCTATTCCCGCGCCACCTATGGCAATATCAACGTGACGACCAACATCGTCTGAGCACCAGCATCCCCACTTGATGCCTTGATGCCTCCTGCCTCGCTGCCTTCTTTCCAATCGAAACGTCCGTGGCACCGGGTCCTCGTACGCTCCGACCGTGTCCTTCGCACAGATCCAATCCCACTTGTCGCGGGGCGAGTTGGCGCTCGCCCGTCCGCTGCTTGAACGCCTCGCGCGCACTTCGAACGATCCGCAGTTGCTTCTCACGTTCGCCAGGGTGCTCCATGCACTCCTCCAGCACGAGCCCGCTGCCTACCAAGCCCAGCGTGCTCTGACGGCCGCGATCGGCACGCCGCAAGAACCCCAACTGCGAATCGTCGCCGGCGAACTCATCCAAGACTGCGGCAAGCCCAAAGACGCGATCCGCATCTTCCGCGAAGGCACTTCCCGCTTCCCAACGCTGAGCACCCTCCGCGCCGGTCTCATCAACGCCCTCCGCGCAAACAGCCAATCCGGTGAAGCCGGTGATGAAGCCCTCCGCTCTCTCGCCGATTTTCCGAACGACCTGCTTCTCCATCTCATCGGTGCCGGCGCACTCGGAGACAGCCTCCGCCAATCGCACGCTCGCGATGCTCTCGTCCGCGCCCTCTCGCTCGCACCCGCCGACCCGCGTGCTCTCATTCCCGCCGCGACCATGCTGCACTACTGCGACGGCTTCGACCCCGCGCAGCTCACCGAGATCCACCGCCGCGCCGGTCAAGCACTCGCAAACTCGGTCGGCCCCCAGTGGCAGCCACAAAACTGGGATCTCACGCCGGATCGCCGCCTGAGAATCGCCCTCATTTCCAGCGACTTTCGCGACCACGCCGTCGCCCGCTTCCTCGAACCCTGGCTCACACACCGCGACCGTGTGAACTTCGAGTACACCGCCGTCTTTCTCCGCGGCCCCGACGACGCGATGACCGCCAGACTCAAGCCCCTCTTCGATCACTGGATCGACGCGACCAATAAACCCGACGACCAGATCGCGGCACAAATCCACGCCGCCCAGCCCGACATCGCCATCGACCTCGCCGGCCTCCATGTCACCGCCCGCCCCGCACTCTTCGCTAAGCGCCTCGCCCCACTCCAAGTCACCTACCTCGCTTACGCCGGAACAACCGGAATCCCCGCGATGGATTTCCGGATAGTCGACGCAATCACCGACCCTCCCAATTCCGACAATCTCGCCACTGAGCAACTCGTCCGCATGCAGGAGCCCCCTCCCTTTGGGAGGGGGTTGGGGGTGGGTTCACCTGAGCGCAATGCGGAGATCGGTGCAGCAAATTCTGTTGGTGCACCACACTCTTGTTTCCTCTGCTTCTCCCCCGACCCACGCGCACCCGAACCCACGAGCATCGCAAAGGAAAACTCCCTCACCTTCTGCTCCTTCAATGCCCAGCAGAAAATCACCGACACCACCCTCGACCTCTGGTCAAACGCCCTCCGCGCCGTCCAGCACGCAACTCTCCTCCTCAAAAGCCAAACCCTCACCGACCCACGCACGCGCGAGATACTGCACGCCGCCTTCGCCGCTCGCAACATCGACCCGTCCAGAATCGAACTCGCCCCCCACGCCCCCGACTACAAGTCCCACCTCGCCGAGTACAACCGCGCCGACATCGCGCTCGACACCCACCCCTACTGCGGCACAACCACCACCTGCGAAGCCCTGCACATGGGCCTCCCCGTTATCACGCTCGCCGGCAATTCGCACGCGTCAAGAGTCGGCGCCAGCCTCCTCACCGCCGCGGGCCTGCCGGATTGCATCGCAAAATCCGCGCACGACTTCGCCATCATCGCCGCAAGTCACGCATCCGCCATCACGCCGTGCGACGCGACCGCCCGCGCACGCGCAAAGCAATCCCTGCGAGCCAAGTTCATTTCCTCCAAGCTCTGTAACGGCCCCGACTTTGCAAACCGAATGGACGCCGCACTTCGGACGATCTGGCAATCCTGCGCCGAGGCCCCGTAGTCGCGCGATGCTTCATTCCGCATTCCGAAATCCCAAAACTGGAATCCACGATCCCACTTTCCGCCTCCCCCTCCGCGAACCTCCGCCCTCTCCGCACCTCCGCGTTCTCTCCCGCCTTCCTCTGTTCTTGCATCTCCGTGCTCCTTCCGTGGCCCTCCGTGTTGAACCCGCTCCAAAAAGAAACAGGGCCCGCGAGTCGCATGAGACTCACGGGCCCTTTCTGCTTTTCTCCACAACTTACTTGTTGTAGATATACGTCGAGTTCAGCACGCCCTTGATCCGCTCGTTCGCCTCGGTCAGGTGCGAGATCGTGTACGCATCCAGTCTGCTCGCGGCACTCTTGCTCTCCAGAATCCCCTTGATCTTGTCCTGGATCGTCCGCAACTGATACAGCGCCAGGTTGCTGATCGGCTTGCTCGCCTCACCAGAGAACGCGTTGGGTTCGGTCAGAAAGATCAGGAACTCAAGGTGCTGCCTCTGCAGGTTTCGCCGAAGGCTCGACGCCATCGGCAAGCGTGCCGTGTACTGCTGCCCCGGCGCCTTGTCGATCTCCGTCCACACGCTCTTGCTGATCGTCTCCATCAGCTCCGGAAGCGTGAGCACATCTTCCGTGCCCGGCGAACGCATCTCGTTGTCGAACACGCGCCGGAGAGTGGTGGGGTTCATCATCAGCACGAGCGCCGTCGTCTGGATCCCCGCGATCCGATCATGGATCGGGTACGCCGGGTCCTCCACCGCCTCGTCGATGCCGCCCTGGTCGTACCAGCGTGCATTGGTGAACTTCGCCAGCAGTTCCGGTGAAAGGTCCCACGCCGTATCGCTGAAGGTGTTGTCGATGACCCACTTCAGCGCCTCGCGCTGCTTCTCGCTCGAGAACGGCGTGATCGGGTCCTTCCCGTTCGGGTCGCCCTTCTTGCTGTACGAGACATTCGCGCCGCCGACCTGCTTGGCCATCATCGCGACCGCACGCGTCTGGAACGACAGCGTCAGGTTGTATCCCCGGCGTGCCTTCGCCCAGCTATCGCCGTCCCGCACGAAGTGCTCGGTCAGCCGCGAGCGGTGATACCGCGCCAGTTCCATCAGGTTGTTCGCGTAATCAACCGGGTTGGCCGTGAAGTCGTACTGTCGAACCAGCGGGTCCGGTCCACGAAGATCCCAATCCGTTCCGTACGCAAGCTGCGGCTCGTTGCAGCGCGCCAGCACCTTCTTCGGGTCATCAAAGCCGTATCCGTACTCGATCGCCCAGAAGTCGTACGGCCCGTTATCAACCTGCGCGTAATCGCCCAGGTCCTGCGGCTTGTCGGGCCCGCCCAAAGGATTGGCCGCCACGTCCGGCTTCTTGCCTTCTTCCTTCTTTCCCTCGGCGTCCTTTTTCGCGTCCGCGTTCTTCTTGAGGTATTCCTCAAGCCGCTTTGCATCCGGCACATTCATGTTGATCGGCACATAGTCCATCACCGATCCGCTGAAGCTCTTCTTGCCCTTCACCTCCGGGCTGTTGATCTCTGCCAGCGTGTAGATGCTCGAGCCCTTGAAATTGTGCCGCAGACCCAGCGTGTGTCCGCACTCGTGCGCCACCAGATCCACCAGCAGCGGCCCGATGAACCACTCCGGAATCCCATCGAGCATGTTCACGCTCGCCCCGCCGGCACCGCCCACATCGGCAGCCCCCGTAATCCCGCTGCGATCCGCGCTCAAGCCCACGATGTCGAGATGCATCCGCATCATCGCCATGTCGAAGCCCTTGCCCACCGAAGCCGCGCACATCGCCGACGACAGGTCCAGCCTCTGCTTGAGCAGGTCCGGATTTGATGCCCGCTCCGCCGAACTCGGAATCGGTATTCCGCCAAAGCCGAGCACGCCCCGCCGCGCCGCCGCGGCAGGGTCGTTCTTCTCCTGCTTCAGCCGCTCGATCACCCGATCCCGCTCGCCCGGATCGGCAAGACGCACCCGCGGATCGATCTGCGGGTGCTTGTGCAGCCAATCGATCGTCTCTTCGGTCATCCCCTGCATCGCGATCTCCGGCAGAATCTCGCTGTAGTTCTGCGCGAAGTACCGGATCCACCCGTCCGTCAGGATGATGTCCGCATCCAGAATCTGACCCGTCAATGGGTGCACGCGGCTCGGTCCGATCGCCGTGCCGATGTCGTTGCTCACCCAGCGCACAAAGTTGTACCGCACATCTTCCGGGTCCTTGTCCATGTGCGCGCCGCTCGCGGCATCCTGCTGATACACCTGGATCGCGTCCGCAATCCCGATCTTCTCGAAC